>JBOIEQ010000030.1:0-35717 GCA_050741255.1 Burkholderiales bacterium | reverse complement strand
GTGTCCGGCACTGCGGCGCGAGCGGCTCCTAGCACTGAACCCCGACTCCCGCGTTCGCCGCATACGTTTAGGTCCATAACAGGCTCTAGTGCTTCGACTTCGCACCTGCGGCGCTCCGCTCAGCACGAACGGAATACTTCAACACCCGGCTAATGCAGCGCGGACAGGAACTGCTTGAGTTCCGCGGTCTGCGGATTGCCGAACACCGTCTCCGGCGGGCCGCTTTCGTGGATGCGGCCGGCGTGCATGAACACCACGCGGTCGCTCACCTTGCGCGCGAAGTTCATCTCGTGCGTCACCATCAGCAGCGTCATGCCGTCGGCGGCGAGCGACTCCACCACGCTCAGCACCTCGCCCACCAGTTCCGGGTCCAGCGCGGAGGTGATCTCGTCGCACAGCAGCACCGCCGGCTCCATCGCCAGCGCGCGGGCGATCGCCACCCGCTGCTGCTGGCCGCCGGACAGGCGGTCCGGCATGGCGTCGAACTTTTCCGCGAGGCCCACGCGTTCCAGCAGCTTGCGCGCCGTCGCCTCGGTTTCCGAGTGGAGCTGGTGCTTGACCAGCGTCGGCGCCAGCATCACGTTGCGGCCGACCGTCAGGTGCGGAAACAGGTTGAAGCCCTGGAAGATCATGCCGACGCTCTGGCGCAGCTCGCGCATGGCCTTGGGTTCGTCGTGCAGCAATGGCTTGCCGGCGACGCTGAGCGCGCCTTCCTGGAACACCTCCAGCCCGTTCACGCAGCGCAGCAGCGTGCTCTTGCCCGAGCCGCTCTTGCCGATGATGGCGATCACCTCGCCGGGCGCGACGGACATGTCGATGCCCTTCAGCACCTCGTTCGTGCCGAAGCGCTTGCGCAGCCCCTTGATCTCTACGATGGGTTCAATGACCGGCACGGATTTTCCTTTCCAGCTTGTGGCTCCACGCCGAGATCGGGTAGCAGAGCGCGAAGTACATCAGCGCGACGCACGTATAGACGAGGAAGGGCTTGAAGGTAGCGTTGGTGATGAGCGTGCCGGTCTTCGTCAGCTCGACGAAGCCGATCACCGAGGCCAGCGCCGTGCCCTTCACCACCTGCACGAGGAAGCCGACGGTGGGCGGAATGGCGATACGCAGCGCCTGCGGCAGGATCACGCGGAACATCTGTTCGCGGAAGTTCATGGCGAGGCTCATCGCGGCCTCCCACTGCCCCCTGGGGATCGCCTCCACGCAGCCGCGCCAGATTTCCGTCAGGAACGCGCTGGTGTACAGCGTCAGCGCCAGCGCCGCCGCGACCCACGGCGAAACGTCGATGCCCATCAGCCCCAGGCCGAAATAGGCAAGGAAGAGTTGCATCAGCAGCGGCGTGCCCTGGAAGACCTGCACGTAGCCGCCGACGAACAATTCGGACCCGCGCACCTTCGACACCCGCAGCACCAGCAGCGCCAGCCCGACGATGCCGCCGCCGACGAAGGCCATCAGCGACAGCGCGATCGTCCAGCGCGCCGCCAGCAGCAGGTTGCGGACAATGTCCCAGAGGGTGAATTCGACCATGGCGGCTATCGCGACCCGAACAGGAAGCGCGGGCCGATCCAGTTCAGGAACCGGCGCAGGAGGATCGACAGGGCGAGATACAGCAGCGTGCCGATGATGAACGCCTCGAAGGCGCGGAAGTTGCGGCTCTGGATGAGGTTGGTCGCGTAGAACAGCTCCGGCACGGAAATCTGGCCGCACACCGCCGAGCCCAGCATCACGATGATGATCTGGCTCACCGTCGCCGGCCATACCCGCTTGTAGGCCGGGGGCAGCACCACCCGCGTGAAGATCTGCCAGCGGTCCATGGCGAGGCTCTGCGCCGCCTCGATCTGCCCGCGCGGCGTGTTCTGGATGCCCGCGCGCACGATCTCGGTGGAATAGGCGCCGAGGTTGATCACCATCGTCAGCACCGACGCCGTTTCCGGCGAGAGCTTGATGCCGAGGTTCGGCAGGCCGAAGAAGATGAAGAACAGTTGCACGATAAAGGGCGTGTTGCGGATCACCTCGACGTACGCGCCGATCGGCCACTTCAACCACGCCGGCCCTTCCGCCCGCACCCACGCACAGGCGGTGCCGACCGCGAGGCCCACGGGCGCGGCAGCGGCCGTCAGCGCAATCGTGACCGCGATGCCCTTGAGCAGCAGCGGCCACTGCTCGAGGACTGCCAGAAAGTCGAATTCGATGTTCACGGGTTTAGGCCGTCATACCGGCGGAGGCCGGTATCCATTGAAAGGCATGACGCATAAAGACCGTCATTCCCGCGCAGGCGGGAATCCATTGAGAACGAAGTCACAGGCACGTAGCGCCTAAATGGATGCCGGCCTTCGCCGGCATGACGGTCCTAGTTAGGCAGTTCACCCGTCCCGCGCCCCAGCCACTTCTGCGCCATCTTCTCCAGGTCGCCGGACTTCTTGGCGTCGGCGATGATCGCGTTCACCGCGGCGATCAGCTTGGCGTCGCCCTTGGCCACGCCGATGAAGTTGGGCGAATCCTTCAGCACGAACTTGAGTTCCGCGCCGAGCTTCGGGTTCTTGTCGATCATGTTGGCCGCCACCGAGGCGCCTGTCGCGATCAGCTGCGTCTGGCCGGAGACGAAGGCCGCCACGGTCGCGTTGTTGTCCTCGAAGCGCTTGATGTCGGTGCTGGGCGGGGCGAGCTTGGTCAGCTCCATGTCCTCGATGGCGCCGCGCGTCACCGAAATCGACTTGCCGCCGAGGTCGGCGGCCGATTTCACGGCCACGCCCTTGCCGCCGAACACAGCCTGGAAGAAAGGCGAATAGGCGGCGGTGAAGTCGATCACCTTCTCCCGCTCCAGGTTCTTGCCCAGGGTGGAGATCACCAGCTCCGCCTTCTTGGTCTGGAGGTAGGCGATGCGGTTGGCGCTGGTCACGGGCACCAGTTCGAGCTTCACCTTGAGCTTGGCGGCGATCAGCTTGGCCATGTCCACGTCCAGTCCCTGGGGCTGGAGGTCCGGCCCGACGAAGCCATAGGGCGGGAAGTCGGTCGGGACGGCGATCTTGATCATTTTCGCCTTCATCACGTCGTCCAGGCCGGACTGGGCGCTGGCGAGGGGGGCGGCCGCGATCAGGGCCAGGGCGAACAGGGGGGACAGCAGGCGGGCAACGGACTTCATGGCGGGGCTCCTCTTGGTAGTGGAGGAGACCACGCAACGTCTATGCCATGGCCATAAATTGTGGGGACTTAGCGACTTACGGAAAAACTAATGAACTGACGCACAGAATGGGGGCGTCGAAAGATACATATGCACCAATATGACGTTACCCAAGAAGATCTTTCTGCCAATTAGGAATGCAAACCTTCTTGACTTACGTTCTTCGCAATTTGCTCTCGGATAATTGATATTGCTTTTTGTGCGTCCTCATATCCGATTTGCACCCTATGAACGAAGTGAACTTGCGTCAGATGCAGTTCACTATATTCAGCGTCCACATACTTAACATCGCTTAGTTCAGGCCAAGGAATCAATCTCATGCCATTCCTCACACTGCCGTCCCAACTAGGAGTGTAATGAACACCGTTGGAATCCAACCAAAAACAAGGGACATAGCGTATTTTTCGTTCAAGACGAAGTCCTAAGCGATTCATAAAAACACCAAGCAAAAGCAAACTCGGGGCAAGTAAATGACGCGAACTTGAACCACCAAATATCCACCAAACAAGGGCCACCGCGATCAACGCAATCGCAGCAAAGTGCAGCAGAAATGGCACTCGGTTAACTGTCCCATCAGGGCGGTTCAATACAAGCCAGGTATCGTCAGAGAGTGCGTCTGGCATTTTTTCCACTTGGTTCATTCAGCGCCCCGACAACTTTGAGTTTCCCTGCTTGATCCTGTTTCCAGAAATCACTACTCTCAGCTCTCGCTGGCCATAATAGCAACGTAGCGTTTGATGGAGGAACCATGTTAGAAAACCGCGCCAAACGCATCGTCCGCGAAGGCGGCATGGCCTTCGGCACCTACGTCGGCGGCATCGCCGACCCGCAGATCGTCGAGCTGATCGGCCACGCCGGCTTCGACGCCGCCTTCATCGACCTGGAGCACACCAGCTTCGACCTGCGCGACGTGCAGCTCATGGTGATGGCGGCGGAGCGCGTGGGGGTGACGCCTATCGTGCGCCCGCCCGGCTTCGACCCGGCCTTCCTCCTGCGCCTGCTGGACATGGGCGTGCAGGGTATCCAGCTCCCGCACGTGAACAGCGCGGCGGACGCCCGCGCAGCGGTGCAGGCCGTGCGCTACGCGCCGCTCGGCGCCCGCGGCATGGCGTCGGGCACGCGCGCGTCCGACTACGGCAAGGTGGCCCCCAAGGACCACATGGAGCAGTCCAACCGGGAAATCATGCTGGCGATCATGATCGAGGAGCTGTCCGCGCTGGACGAGATCGACCAGATCGCCTCGACCGAGGGCGTGGACCTGGTGGTGGTGGGACCTGCCGACATGTCGCGCGCGCTGGGCGTGGCCGGCCAGACGAACCATCCCAAGCTGGTGGCGACCATCGACCGCGTCGCGGCCGCGGTGAAGAAGAGCGGTGTCACCCGGCTGGCCCTGCCGATGAACAACGCGGTGTTCCCGCGCAACGCGGCGCAGTTGCGCGAGCTGGGGGTGGGTTACGCGAACTGCGCGCCCTCGCCGGAGGTGCGGCTGCTGCAGAATCTGAAGGCGCAGGTTACGGAGGCGCGGGGGTTGTTGAAGTAAGCCGGTCGAGCCGCCAGCACTAACCTCAAGGAATCGTCATGCCGGCGTAGGCCGGCATCCAGTGAATTCAGGCGTCTGGACACCGGCCTACGCCGGTGTGACGAAGCCTTGGTTACGGCGCGGCCTGTTCGTTCACCATCGTCTTCCCCTTGCTGTAGAGCTCGAGGTTGTTGACGAAGAACTCCGCGCCGCGCCATTCGTTGCCCCGCGCGCCGCCGCCCATGTGCGGGGCGCAGATGGTGTTCGGCAGGTTCCACAGCGGCGACGACGATGGCAGCGGTTCTTCCCGGAACACGTCGAGGAAGGCGCCGCCGATCTTTTTCTTCGTGAGGACGTCGATCAGGGCGTCCTCGTCGATCACCTCGCCGCGCGCGATGTTGACGACGAAGGCGGAGGGTTTCATCAGGGCGAAGGTTTCGGCGTTGAGCAGGTGCTTCGTCTCGCTGGTCAGCGGGCAGGCCAGCACCACCCAGTCGGCCTTGGGCAGCAGCGCCTTGAAATTCCCGGGCGGCTGGATCTCGTCCGCGTGGTCGCCCTCGCGCTTGGGGCTGCGGCGCACGCCGATCACCTTCATGCGCAGCATCTTGCAGAATTCGGCGACGCGGTTGCCGATGGCGCCGACGCCGACGATCACCACCGTTTCCCCCTCCAGGTCCGGCGGCACGCCGTCGCCGCGCAGCGGCATCCACTCGCGCTTCTGCTGGCCGGCGATCCAGCGCGGCGCGCGGCGCCCCAGCATCAGGATGCCGAGCAGGCCGGTCTGCGCGACCGGTTCCGCGTTCATGCCGGTGGCGGTGGTCACCTTGACGCCGCGCGCCATGACGGGCGGCAGCCACTTGTGCTGACTGATGCCGGAGCTGTGGAAGTGGATCCACTTGAGGTTGGGCGCGTTCTCGCAGACCTGGACGAAGCGCTTGAAGCGTTCCTCGGAGAAGCGCACGTCGCGCGTGGTGCAGGCGACTTCGACCTTCTTCAGGTCGTCCGCGGAGATCGGCCCGCCGTCGTCGGGCACGTGCACCATCTTCCACTCCACCTTCTTCTGCGCCAGCAGGTCCGGGACCCGGGTGCCGAATTCATCGACGTTCGTTTGCGACCACAGTACGTGAATCATGTTTCGTGTTATCCCTTTGCTTTGACTTTGCGTTCCCGGGCTTCGATGTCCTTGACCAGCCGGGTCACCTGGTCGCGCTCGAACTGCATCCGTTTGGTCAGGCTTTCCGGCGACCCCGCGACGACGTCCGCGCCCAGGCCGAGCAGTTTGTCGCGTACCCCGGGGTCCTGGAGGATTTCCGCCACCGCCGCGTTCAGCCGGGCAATGACGGCCTTCGGTGTCCGCGCGGGCACGACAATGCCATAAAAACTCGACACATCGAAGCCCGGCACGGTGTCGGACATCGGCGGGAGATCCGGCGCCACGCTGGAACGCCTGGCGCTGCTCACGGCCAGCGCCTTCACCCGGCCCTGCCGGATCAGCGGCAGCGCCGCCGCGAGGTTGGGGTAGTACACGGCGACGTCGCCGCGGATGATGGCGTTCAGGGCATCGCCCGAAATCTTGAACGAGACTTCCTGGAGGTCGATGCCGGCGATCGAGCGGAGCAATTCCGCGGCGATGTGGCTGCCGGTGCCCTGCCCGGAGTGCGCGTAGTTGAGCGCGCCGGGTTTGGATTTGGCCAGCGCGATGAGGTCTTTCACGGAGTTGAGCCCGAGCTGCGGCGGCACGATCAGCACCGTCGGCAGCTCGGCCATCAGGATCACCGGGGCGAAATCCCGGAACACGTCGTAGGTCACGCCGGGCACGAAGAAGTCCGCGGACACCATGGTCGCGGAGGCCATGTAGAGCGTGTAGCCGTCGGGTTCGGCGCGCGCCGCCATGGCGACGCTGATGGTGCCGGCGGCGCCGACGCGGTTGTCCACGATGAACTGCTGGCCCCAGCGCTCGGACAGCTTCTGCGAGATCAGCCGGGCCACGATGTCGGTCGCCGTGCCGGCCGAGAAGCCGACGAGGTAGCGCACCGGCTTGGTGGGGTACTGGGATGGCTGCGGCGATGGCGACTGGGCGTTTGCTGGCAGCACGGCGGCCAGCGTCAGGGCGCCCAGCAAGGATGGTACGGTACAGCTGTTGCGGCAGGGCTTCTGCATGTCCGGCTCCCCCGTGGATTCAGCGTTTCTTTTCCCGCGCTTCGATTTCCTTCACCAGCTTGCCCACCTGCGTGTTTTCCTTGCGCATGCGGTCGGCGAGCGCCTGCGGCGGGCCCGAGATCACCTCCGCGCCGAGGCCCAGCAGTTTCTCGCGAATGTCGGGCAGTTCCAGGATGGCGGCGACCTCGGCGTTGAGCTTCGCGATGACGGCCTTGGGGGTGCGCGCGGGCACCACGATGCCGTAGAAGGTGGCGGAATCGAAGCCCGGCACGCTGTCCGCCATGGACGGAATGTCCGGCGCGGCCGCCGTGCGCTTGGCGCTGCTGACGGCGAGCGCCTTCACGCGGCCCTGCTTGATCAGCGGCAGCGCGGCCGCCAGGTTGGGGTAGTACACCCCGATATCCCCGCGCACGACGCCGTTCAGGGCGTCGGCGGCGCTCTTGAACGAGACCTGCGTCAGGTCGATGCCGGCCAGCGAGCGCAGCAGTTCCGCGCCGACCTGGCTGGACGTGCCGGGCCCGGTGTCCGCGTAGTTGAGCGCGCCTGGTTTGGACTTGGCGAGCGCGATGAGCTCCTTCACGGAATTCACGCCGAGCTGCGGCGGCACGATCAGCACGGTGGGCAGGTCCACCATCAGGATCACCGGCGCGAAGTCCTTGAAGATGTCGTAGGTGACCGGCATCAGGTAGGGCGTCACCACGAAGGTGGAGGCCGCCATGTAGAGCGTGTAGCCGTCGGGGTCGGCCCGCGCCACCATCGCGGCGCTGATGGTGCCCGCCGCGCCGACGCGGTTGTCCACGATGACCTGCTGGCCCCAGCGCTCGGACAGCTTCTGGCCGACGATGCGGGCCACGATGTCGGTGGCGGTGCCGGGCGTGAAGCCGACGATGTAGCGGATCGGCTTGTAGGGGTAGGCCTGCTGCTGGGCAGCGGCGGGCAACGCGGCGGTCAGGACGGCCCCCGCAAGGGCAATGACTGCGGTTTTCATGCAACCTCCTCCAAGGTTCCGGCGATACGAGGGCGGCTGCGCCGGGCAGCCTTTGGTGCTTGTTGTTGTTTAGTGATCTATTGAAAGTGCCTGAGAGTCCGTTCGTATTGAGCGTAGCGTAGCGAAGTCGAAATACAAAAGCCCTTCAATCAGTATTTGCTGTGCTTCGACTTCGCGCCTCCGGCGCTGCGCTCAGCACGAACGGTGTACATCAACAATCTGGTCAACAACCTCTCAAGCCACGGCTTCGTCGGGTTTCACCTTCACATACGATCCGGGCGCGTCTTCAAGCGCCTTGAGGCCGCCTTCGCCGGGCACCCGCGCGGGCACCTGCTCGCCCGCATGGGCTTTCACCCACTCGGCCCAGTCCGTCCACCACGAGCCCGGGTGCTGGGTCGCGGCCTTCAGCCACTCGTCGGGGGCGACGTCGAGGGTGCCGTCGTTCGTCCAGAACCCGTACTTGTTCGACGCCGGCGGGTTGATGATGCCCGCGATGTGGCCCGAGCCGCCGAGCACGAAGCGCACCGGCCCGCCGAAGATGCGGGCGCCGGCGTAGGTGGATTTCCACGGCGCGATGTGGTCCTCGACGGTGGAGATGAAGTACATCGGCACCTTCACCTTCGACAGGTCGACGGGCACGCCGCACAGCGTGACGCCGCCGGGCTCGCGCAGCTTGTTCTCGATGTACATCTTGCGCAGGTAAAAGCTGTGCATGGCCGCGGGCATGCGCGTGGAGTCCGAGTTCCAGTACAGCAGGTCGAACGGGAACGGGTCGCGGCCCAGCAGGTAGTTGTTGACGACGAACGACCAGATGAGGTCGTTCGCGCGCAGCATGTTGAAGGTGGCGGCCATCTCGGAGCCTTCGAGGAAGCCGCGCTCGTTCATCTTCTTCTCGAGGTTGGCCACCTGCTCCTCGTCGATGAAGACGCCCAGTTCGCCGGGGTCGCCGAAGTCGACCAGGCTGGCGAAGAAGGTCGCGCTTTTCACGCGGTCGTCCTTTTTCTGCGCCATCACCGCCAGGGTGCTCGCGAGCAGCGTGCCGCCGAGGCAGAAGCCGACGGCGTCGATTTCGCGCTCGCCGGTGGCTTTCTCGATGGCGTCCAGCGCGGCGAGCACGCCGAACTCGACGTAGTTCTCGAAGCCCATCCGCGCGAGCGCGGCGTCCGGGTTGATCCACGACACGATGAAGACCGTGTGCCCCTGCTGCGTGGCCCAGCGCACGTAGGAGTTCTTCTCGCGCATGTCGAGGATGTAGTACTTGTTGATCCACGGCGGCACGATCAGCAGCGGGCGCCGGAACTGCGTATCCGTCAGCGGCGCGTACTGGACGAGCTGCATGAGCTCGTTCTGGAACACGACCTTGCCCGGCGTCACGGCGAGATTGCCGCCGACCTTGAAGGCGTCGGCGTCGGTCATGGTGACGCGCAGGTGCTCGCCGCCGCCGCGATCGAGGTCGCCGAGCAGGTTGTTCAGCCCCTTGACCAGGTTCTTGCCGCCGCTGGCGAGCGTCTCGCGCATCGCCTCCGGGTTGGTCAGCAGGAAGTTCGTCGGCGCGAGCGCGTCGATGTACTGCCGCGTGTAGAACTCGACCTTCTGCGCGGTCTTGGCGTCGAGTCCCTCGACGCCGGCCACCGCGCCCTGCACGTGCTTGGCGGCGATCAGGTAGGACTGCTTGATGAAGTCGTACATGAAATTGCTCTGCCAGTCCTCGTGCCGGAAGCGCTTGTCGGACTTGGCGGGCTCGATCACGGGCGGTGTCGGCGCGCCCCACAGGTGCACGAACGTGTTCTGCCAGAGCATCGAGTAGTCGTGCCACATTTTCACCTGCGCCTCGGCGGCCTTGGCGGGATCCGACCACCATTGGGTCGCCAGGTTCGTGAAGGCCCTGGTGAGGCCGAGGTTGTCTTCCGGCATCCAGCCGTGCGCGGCATGGCGCTGCATGAAGTCGGCGACCAGCTTGCCCGAGGTCTGCGCGATCTGCGCGAATGACTGCGCGAGCGCGGCCGGTTCGGGCGCGGCGGCAGCGGGATCGGCCGGCGCCGTTTGGTTGACGGTTGCGGCCGAGGCGCGCGGTAACGATGTCACCTTCGACGGTGCCCTGGACGGTTTCATCGAGCGCTTTCCTCCTGTCCTGCCGGTTGTTGTGCGTGCGCCGCCGCGGACGCCGGCACGACGAACCGGTAGCCGTCTTCGCCCCGGATGCGCGCCAGCGTGCCATCGTGCATGAGTTTGTTGAGATGGGAAAGCGTTTCGCCCATCGCGAAGAAGGTCTGGTGCGTGTCGAGCGGCCACCGGAAGATGACTTTCATCAGTTCGGCTGCGGGCCGCGGTTCGGCGCAGGCCTCCACCAGTTCCGCCAACCGGTCCACATGGTGGGCCTGCAACTGCGCGAGCCGCTCGTGCAGGCCGCGGAACGGCAGCCCGTGGGAGGGCAGCACCAGCGTGTCCGCGGGCAGCTCGGCATAGCGCCGGAGCGACGCCAGAAAACGGTTCAGCGGATCGGCGTCGGGGTCGCGGGCCTGCACGCTGACGTTGGTGCTGATGCGCGGCAGCACCATGTCGCCGGCGATCATGAGCTTCAGCTCGTCGCAGTAGAAGGACACGTGCTCCGGCGAATGGCCGTAGCCGGTGATGGCGCGCCAGCCGCGGCCGCCGATCGCGAGGACGTCGCCGTCGTACAACGCTTCGACGCGCTCGGGGATCGCGGGTACGCCCTTCTGGTACAGGTTGCCCGTGGCGAACGCGCGCGCCTCGTCGCCGAGATCGAGGCCGTGTTCGCGAAACAAAGCGAGGTTCGCCTCGCGCGTATGCAGGGGCGCGCCGTCGAGCCAGCCGCGGGCCGCCGCGAACTCCGGCGCGGCGAGATACACCGGCGCCGCCCAGCGGTCCGCGAGCCAGCGCGCGAGCCCGAAGTGGTCGGGATGGAAATGGGTGACGAGGATGCGCGTCACGCGCTGCGGGGCGACGACGGTGGCGAAGAGGCTTTCCCAGGCGCCGCGCGCCGCGTCGGTCGCGAACCCGCAATCGACGATGGTCCAACCGTCGCCGTCCTGCAACAGCCACAGGTTGATGTGGTCGAGCGCGAACGGCAGCGGCATGCGCAGCCAGAACACGCCGGGGGCCACTTCTGTGACAGCGCCCAGCGCGGGCGGCTCGCGCCACGGATGGGTCAGCGGCGAGGCGGGCCGGGCAACGTCTGTGGGGGTTTGAACAACAGGGGGAGCGGCGGTACGGGGCGCAACAGAATCAGGCATTGACGTTTACGTAAATGTTAGACTAGGATAGTAATGCTTATATCTGATTTTAATCAGTTTTTTTGCATTGCACAATGAGCGAAACCTATACGATCTCGGATCTGGCCAAAGAGTTCGGCATCACCACGCGAACCCTGCGGTTCTACGAGGACCAAGGCATTCTGACGCCGGCTCGGGAAGGCACGAGCCGCCTCTTCAGTCACCGCGACCGCGTGCGCCTCAAGCTTACGCTGCGCGGCAAGCGCCTGGGGTTTACGCTGGCGGACATCAAGGATCTGTTCGATCTCTACGACCTCGCGCGCGACGAGAAGAAGCAATTGCGCGAATTCCTCGGCCGGCTGGAGCGGAGAAGGGGCATGCTCGAACAGCAGCAGGAGGACATCGCCGTGATGCTGAACGAGATCAGCTTCTTCGAAACGCAGTGCCGCCAGCTCCTGGCGCAGGGCGACAAGAAAGTCGCTTAGTGACGTTGACGTTAACGTCAATTTGTAACATATTGAATTAAATGTAAATGATAGCCATCATTTTCGAGGTCGAACCCCAACCCGGGCGCCAGCAGGAGTACTTCGATCTCGCCGCGGAACTGCGGCCGGTGCTGGAGGCGTCCGAAGGCTTCATCTCGATCGAGCGTTTCCAGAGCCTGACCACCTCCGGAAAGTACCTGTCGCTGTCGTTCTGGCGCGATGAAGCCTGCGTGGCCGGCTGGCGCACCCTCGCCGAACACCGCATCGCCCAGGCCAAAGGCCGCGGCGGCATCTTTCGCGACTACCGGCTGCGCGTCGCGGGGGTGATCCGCGACTACGGCATGTTCGAGCGCGCGCAGGCGCCGGCCGACAGCAAGGCGAAGCACGGCGCATGAAAGCCGCCGCCGGTCCGGCATTCGACTTCGGGCTCGGCGACACGCTGGACCTGCTGCGGACGACGGTCGCGGACTTCACCGCGAAGGAAATCGCGCCGCGCGCGGCCGAAATCGACCGCAGCAACGAGTTTCCGCGCGACCTGTGGCCGCGGCTCGGCCGCCTGGGACTGCTCGGCATCACCGTCGAGGCAGAGCACGGCGGCGCCGGGCTCGGCTATCTCGCGCACATCGTGGCGATGGAGGAGTTGTCGCGCGGCTCGGCGTCGGTGGGGCTGTCCTACGGCGCGCATTCCAACCTGTGCGTGAACCAGATCCGGCGCTACGGCAGCGACGCGCAGAAAAAAAAGTATCTGCCGCAGCTGATGTCCGGCGAGCACGTGGGCGCGCTGGCGATGAGCGAACCGGGCGCGGGCTCCGACGTGGTCTCCATGCAACTGCGCGCGGAAAAGAAGGGCGACCGCTACATCCTCAACGGCAGCAAGATGTGGATCACCAACGGCCCCGACGCGGACACGCTGGTGGTCTACGCGAAGACGGACCCCGCCGCCGGGCCGCGCGGCATCACCGCCTTCCTCGTCGAGAAGACGTTCAAGGGCTTCACGACGGCGCAGAAGCTCGACAAGCTGGGCATGCGCGGCTCCAACACCTGCGAACTGGTGTTCCAGAACTGCGAGGTGCCGGCGGACAACGTGCTGGGCGAGGTCGGCCGCGGTACCGGCGTGCTGATGAGCGGGCTCGATGTCGAGCGCGCGGTGCTCGCCGGCGGGCCGCTCGGCATCATGCAGGCGTGCCTGGACACCGTGCTGCCCTACGTCCACGACCGCAAGCAGTTCGGGCAGGCGATCGGCGAATTCCAGCTGATACAGGGCAAACTGGCGGACATGTACACGACGATGAACGCGAGCCGGGCTTACGTGTATGCGGTGGGCCGGGCCTGCGACGACGGGCGCGTGACGCGCAAGGACGCGGCCGGGGCCATCCTGTACGCGGCGGAAAGCGCAACGAAGCTTGCGCTCGACGCGATCCAGATTCTCGGCGGCAACGGCTACATCAACGACTACCCGGCCGGGCGCTTGCTGCGGGACGCAAAGCTGTACGAGATCGGCGCGGGGACGTCGGAGATCCGGCGCTGGCTGATCGGGCGCGAGTTGTTCGAGGAGACCGCCTGATGCCCCGCCTGCGCACCCCGCTCTGCGACACCCTCGGTCTCCGCCTGCCGATCATCCAGGCGCCGATGGCGGGCGGCGCCACCACGCCCGCGCTGGTGACGGCCGTGGCCAAAACCGGCGCGCTGGGTTCGTTCGGCTTTGCCTACACGCAGCCGGAAGCCATGCAGCGCGACTGCGAAGCGGTGCGCGCGGAAACCGATGCACCTTTCAATCTCAACCTGTTCGTGTCTTCCCTGCCGCCGGCGATTCCCGCGGACGCGCAGCGCAGCGCCATCGATGCGGTCGCGGGCTATTACGCGGAGCTGGGCCTGCCGCCGCCGGCGCCGGTCAAGCCGCCCTACACGCCCGATCTCGCCGCGCAGTTGTCGGTGGTCGAGGACGTGCGTCCCGCGGTGCTCACCTATCACCTTGGGCGGTTGCCCGCCGACCGCATCCGCAGCCTGCAGGGCGGCGGCACCCGGGTCGGCGGCAGCGCCACCTGCGTGGCCGAGGCCGAGGAACTGGAAGCGCTCGGCGTGGACTTCATCGTCGCGCAGGGCGCGGAAGCGGGCGGCCACCGCGGCTCCTACCTGCGCGATCCCTACGATGCGATGACCGGCACGTTCGCGCTGGTGCGGCTCATCGCACGCAAGGTGCGCACGCCGGTGGTCGCGGCGGGCGGCATCATGGACGGCGCGGGCATCGCGGCGGCGCTCGCGCTCGGCGCGCAGGCCGTGCAGATGGGCACCGCGTTCCTGCCGTGCGCGGAATGCGGCATCGCGCCCGCCTACAAGACGCGGCTGCTCGCCGCGCGCGAGGACGAAACGCGGATCACCGAGAAGTTCTCCGGCAAACCCGCGCGCGGGCTTGCCAACCGGTTCATGCGCGAGATGGCCGCGCACGACGCGCCGCAGCTCGCGTTCCCGGCGCAGAATCTGCTGACCGGGCCGATGCGTGCAGCGGCTTCGAAGGCGGGCAACACGGATCTCGTCTCGATGTGGTGCGGCCAGGCCGTGGCGTTGTCGCGCGCCCTGCCCGCGGCGGCGCTGGTCGAGGCGCTGGAGGCGGAAACGCTGGAATGCCTGGACCGGCTGGCCGCGTTGCGGTGACAAAACCACGATGGAACCAAAGAAGCACAGAGGCACGGAGAAATGCCAGTGAAAGGAAGCTCGATTGATTGTGTTCCTCCGTGCCTCTGTGCCTCTGTGGTGAGATTCTCCTGAAAGAGTAAACCCATGTCCCAAGACCCCATCGTCATCGCCGGCGCCGCCCGCACCCCCATGGGCGGTTTCCAGGGCGAGTTCAAATCCGTCGCCGCACCCGACCTTGGCGCGTCCGCGATCCGCGCGGCCGTGGAACGCGCGGGACTTGAACCCGGCGACGTGCAGGAAGTGATCATGGGCAACGTGCTCTCCGCCGGCCAGGGCCAGGCGCCCGCGCGGCAGGCGGCGCTGGCCGCGGGCCTGCCGCTCGCCACCGGCTGCACGACGATCAACAAGATGTGCGGCTCCGGAATGAAGGCGGCGATGCTCGCGCACGACCTCATCCTGGCGGGCAGCAACGAGGTGATGGTGGCGGGCGGCATGGAAAGCATGACGAACGCGCCCTATTTGCTGCCGAAGGCGCGCGGCGGCCTGCGGCTCGGCCACGGTGAAATCAAGGACCACTTGTTCCTCGACGGACTGGAGGACGCCTACGACAAGGGGCGCCTGATGGGGGTCTTCGCCGAGGAAACCGCCGCGAAGTACGGCTTCACGCGCGAAGCGCAGGACCGCTACGCCATCACCTCGCTCACGCGCGCGCAGGCGGCGATCAAGAGCGGCGCCTTCGAGCGCGAGATCGCGGCTTTCGTGATCAAGGGTCAAAAAGGCGACGTCACGGTGAAGATCGACGAACAGCCCTTGAAGGCCAACCCCGACAAGATCCCGCAACTGAAGCCCGCGTTCCGCAAGGACGGCACGGTGACCGCGGCGAACTCGAGTTCGATCTCCGACGGCGCGGCGGCGCTGGTGCTGATGAAGCAGTCGGCAGCCGCGCGGCGCGGCGCGCAGCCGCTGGCCCGCATCGTGGCGCACGCGACCCACGCGCACGAGCCGGCGTGGTTCACCACCGCGCCGGTCGGCGCCATCGAGAAGGTGCTGGCGAAGGCGGGCTGGGCGGCGCGCGACGTGGACCTGTTTGAAATCAACGAGGCTTTTGCCGTCGTCACCATGGCGGCCATGCACGACCTGAAGCTGCCGCCGGAGAAAGTCAACGTGCACGGCGGCGCCTGCGCGCTTGGCCATCCGATCGGTGCGAGCGGCGCGCGCATCGTGGTCACGCTGCTCGCCGCGCTCGAACAATACGGACTGAAACGCGGCGTCGCCGCCCTGTGCATCGGCGGCGGCGAAGCGACCGCGCTGGCCGTGGAAAGGATGTAGCCCGCATGGCCGAGGACCCGTACGCCCCGCCCAAAGCCACGGTCGCCGATACCGGCGGCGACCGGCACGGCTCCTTCGTCAAGGCGATCCTGATCGGGCTCGCCGTCGATATCGGCGGCACGTTCGCCGCGGGCATCGTGTTGACCATACTCGTCGGGATCGCCATCGGCGGAGACCCGGAGGCGCTCGCCGCGCTATTCAGCGAATCCTTTCTGCTGAAAGCGGCCATGATGACCATCGGCGGCGGCTGCACCGTGCTCGGCGGGTACGTCGCGGCGCGCATCGCGAACCGCACTGAACTGAACGTCGCGCTGATGTTCGGGATCTGCTCCCTCGTGGCCGGCGAACTGCTCAGTCTGGGGATGGGCGATCAGAGCAGCGCGCTCGAACACACGGTGTTTCTGGTCGTCACGATACCCGCCGCGATTTTTGGCGGCTGGCTGCGCAAGCGCGGCAAGCGGCACGCCGCCGTCGAACAATAAACAGGAGCATCCCATGCCCCAGCCGCTCGATTTCTGGTTCGACTTTTCCTCACCCTACGGCTACATGGGCGCGGAAAAAATAGACGCGCTCGCCGGGCGGCATGGCCGCACCGTGAACTGGCATCCCATCCTGCTCGGCGCGGTTTTCAAGGTGACGGGCGGCCAGCCGTTGCCACTGATCCCTCTCAAGAAGGATTACGCGCGCAAGGATATCCAGCGTTCGGCGCGCCACTACGGCATCCCGCTCAACACGCCGTCCAAATTCCCGATCGCGGGCCAGGCCCCGTCGCGCGCGTTCTACTGGGCGGCGGAGCAGGATCCCGCAGCGGCGAAACAGCTTGCGCTCGCGCTCTACCGCGCGTTTTTCGTCGACGACAAGGACATCTCTTCGCCGGACGTCACGGCGGGCGTCGCCGCCACACTGGGCTACGCGCGCGAGGACATCCTGGCCGCGATCGGCTCCGGCCCGCTGAAGGAACGGCTGCGCAAGGAAACCGAGGACGCGATCGCGCTGGGCGTGTTCGGCTCGCCCTACGTCATCGTGGACGGCGAGCCGTTCTGGGGCGTGGACCGGCTGGAACAGCTCGAACGCTGGCTGGCCAAGGGACCCTTTTGAACGTCCGCCGATGCGCGACAAGCTCGAAGCCCGGGAGGTCAACATCGTCACGCTCGCGGTCGACGCGATCGTGAACGCGGCGAATACGTCGCTGCTCGGCGGCGGCGGTGTGGACGGCGCGATCCACCGCGCGGCAGGTCCGGAACTGCTCGCCGAGTGCCGCACGCTGCGCGGCTGCAAGACGGGCCAGGCGAAACTCACGCGCGGCTACCGGCTGCCGGCGAAGCACGTCATTCACACCGTGGGGCCGGTGTGGAACGGCGGCACGCACGGCGAGCCCGAACTGCTGGCGTCCTGCTACCGCGCGAGCCTCGCGCTCGCCCGCGCGCACGGGCTGCGCACCCTGGCCTTCCCCGCCATCAGTTGCGGCGTTTACGGTTATCCGCTGGCGCAGGCGGTGACCATCGCGGTGCGGGAGTGCAGCCAGGCCCTTCGCGACGAGCCCTCGTTCGACAGCATTGTCTTCGCCTGCTTCGGCGCGGAAGCGCTCGCGGCCTACGACGCCGAACTGTCCCGCCAGGTGCACTGAATGGCGGCTTACGCCTCGAAGCTCAGGACCGGCAGCGACGAATTCAAGGCGGCGGACGCGCGCATGCGCGGCCTCGTCGACGAACTGAATACCCGGCTCGCCCAAACCCGCGAGGGCGGCGGGGCGGCGGCGCGCGAACGCCACGTCTCGCGCGGCAAGCTGCCGGTGCGCGAACGCATCACGGCGCTGCTCGATCCCGGCGCGCCCTTCCTCGAACTGTCCCCGCTCGCCGCCTGGCAGGTGTACGACGAAGCCGTGCCGGCGGCCGGGCTCGTCACCGGCATCGGCGCGATCGAGGGCCAGGCCTGCGTCGTGATCGCCAACGACGCCACCGTGAAAGGCGGCACCTACACTCCGCTGACGGTGAAAAAGCACCTGCGCGCGCTGGAAGTCGCCGCCGAGAACCGCCTGCCCTGCGTGGTCCTGGTGGACTCCGGCGGCGCGCACCTGCCCTCGCAGGACGAGGTGTTCCCCGACCGCGAGCACTTCGGCCGCATCTTCTATCACCAGGCCCACCTGTCGGCCGCCGGCATCGCGCAGGTCGCGGTCGTGATGGGCTCGTGCACCGCGGGTGGCGCCTACATCCCGGCGATGTCCGACGAGACGATCATCGTGAAGAACCAGGGCACGATCTTCCTCGGCGGACCGCCGCTGGTGAAGGCCGCGACCGGCGAGATCGTGACCGCCGAGGAACTCGGCGGCGGCGACGTGCACACCAAGCTCTCCGGCGTCGCCGACCACCTCGCCGACGACGATGCGCATGCGCTGGTGCTCGCGCGGCGCGCGATCCGCCACCTGAACCGCAACCCCGTGAACCCGCTCGCGATGGCGGCGCCGCGGCCCCCGGCGCTGGATCCGCGGGAGCTGTACGGCATCGTGCCGGTGTCGCCGCGCCAGCCCTTCGACATCCGCGAGGTGATCGCGCGCCTCGTGGACGGCTCGGAATTCGACGAATTCAAGGCGCGTTACGGGGCGACGCTCGTCACCGCCTTCGCGCACCTCGAAGGATTCCCGGTCGGCATCGTCGCCAACAACGGCATCCTTTTTTCGGAATCCGCGCTGAAGGGCACGCACTTCATCGAGCTGTGCGCGCAGCGCGGCATCCCGCTGGTCTTCCTGCAGAACATCGCCGGTTTCATGGTCGGAAAAAAAGCCGAGACCGGCGGCATCGCCAAGGACGGCGCGAAGATGGTGACCGCCGTCGCCTGCGCAAACGTGCCCAAGCTGACCGTCATCGTCGGCGGCAGCTTCGGCGCCGGCAATTACGGCATGTGCGGGCGGGCCTTCGGCCCGCGCTTTCTCTGGAGCTGGCCGACCGCGCGCATTTCGGTCATGGGCGGCGAGCAGGCGGCCAGCGTGCTCGCACAGGTCAAGCGCGATGCGCTGGAGCGCGCCGGCCAGGCGTGGAGCGCGGACGAGGAACGCGCGTTCAAGGCGCCGGTGCTCGACCAGTACGAGCGGCAGTCGAACCCGTATTACGCGACCGCGCGATTGTGGGACGACGGCATCATCGACCCGCTCGATACGCGGCGCCATCTCGCCGCAGGGCTCGCGGCGGCGGTCAACGCGCCGGTCGCGCCGACGCGCTTCGGCGTGTTTCGCATGTGACGCCCGTTATAATCCCGCTTCCCGCCACCATCGCCCTCCTCCCATGACGGACCGTGTCATCTTCACCCTCGACGCCGACGGCAACGCGACGGTCGCGCTGAACCGCCCGGAAGTGCACAACGCCTTCGACCCGGCGATGACGAAACAGCTCACCGCCGTGCTGAAGAAGCTGGAAAAGGACCCCAAGGTGCGAGCGGTCGTGCTGACCGCCGTCGGCAAGAATTTCTCCGCCGGCGCCGACATCGGCCACATGCGCGCTTCGGCCAAGTTCAGCCGCGCGCAGAACGAGGCGTCGGCGCGCGAGATGGCGGGCATGTTCCAGACGCTCTACGCGATGAAAAAGCCGACCATCGCCGCCGTGCGCGGCGCGGTACGCGGCGGCGGCGCGGGCCTGGTGGCCGCCTGCGACATCGCGATCGGCACGCGCGACACCAACTTCCGCCTGACCGAGGTGCGCCTTGGCATCCTGCCGGCGATGATCAGCCCGTACATCGTCGGCGCGATCGGCGCGCGCCAGGCGCACCGCTATTTCCTCTCCGGCGAGGAGATCGACGCCGCGGAAGCCTGGCGCATCGGCCTGCTGCACGAGATCTGCGAAGACGCCGACCTCGGCGCACGCGTCGGCGAAATGCTCGGCGACCTGTACTTGGGCGGACCGGCGGCCATGGTCGCCGCCAAGCTGGCGATCCGCGACGTGCGCGACAAGGCCGTGACACCGGCGATCGTCAACGCCACCGCGAAGAACATCGCCAAGGTCCGCGCGACGAAGGAAGCGCAGGAAGGCCTCACGGCGTTCCTGGAAAAGCGCAAGCCGTCGTGGACAGTAGCGCCTTCTGAAAAGCGGAAATAGCCCTCGGGACGGGGGAGTGCCCCTGCACTCCCCCGCCAGCGCCCGCGCGCTGACCCTCCTCTTCGCGTTCACGCTGCTCGTCAGCGCCTGCCTGCTGTTCTGGGTGCAGCCGCTCGCCACCAAGCAGCTCCTGCCGCGTTTCGGCGGCTCGCCCGCCGTGTGGACCACGGCGTCGATGTTTTTCCAGGTGCTGTTGCTGGCGGGCTACTGCTACGCGCACGCGCTCGCGCGGACGGGCAGTCTGCGCCGCCAGGTCCTCGTGCACCTGGCGGTGCTGGCCGGGATGGCCCTCCTCGCGCTGCCGATGCGGATCGCGGCGGACACGGGTACCGGTGACGACGCGATCCCGGCGCTGTCGCTGCTGTGGCTGCTGACCGCCGCGCTCGGGCTGCCGTTCTTCGCCCTGGCCTCCACCGCGCCGCTGCTGCAGCGCTGGTTCTCGCGCCTGCGGCACGCGCGCGCCGCGGACCCGTATTTTCTTTATGCCGCCAGCAACCTCGGCAGCCTCGGCGCGCTGATCGCGTTTCCGCTCGTGCTCGAGCCGCGCTACGGCCTCGCGCAGCAGAACCTCGCGTGGTCGGCCGGCTGCGCGTTGCTCGTGCTGCTCGTCGGGCTGTGCGGGGTCGTCGGCTGGCGCTGGCGCGGCGCCGAGGGCGCGCCGGAGATGGTGCCGGCCACCGCCCAGCCCTCCGCCGCACGCTGGCGCGAACGCCTGCGCTGGATCGTGCTGGCCTTCGCGCCGTCCAGCCTGCTGCTGGGCGTCACGCAGTACGCGACCGCCGAGATCGCGGCGGTGCCCCTGTTGTGGCTCATCCCGCTGTTCCTGTACCTGCTCACCTTCGTGCTCGTCTTCGCGGCGCGGCCACCGGTGCCGCACGCGTGGATGCTGCGGCTGCAGCCGTGGCTCGTGATCCTGCTGGCCCTGGTGTGGACGCTGAACAATCACCTGCCCGTGCTGCTCGTGCATCTGGCGGTGTTTTTCGTGAGCGCGATGATGTGCCACGGCGAGCTCGCGCGCACGCGCCCGCCCGTCACGCGCCTGACGGAGTTCTACCTGTGCATGGCGGCCGGCGGC
Organism: Burkholderiales bacterium; assembly: GCA_050741255.1. Classification (GTDB taxonomy): domain Bacteria; phylum Pseudomonadota; class Gammaproteobacteria; order Burkholderiales; family SG8-41; genus CAZXNF01. Next base: position 15,025 of record JBOIEQ010000030.1, on the reverse strand, counting down.
GCGCTGGGCGGCATCTTCAACGCCCTCGTCGCGCCGCTCGCCTTCGATGCGCTCTACGAATATCCGCTGGTCATCGCGCTCGCCTGCCTGCTGCGCTCGCCGCCCGCGGGCGCCGCGCGCCTCAACGCCGGCGACTGGCTGTGGCCACTGGCGCTGGCGGCTGCCTATGCGGCGCTGACGCTGCTGAACCTGCGGCCGTACGCGCACGGCGGCTGGGTCACCGGGCTGTACCTGGAGTTTCTGGGCGTGGCGCTGTATCTCTGCCACCGGCGGCCGCTGCGCTTCGGGCTGATGGTGGGCGTGGTGCTGCTGGCGGCGCCGTTCGTTCACAACCCGGACACGGTGCTCGCGCGCGAACGGAGTTTCTTCGGCGTGCACGCGGTGATGCGGGAGCGCACCGGCAAGCTGCACGTGCTGATGCACGGCATCACCGTGCACGGCGCGCAGTATCGCAACCCGGAGCAACGCCGCGAGCCGACGACCTACTACCACCGCGACAGCCCCGTCGGCCAGCTCTTCCACGTGCTCGAACGCCGGCCGCCGGCCGCGATGGCGATCGCGGCCATCGGCATGGGCGTGGGCACGATCGCCTGTTACCGCCGGCCGGGCGAGGACTGGGCCTTCTTCGAACTCGACCCGGTGGTGGTGCGGCTCGCGCGCGACCCCCGCTACTTCACCTTCCTCGCCGACTGCGCGCCCGATGCGCGCATCGTGACCGGCGACGGCCGCCTGACCTTTGCCGGCGAGGCCGACGGGCGCTACGACGCGATCGTGGTGGACACCTTCAGTTCCGACGCGATCCCCGTGCACATGCTGACGCGCGAGGCGCTGGCCCTTTATCTGCGCAAGCTCAAACCGGACGGTGTGCTGATCTTCCACATCAGCAATCAGTACCTCGATCTCGCCCCCGTGCTTGCCACGCTCGCCGCCGACGCCGGCGTGATGGCCCTGCAGCCGGGGCCGCGCATGGCCTTCCCGCCGGAGGACCGCTTCGGCGCCATGGAATCCGTGTGGATCGTGCTGGCGCGTAGCGGCGACCCCGTGCGTGCGCTGATCGACGAGGAAGGCTGGACGCCGCTGACGGCGCTCCCGCGGAGCCGGCCGTGGACGGACGATTACTCCAACGTGCCCGGGGCGCTAAAATAGCGCCTTCACACGACCCACCTGCCGCAGCGCATCCCATGGCCCTCCCCTCCCGCGTCAAGCTCGTCGAAGTCGGTCCCCGCGACGGCCTGCAAAACGAACCGCTGCCGGTGCCCACCGCGATCAAGGTCGAGCTGATCGACCTGCTGTCGGCGGCCGGGCTGCCCGTCATCGAAGCCACCGCCTTCGTCTCGCCCAAATGGGTGCCGCAGATGGCCGACAACGCGGACGTGATGGCGGCCATCACACGCAAGCCCGGCGTGTCGTACCCCGTACTCGTGCCCAACATGAAAGGCCTGGAAGGCGCGATCGCCGCCGGCTGCGAGGAAGCCGTCGTGTTCGGCGCCGCGACCGAGGCGTTTTCGAAGAAGAACACCAACTGCACGATCGACGAGGGCCTCGCGCGCTTCGCCGAAGTCGCCGAGGCCGCGCTCAAGGCGGGCCTGCGCGTGCGCGGCGACATTTCCGTCTGCCTCGGCTGTCCCTACGAGGGCGAGGTGAAGCCCGCGCAGGTGACGAAGCTCGCGCGCGCCCTGTACGCGATGGGCTGCTACGAAATCACCATCGCCGACACCATCGGCGCCGGCACGCCCGGCCAGACGCGCGCGGTGATCGAGGACGTCGCGCAGTACGTGCCGGTGACGAAACTCGCCGGCCACTTTCACGACACCTACGGCCAGGCGCTCGCCAACACGCTCGCCGCGCTGGATCTGGGCGTGGCGACCTACGACAGCTCGGTCGCGGGACTCGGCGGCTGCCCGTACGCCAAGGGCGCCACCGGCAACGTCGCTACCGAGGACGTGCTGTACATGCTGAACGGCCTCGGCATCGCCACCGGCGTGGACATGGACAAGCTCGCCGCCGCCGGCGCCTTCATCAGCGCGCACCTCGGCCGGCCGTCCGGCTCACGCGTGGCCCGCGCCCTCGCCGCGAAGAAGGCCGCCTGAGATGGCGGACATTCCGTCGCCCTGCAACCGCATCTGCGTGATCGACGAGCCGACCGGCTGGTGCCGCGGCTGCTGGCGCACGCTGGACGAGATCTCGCAGTGGGAGCGTTACACGCCCGTGCAGAAACACGCGCTGCTGGCCTTGTGCGCCGAGAGGCGCGCGCTGATCCCCGAGTTGCCGCTGGTCACCAAATAGGAGCGTCATGCCACTGCCCCCGCCCGCCCCGCGCGAACTGAAACACACGCGCACCATCGTCTGCCAGGGGTACGAACGCGCGGACGGCCTGTGGGACATCGAGGGCCACCTCACGGACGTGAAGACTTACCCGCACACCCGGCGCGGCGGCAGAAGCACGCGCGAACCCGGCGAGCCGGTGCACGACATGTGGCTGCGGCTGACGGTCGATCTCGACCTGAAGGTCCACGACGTTGCTGCATCCACGGACGCAAGCCCGTATTCGCATTGCGGCGACATCACGCCGAACTTCCAGGCCCTGAAGGGCGCCACCATCGGCCCCGGCTGGCGCAGGAAAACGCTGGAACTGCTCGGCGGCACCAAGGGCTGCACGCACCTGGTCGAGCTGCTGATGCCGCTCGGCACCACCGCGTTCCAGGCCACCGGCCGCGCGCGCGACGCGCGCAATACCGGCAAGCCACCCTCGACGCGCAAGCCTTATCAACTGAACGCCTGCCACGTGTACAAGGACGACTCGGAAGCGGTGCTCGAGCGCTGGCCGGCGCATTACACCGGTCCGAACCGCGGGCCGGAACGGGCCTGACTCGCGCGCCGTTCGCGGGAATGGAAAACGTGGTCTGACCCTGAAGTTTCATAATTTTCAGCAATAATGGCTAAGTCTGTAAATGCACGTGAAGGCGAGATCGCAAGCCAATTTGCGCGCATCTTGGAGAATGTTCGTTGGAATCTTGAGGAAAATTTTCCGCAAGCTTTTTCGGCAAACTGTGACGAGAAGCGTTTTTCAGCGAACATGGGAACTAGTCGTCGAGCCTGTCTCAATGCGCTACAAAAAGGTATGGCGATCTTTCGTTTTGAAGGCGATGCGAACAAGGCTAAAATCGCCTTTGCAGAAGGGGCTTTCTACATTAGCCAGTACCCATTGCTGGTGAGATCATTGGAAGCCGAAGGCATCGGTGATCCCGCTTTTGCGCGCTTTAGATTCTCCGAGCTCTTTGAGCCTTTTTTTTGCGGGTTATTGGCGGGCCAAAAAGAATGCTGTGATGTAGTTGTGGCCTCAAGTCTCTCCGCTATTTTCCAAGGACAAGATCCTGAACCAAATGTCGAAAGCCCATTGTTAATTCGCAGCCTTGCTATGTTCAGTAACGATGATACGAGATTCGATAGCTACCCAATTGGGAAGCTGCCCGAAAAAACGTTGTACCCTGTGCACTTCGAGATTCTTGATGCCATTCGCGGATCGAATAATGAAAGAGTGAACGCGCTTCTTGCGCGAGCCGAGACGGAGTATTTAGCACGTGGTAAATCCAGAGGTGACCGATACCCGTTGGGATATGGAGGGGGCAAGATTTACAACGCTTTGTGCTTCGATTTTATCGCTGCGGGGTTGGCAAGGATCGCGTTGCTTAGAGGAATCGAAGTCAAGATTGATTCGGAGATTATTCCAGCTGCTTTTTTTCAACATTGGTCTACCTAGTCTCGAACAAATGGGGTCGTAGCCAATTGTTGCCAGCGAATAATAAGAGACAGACCAGTATTTTCTAGAGCGCGTCTCAAAAATAGTAAAGGACCCATCGGGGACAGACCACGATTAATTTCGCGCTCCACGCCGATACACAAACCGCGCCACCGGCGACAGCACGCCGAAGATCCCGATGCTGACGAAGGCCAGCGCCCACGCCGTTCGGTCGTTGCGGCCACCGGCAAGGTCGAGCACCACGCCGAACACCAGCGGCGCGAGGAAGGCCGCGCCGAAGCCCACGAAGGAATAGACCGCCATTGCCGAGCCGCGCAGTTGCGGCGGCGCCGTGGCCACCATGCCCGAGGTCAGCGCCGCGGAGTCGCCCAGCATCAGGAAGTAGTGCACGCACATGATGGCGAATACGGCCCACAACGGCAGTCCCGCGATCAACCCGAGTCCGCAGGCGAACAGGCCCGACAGGCCCATCGCGATGAAGATCACGCGCGTGCGCCCGTAGCGCAGCGCGAGCTCGTTGCCCGTGATGCTGCCGATGGGGCCCATCACATTCACCATGGCCGCCAATGTCGCGGCGGCCGCCAGTTGCCCCGCGCCGTCCGCCCGCAGGCTCGCGCAGAAGACAAGGAAGGCCACCATCCACGAGCGCTGCCCGAACAGTTCGTAGTTGTGCATCGAATAACCGAGCACGTACAGCATCGTCTTGCGGTCCCGCAGCACCGGCCGGAAATCGAGCAGGGCGCCCTTCACCCGCGCGAGCGGCTTCTTGTGCGGCATCCCCCACAGCACCAGCGGTGCGGCCAGCAGCGGACCGACCGCGGCGAACACGAATGCCGCCTGCCACGGAAAATGCGCGCCAAGCGCGCCGCTGGCGAGAATGGACAGCGAGGACCCGCCGCCGAAGAAAGCGACGTAGAACGCCGTGCCGCGCGACTGCGCGGTCCCTTCCAGGTGGTCGGTGAGCGCCTTGAGACCCGGCATGTAGGTGCCCGCGAGGCCCAGGCCGATCAGGAACTGGCACGCCGCGGCGCTCGCGAGATCGTGCGCGAAGAGCGCGAAGCACACCGCGCCCGCGCTGGCCATCACACAGGAGAAGGCATACACGCGGCGCGAATCCATGCGATCGGTCAGGCTCGCGAGCACCGGCACCGCCGTCATGTAGCCGATGTAGAACACGCCGCTCAGGAGCCCGGCTTCCGAATTGCTCATGCCCCAGTCCTTCGTCAGCACCGGGATCAGCGTCGTATAGGTGGCGAAGCCGGTCATCGAGAGCATCTCGGCCACGCACATGAGCGCGATCAGGGAGACCGGAGACCGTGCCTTCATGTCGCGCCCGCCTGCTTCAACAGCTTTGCAATGTTCTCTGCCATCTGGCGGTAGCCGGCGGCGTTCGGATGGATCGGATCGGATTTGAGCCTGGCGTTGTACAGCACGTCCTTCACGGCAACGCCTTCGTACGGGACGTCGAACTCTTTCGCGATCCCGGCGTAGAACTCGGGCGCCGCCGACAGCAGTTGCGGCCGCGGCACGCCGACCAGCACCGCGGACGCGCCCTTCGCCTTCACCGCGCGCAGGATGCCGCGCAGGTTGGCCGCGATCTGGGCATCGGGAATCTTGCGCAGCAGGTCGTTGCCGCCGAGGCAGACGATGACGATACGGGGCTTCACTTCGTCCAGCACCGCCTCGAGGCGCTCGAGGCCCTGCGCGGAGACTTCGCCCGGCACGCCGGAACGCACGACCGTGCGGCCGATCAGTTGCTGCAGCACGACGGGATAGCTTTCGTGTTCGGCGGCGCCCGTGCCGTAGGTGAGGCTGTCGCCGAAGGCCAGCACGACGTCCTGCGTGCCGAGCTTCGGCAGCGGCGGGACCTTGGGTCCGCACGCCGCGCATGTGACAATGATCAGCAGGGCCGCGCACGCCCGCGCTATTGTTCTCCTCCCCGACACACACGAAGCTTACACCAGCCCATGACCGTCACCCTGCTTTGGATCGCCGCGATCGCGCTGATCGCGGTCGGCATCGCCGGCAGCATCCTGCCCGCGCTGCCGGGCGCGCCGCTGGTGTTCGCGGGGCTGATGCTCGCCGCGTGGATCGACGACTTCAACGAAGTCGGCTGGCTGCCGCTCACGGTGGCCGGCGCGCTGATGGTGCTGACCTTCGTCGTGGATTTCGCCGCGACCGCCATGGGCGCGAAGCGCGTCGGCGCGAGCCGCCTCGCCGTGGCCGGCGCGGCCATCGGCACGGTGCTCGGCATCTTCGGGGGATTCATCGGGATCGTGCTCGGCCCTTTCATCGGCGCCGTGCTCGGCGAACTGGCGTCGGGCAAAAGCGTGCTGCGGGCGGGGCACGTCGGCGTGGCGACCTGGATCGGCTTTCTCGTCGGCACCCTCGTGCGGCTGGTACTCGTGTTCGCGATGGTCGGACTGTTCGTGGTGGCTTACCTCTTCTAGAACAGTGGTGGCCGCCAAGGCGCCAAGGACGCCAAGAAAAGCTGAAGCGAAAACCTTCGGGGCTTTTTGTTTGCTTGCTCTGAGTTTCTGCGACTGATCTGGATTCGACCTTCTTGGCGTCCTTGGCGCCTTGGCGGCGATCCGCTTTTACTTCAGCTTCCCCGCGCGGAAATCCCTGAGCATCTCCCGCGCGCAATTGCGCCCCGGCAGCCCGGTCACGCCGCCACCGGGATGCGCGCCCGAACCGCAGACATACAGTCCCGCCAGCGGCGAGCGGTAATCCGCGTGGCCCAGCACCGGGCGCGCGCTGTAGAGCTGGTCGGGACTGAGCGCGCCGTGGAAAATGTCGCCGCCGGTCAGGCCGAAGGTGCGTTCGAGGTCGAGCGGCGAATTGATCTGGCGCGCGAGCACCGCGGCCTTGAAGTTCGGCGCGTGGCGCGTGACCGTGTCGATCACGAGGTCCGCAGCCTCCTCCCGGCAGTCGTCCCAGGTGCGCCCGCCCGCGAGTTCCGGGCTGAAATGCTGGCAGAACAGGCTCGCGACGTGCTGCCCGGCGGGCGCCAGCGAGTCGTCCACCGTGCTCGGGATCAGCACCTCGACGATGGGTTCCTTCGACCAGCCGTGCGTGCGCGCGTCGAAGTAGGCGCGTTCCATGTAGGAGAGCGTCGGCGCGAGGATGATGCCGGACTGGTGGTGCTCGGCGGCGGCGCGTCCGGGCAGCACGGTGAAGTCGGGCAATTCCGACAGCGCGACGTTCATACGGAAGGTCGCCGAGCCGCAGCGGTAGTTGCGCAGCCGCTGCACGAAGTCGGCGTCGAGCACGCCGGGTTCCACCAACTCGAGGAAGGTGAGCCGCGGGTTGAGGTTGGAGGCCAGCGCGCGCGCCTCGATGCGTTCGCCATTCGCCAGTTCCACGGCAACCGCACGGCCGCTGTGCGCCTCGATCCGTTTCACCGCCGCGTTCAGCGTGATCTCGACGCCGCGCGCCTCCGCTTCACGCGCCATCGCCTGGGTGATCGCGCCCATGCCACCGACCGCGTGGCCCCAGGTGCCCGACTTGCCGTTCACTTCGCCGAAGACGTGGTGCAGCAGTACGTAGGCCGAGCCGGGGGTGTACGGGGAGGCGTAGTTGCCGACCACGGCATCGAAGCCGAACGCCGCCTTGAGCGGCGCGGACTCGAACCAGCCGTCGAGCAGGTCGCCCGCGCTCTTGGCGACGAGGTCGAGCAGGTCGCGGCGCGCCGCCATGTCGAGTTTGCGCAGGCGGTTGCCCACGCTGGCCGCGCGCAACAGGTCGGCCAGGCCGCCGCCGACGTTGGGCGGCGTTTCGCGGGCCAGCGCCCGCAGCACGTCGGCCACGCGTTCCAGCATCGCGTAATAGGCCGGCAGCCGTTCGGCATCGCGCGGGGAAAACTTAGTGACTTCGGCCTGCGTGCGCGCAAGCCCGCCGCCGAGCTTGAGGTAGCCGCCCTCGGCGGTGGGCAGAAAGTTCGAGACCGGCCGCTCGAGGATACGCAGGCCGTGTTCGGCGAGGCGCAGGTCGCGGATTACTTCCGGGGCGAGCAGGCTGACCGTGTAGGCCGCGACGGAATTGCGGAAGCCGGGATGGAATTCCTCGGTGACGGCCGCCCCGCCGGCGACCCCGCGGCGCTCCAGGACGCGCACCTTGAGGCCCGCCGCGGCCAGGTACGCGGCGCAGACGAGGCCGTTGTGGCCGCCGCCGATGATGACGGTGTCGTAGCGGGGAACGGCGGCCAAGGTCGTCAGGGAATGGCCAAAGGTTGATGCACCGGTTCGGCGCAACGCGGGGAAAATGGCGCGCCCGACAAGATTCGAACTTGTGACCCCTGCCTTCGGAGGGCAGTACTCTATCCAGCTGAGCTACGGGCGCGTGGTCGATTACAAGGGCGCCAAGGATACGGCTTTTCGCCGGGAGCGTCCATTTAGGGGCGTTCCGGGCGCGTACCGAAGCCGTTATAATTGCGGCTCTTTTTGCCCGGAACCCCCATGAGCGAACATCACACACCCGCCCCCGCCGCCACCGAGTACCACGTCGTCGAACACCATTCGCCGATCAAGACGCCCACGCAACTGATCGTGGTCGTCGTGCTGTCCTTCGTCGTGCCGGTGATCGCGCTGATCATGGTGGCCGGCGTGATCGTCGGCACGCCAGACACCGCGCATGACAATCCCGCTCTTGCCGAGGCCGCAGTGGCCCAGCGCATCCAGCCGGTCGGCCAGTTCGTGGCGGCGGACGCGAGCGGCGCCGGCGGCGCGCGAAGCGGCGAGGACATCGTCAAGGGTGCTTGCATCGCGTGCCACGGCGCCGGCGTGCTGGGCGCGCCGAAGATCGGCGACAAGGCGGCGTGGGGCAAGCTGATCGGCCAGGGCCTCGACAAACTCACCGCCATCGCCATCAAGGGCGTGAAGCAGATGCCCGCGCGCGGCGGCGACACCAGCCTGTCCGATCTCGAGATCTCGCGCGCCATCGTCTACATGGCGAACCAGTCCGGGGGCAGCCTGAAGGAACCGGCGGCACCGGCGGCGGCCGCAGCCGCCAAGAAGTAAACGCGCGGGATTCCCCGGAAAGGCGCAGCCTCCGCTGCGCCTTTTTTATTGATGGCCACTTACGCAATCGGCGACATCCAGGGCTGCCTCGAGGCGCTGCAGCGCCTGCTCGAGCGCTGCGGGTACGACCCAGCAGCCGACACGCTGTGGTTCGTCGGCGACCTCGTCAACCGTGGCACGCAGTCCGCCGCAACCCTGCGCTTCATCCGTTCGCTCGGCGAGCGTGCCGTGGTGACCCTCGGCAATCACGACCTGCATCTGCTGGTGGTGGCCGCCGGCCACAGCCGCCCGCACCACGGCGACACCATCGCCGACATCCTCGACGCGCCCGACCGCGAGGAACTGCTCGCGTGGCTGCGGCAGTGCAAGCTGATGCACGTCGAACACGGCGTGGCCATGGTGCACGCGGGACTGCTGCCGCAGTGGACGATCGCGCAGGCACTGGCGCTCGCCCGCGAGGCGGAGGCCGCGCTGCAGGCACCGGACCATGATGCCTTCCTCGCCGCGATGTACGGCAACCTGCCCGACCGCTGGTCGGACGCCCTGACGGGCTACGATCGCCTGCGCGTGATCGTCAACGCGTTCACGCGGCTGCGCATCTGCAGGCCGGACGGCGCGATGGAGTTCTCGCACAAGGGCGCGCCAAAGGATTTTCCAGCGGGCTTCATGCCGTGGTTCGACGTGCCGGGACGCGCCTCGCGCGACACGCCCGTCGTCTGCGGTCACTGGTCGGCGCTGGGCCTCGTCGTGCGGCCGGATTTTTACGCGATCGACACCGGCTGCTTATGGGGCCGTGCACTGACGGCGCTGCGCATCGAGGATCGCCAGGTCTTTCAGGTGCCCTGCCCGGAATGTTCAGGCTAGTTTTGCCGCCAAGACGCCAAGAACGCCAAGAAAATCAGGAAATACTTTTCGTATGCTCTTGCTCGTTTGGTCTTCCTTGGCGGCCTTGGCGTCTTGGCGGCAAATCCGTTTTTGCGGTCTTAACGCGCGTGCCGCTTCGGCGCCGGCACGTTGAGCGCGCGCGCCACCGATTTCTCCAGCGATGTCGCCAGTTCGCGGCGGGTGCGGCCGCTGCTCTTCACCACCGGCAGGAAGTTGAGTTCGGCGACGATCGTGCGGTGGCGAGTCATGAGCCGCAAGGTATCGATGAGGGATTTGTCGCCGTCGTACGCCGCATCGGTATTGAGCGTACCGTGCACGTCCGCGAAGCGCAGCGCCACCGGCTGCACCGGCACGCCGGCGGCCGTCGCGGGCGCCAGCAGCGAGGCATGAAAGGGCAGCAACTCGCCGCCGTCGGTGGCGGTGCCTTCGGGGAAAATCGCCACCAGGTCGCCGGCGGTCAGCGCCTCCCCGATCTCGCGGTTGATCTGCGCGACATGCGTCTTGCGCGCGCGTCTGAGGAACAGCGTGCCCGCGGTCGCCGCGAGGTAGCCCACGAGCGGCCACTGCCGCACTTCCGATTTGGACACGAAGCGCACGTCCACGCGCGCCAGGATCACGAAGATGTCGAGCCACGACACGTGATTGGCCGCCAGCATGAGCGGCGCGTCGCTGCGCCCGGGCGCTTCGCCCTTGACCTTCACCCGCACGCCGAACAGGGCGAGCAGTTGCGCGGACCAGCGGCGGATGTGGCGGCGCCGGCCCGCGGGCGTGGTGAACGGAAACAGGAACAGCATGATCGCGAGCCCCTCGAACACGTGGAGTCCGCCGCGGAACAGGCGGGCGAGCCGCGTGAAGGGGCCGGTCGGCGCCGGCGGAGACGGCAGCCTGATGCTGGGTTTTGAGGAGGTGGCGGGCGTAGCGGGCATCGACGCGGGTAAGCGGCAGTTCGCAGCGCGGAAACACGCGGTACTCCACCGGGCTGAGATGCTTTTGCTGGGGCCGATTATAGAGGCAGCCGGCGCGAGGGCCGCCCTGAAGCTTTGACTAGTTGCTACCGAGGGGTGTGACGCGCGCGACGCCGTTCTCGGTGATGACGCGCACGCGCGCGCCGATCGCAGGGGCCGGCTCGGTGGGCAGCTGCCGCACGATGAAAGGCTCGCCGGTGTCCGGTTTGACAGTAATGTCGTAGACGCGGGTGCTGGTCGAGCCCCCCCCGGACATGCCGAAGCCCGGCAGCGGCAGGCCGAAGCCGATGCCGACCCCCCCTCCGCTGCGGCCACCTGAACCACCGGCCACGCCGACGGATACGCCGGCGCCGCCGGGTGCACGGCTGCCGTAGTCGGTGACCGTGAAATCGCGCACCTCCAGCACCACGCCGTCCCGGTACGACGGCATCGGGCGCTCGCCGAGCGGGACGGTCGGCGGGCTGCTGCATGCGGAGAGCAGCAATGCAGCGGCGAGCGTCAGAACGACACTGACACGCGCGCAAGCACCCTGGATTTCGGTCCCCATGTCGGTTGGAGAGGTCCGCCGGCCAGAGGTTCCGTCGGGCGCGCTACCAGGGTTTGCGGCCAAACGCTTCACGGAACCGGCTCTCGATCTCGGTGCGCGTGAAGCGGTGGTTCTGTCCGCCGCGGGTGCCGATCTTGATGGCGCCCAGCAGCGAGGCGAGCCCGCCGGTGGTCGGCCAGTCGTAGCCGTTGACCAGTCCATACAGCAGGCCGGCGCGGTAGGCGTCGCCGCAGCCGGTCGGATCCACGATTTGCGGCGCCGCCACGGGCGGTATCTCGATCACGCGGCCGCCGGTGAACACCAGCGAGCCCTGGGCGCCGCGGGTGACGATCAGCGCCTTGACCTCGCGCGCCAGCGTCTCCAGCGAGTGGCCGGTGCGCTCCTGCAGCATCTCGCCTTCGTAGTCGTTGACCGTCACGTAGTCCGCCTGGCGCACGAAGGCGAGCAGTTCCTCGCCGTTGAACATCGGCATGCCCTGGCCCGGGTCGAACACGAAGGGAATGCCGGCCTCGTGCAGTTCGCGCGCGTGCTGCAGCATGCCGTCGCGCCCGTCGGGGGCGACGATGCCGAGCTTGATGGCGGCGGCGTCCTGCACGTGATTCACGTGCGAATGGTTCATAGCACCCGGGTGAAACGCAGTGATCTGGTTGTCGTCGAGATCGGTCGTGATGAAGGCCTGCGCGGTGAAGCTGCCGGCGACCTGGCGCACGTGGTCGCGCGCGAGCTTGAGTTCGTCCAGCCGCAGCAGGTACGGGCCGGCGTCGTCGCCTACTGTCGCCATGATGACCGGCGCGCCCTCGAGCAGGCGCAGGTTGTAGGCGATGTTGCCGGCGCAGCCGCCGTACTCGCGCCGCAGGTCGGGCACGAGAAACGCCACGTTCAGGATGTGGATCTGGTGCGGCAGGATCTGGTCCTTGAAGCGCCCCTGGAACACCATGATGGTGTCGTAGGCGATCGAGCCGCAGATGAGCGTGCGCATGTCGAGTACCTTTCAGCCCGCGAAGAAAGCGGCGGATTATACCCGCGCGCCCCCGCGCGGCCGCCGACGCGTGAGTCGGTCGCGGTGTTTGCTATGATCGCAATGACCCCGCCCAGCCCTCAGGAGCCCGCCCCCATGCTGCAGGAATTCAAGACTTTCGCGATGCGCGGCAACGTCGTCGACATGGCCGTCGGCATCATCATCGGCGCGTCCTTCGGCAAGATCGTCGATTCGCTGGTGAAGGACCTCATCATGCCGCCGGTCGGGTTGCTGCTCGGCAAGGTCGATTTCGCGAACCTGTTCGTGGTGTTGAAGGACGGCGCGACCGCGGGACCCTACCCCACCGTGGACACCGCCGCCAAGGCCGGCGCGGTGACGCTCAACTACGGCGCCTTCATCAACACCGCGATCTCTTTCGTGATCGTGGCGTTTGCGGTCTTCCTGCTGGTGCGGATGATCAACAAAATGCGCGCGGCCGAAGAGGCGGCGCCGCCGCCGACACCGGAGGAAGTAGTACTGCTGCGGGAAATCCGGGATGCTTTGAAGAAGTGAGGGGTGAGGGGTGAGGGGTGAGGGGGAGGGGTAACACACGCTTAACTGCGTAGCCGGTGCCCGCCATCACTAGGCTTTTCCCCTCACGTCTCCCTCCTCACCCCTCACCGCGCAGCATCAGCCGAGCAGCACCAGCAACCACACCACCGGCACGTTCAGCAGCGCCAGCATCACCGCCGCGCTGCCCATGTCCTTCGCGCGCTTGGCGAGTTCGTGGTTTTCCAGCGACACGCGGTCGGTGATCGCCTCGATCCCCGAGTTGAGCAGTTCCACGATCAGCACCAGGATCACGCTCCCGACCATCAGGGCCTTGCCCGTGCCACTGGCGTGCGACGCGAGCGCGAGCGGGATCAGGACAAGCGCGAGGATGACCTCCTGGCGAAAAGCGTCCTCGTGGCGGAACGCGGCGGAAAATCCGTCCAGCGAATAGAACAGGGCGTTCCAGATCCGCGCGAAACCGGTCTTTCCCTTGAAGGGACTCTTCATGGCGCGCGGATGATGCCCTAAGCGGCGGGCCGCGGTCTACCGCGCCGCGGTGACTGCGCGGCGCGGCACACGCTTACTTGAGCGCGGCGAGCGCCGCGGCATAGTTCGGCTCGTTCTTGATCTCGGAAACGAGCTCGGTGTATTTCACCTTGTTGTTCTCGTCGAGCACCACCACCGCGCGCGAGGTCAGGCCTTTCAACGGCCCGCTCTGGATGTCCACGCCGTACTTGCCGTGGAAATCGTGGCCGCGGAAGGTCGACAGCGTCACGACGTTGGCGAGGCCCTCGGCTTCGCAGAAGCGCTTCATCGCGAACGGCAGGTCGCCTGACACGATCAGCACCACCGTGTTGGGCAGGCTGCCCGCCTGCTCGTTGAACTTGCGGGTCGAGGTCTGGCACACGGGCGTGTCGAGGCTCGGCACGATGTTGAGCACCTTCTTCTTGCCGGCGTAGGCCGCGAGAGACACGTCCGAGAGATCCTTGGCAGTCAGCGTGAAGTCGGGGGCGGCGGCGCCGACGGCGGGCAGGCTGCCGGCAACGGTGATCGGATTTCCGGCAAGGGTGACGTTGGCCATGCTGAGCTCCTCGGGAGGGGTGGAACAAACGATGAGCGCGCGAGTATGCCGCGCACCCGGAAGGCGGGCAAGTCAGCCGGCGTCGGCCTGGCGCAGATACGCGGCGGCGTCTTGCAGCGCATCGTACTCGGCGGGCGCCGCCGGCCTGAGTTTGAAGATCCAGGCAGCGTAGGCGTCTGCGTTGATTTTTTCCGGCGCCTCGGCGAGCGTCGCGTTCACCGCCACCACGGTGCCCGCGACCGGCGCATGCACGTCACCGGCCGCCTTCACCGATTCGATCACCGCGCAGGCCTCGCCCTGCCGCAAGACACGACCAGGTTCCGGCGGCTGCACGAACACCACGTCGCCCAACTGGGACTGCGCGAAATCCGTGATGCCGACACTGATCGTGCCGTCGGCTTCCCGCAACGCCCACTCGTGGGACGCGCCGTAGCGGCGGTCGGCGGGCGCGCTCATCGCCCGTTCACCGCGCCGGTGCCGGCAGCAGGTCGAGCCGGAAACCGGCGGGACCGAGCTCCTGCGTGTCGAGCGTCAGGCGCACCGTGAGTTCCGCGTTGGCGGCAAAACCGGCGCGCGCGCTCGTGCCGGTTTCGAGATACTCGTTCGGCAGGAAAATACGGCGCGCAAGCGTGTGGTCCTTGGTGTTGGTCAGCACGATGTCGAGCGCGGGGTAGCCGATCGCGGTTGCGGCATGATTGCGCAGGGTCGCCGTCAGCGTGATGACCGCGGGCCGCGCCGGATCGGCGATCTGCATGTCGGAGGCCTCGATCGAGATCGAACGCGGCTGCTGCGGCAGGCCGACCGTGCAGCCGAGCGCCGTGCAGGCCTGCTCGAGCCACGGGCGCATCGGCGGAAACCTGGCCGCCAGTTCGCCGCGATACTGGTACGCGGCCTGCGCGCCCAGTGCAAGCGCAAGCGCCATGCAACCGAACGCCCACACCCCCGAGCGGCGCACGGCGGTCGCCGGCATGGCGAACGGCTCGGCCGGGGGCGCCGGCGCGACGGCGGGCTTGGCTGTGGACGGGACCATCGGCGGCGCCTCCGCCGGCACGGCAGGCACTTCCCACAGCCGGGGCGTGTCCTCGACGGGCGCCTGGGCCGGTTCCGCCGGGGCGCGGTCCGACATCCCGGAGCGGACCGCGACCGCCTTCACCGAGGCGCTGTATTCGACCAGCGGCGCCGGGGCAGCGGCCGGCGCGGACGGCAGCGGCGCGGCGGCCGCGACGAGATGCGCGTACGCATAGAACACATGCTGGCAG
>JBOIEQ010000029.1:0-35816 GCA_050741255.1 Burkholderiales bacterium | reverse complement strand
CGCTATAGCATAACGGGATGTCGCATCCCCCGGCCAACGCCCTGATCGTGACGCAGCGCCTGCTCGTCGCGGGTCGCGTGCAGGGCGTCGGCTACCGCGTGCACCTGCAACGCGCCGCGCTAGCGGCGAGCGTCAGCGGCTGGGTGCGCAACCGGCGCGACGGCACGGTGGAAGCCGTCGTGCAGGGTGCGCCGGCCGCTGTCGAGCAGGTCATTGCGTGGGCGCAAAAAGGCCCGCCCGCCGGCCACGTCACCGCTCTGCGCGTCGAGCCGGCGGAAGGCGCCCGGGATAACGAACCGGCACAAAGCCGGTTCAGCGACTTCGCGATCCTGCCGACCGCCTAGCCGTCAATAGGTTGTGGCTTGAACGGGGGCAATCGGGACATGGGCGAAGCCTTGGTGTCCTGATACGGGTGATGCCGAAGTGCTGCACTTCAACCGCGAGCGAATACACCCGCCGGCCTGCGCCGGTGTAGCGGAGTCAATCAGGGTTCCCTAAAACTCCTGCCTGCCTTCGATTGTCTTTTGCTCTTCAATGCCCCGTTTCAACACGTAGCTGAGGAACTTCCTGGGATCGGCGGCGCCCTCGGGAGCAACGATGCCTTTTGCCGTGATTTCGCCGCTGCACAGCATCCTTGCGCACATGGAAGACAACATGCCGATGCCCGGAGCAGCGCGACCGCGCAGATAGTAAGTGTAGGTCACTCTGTTCCCGCTTTCCTTGCCTTTGACCACGACGTTGGTGGGCGAGTAATCAAGCTCGGATGCCTTCTTCCAGAATCCGGATGCATTCCTGACAACCATCGCCATCAGTTCCCTGTTCGGAATCGTCGTGTCGCCCACCTTCAGGGTTTCCTTGTTGACGATTCCCATTTCGATGAAGTTCAAGAACAGTTTCGTTGCCCAATTCGGGAAATAGCCCCCCTTTTGCACGACCGTTTTCACTCCCTGGACGTAGCGAGGCAACGTCAAGGCTTCAGGGTGCGCCGAATAGTAGACTTCATTTCTCACCCCTCCCCAAAAATCAACTTCTTCAGCGCCCGTACCGGCAGGAACATCCACGTACTTTCCATCGAGGTACTGAACAACGTTGCCGATAAACTGACTCAACACCTGGGCCATTGCCATATCGCCGAATCGGTCGTTCATGGAGACGGTCCACAGGATCCGGATCTCTTCCACCTCGTCGAGCTTGTCCGCGGCGTACTTGGCCAGCAGGTTGGTAATTCCGGGGCTGCCGCCAAAGCCGGTGCAGATGGCCACGCCCGCGTCCCTGGCTGCGTCATCGAACTGCAAGTATTCCCGGGTGACATCGCACACATCGCAGATGTCAACATAGTTTGTTCGGGTTTCGATCGCTGCCTTGACCGTTTGCACTCCGTATTTGGAGTAAGGGCCTACGTCATTGATCACCACGTCGTGCTCTTTCATCAGCTTCACTACGCTGTTGATATCGGCGACATCGATGTATTGCGAAGTCACTTTTTCGCTGCTTCGCACGGATTCATGTGTCCGGGCCATATCGGGATTGTTATCCGCGAGGACCACTTTCGACACGGCTTCATGCTTGATCAGATCTCGTGCGGCCGACGAACCCATGTCGCCACAACCACCCAGAATCAGCACCTTCATGTTCCCGTTCCCCTAGTTTGTCCGTAATCCGGCAAGCGATCTGCCGGCGTTGCTATTTTTGCCCGCGTGCCGGCCACAGGTCTTCGATGCTCGCGTCGAGCTGAACGCCCAGGGTGTTGAGAGCCATCGACACCAGGCTGTAATTGCCAACCACAAACACCAGATCCATGATCTGCTCGTCCGAGTAGATCCGCATCAGTTGCCCGTAGGTTGCGTCGGAAATGAACGCATCCTCGTGCAACTCGTCTGTCGCCTTCAGGATTGCGCGGTCCGCGCTGCTCCAACCCGGCGCCGCGTGGCCGGTTTTCAGGTGTTCGATCTCGACGTTGCTGATTCCCGCCTGGCGCGCGACCAGCACGTGCTGGCCGAATTCGTAGCCGGACTGGCACAGCCAGCCGACTCGCAGAATGGCCAGTTCGCGATCACGCGCCGGGAGCGTCGATTTGAACAGCACATAGTTGGCGAACAGCAACCACCGCTTCATGAGTCTGGGATGGCGAAGGAAGGTGGTGAAGATATTGGTGGCCTGTCCGCCCAAACCCTTGCCGCTCAACATGGGCGCCATGATTTCGTGTTGCTCGTCCGTCCACTGCGCCTGAGGCAGTGGCTGAATCCGGGGCGTTGCCAATCGCATATTGGTTCCTTTGGCCTTGTTTTTTCAGGTCACGGGCTGCGAGGTGCGAAGGCCCGAACGCCGCCGCCGCGGTCCTGCTGACCGGCAGCCATGCACCACGCACCACGCCGCTGAACATTGAGCGTCGGATCCAGCTTAACTTTAAAGTTGACACTGTGTCAATTATTGGATTAGACTTTTGTCACCTCGGCGGCCGGGTGCTTGTCCCGCATTCCCCACCGCGCCAGGTTCAACGGAGCTGATCAGCGGATTTCACGATGAAAGCACCCCTGACACTGAGTGTTGACCCGTCATTGTTCGATCCGAACGCGATCTCCGCGGAGACGCGCTCTTTCAACGAAAAGTTCGAACACGCGCAGGCCAAAATCCCGAGCGTTCTTGACGTCCCGATACAAGCCTTCCGGGAGATGCGCGCGAGCGGCGCATCCTTTTTCGGACCGGTGGTGCGTTCGCCCAAAGGCGCGGAGCGCACGATCCAGGGCCCTGCGGGCCTCATTCCGCTGCGTGTATTCGCCACGCCGGATGCGCGCGGCGTGTTGCTGCATATCCACGGGGGCGGTTTTGCGTATGGCGCGCATGACCAGCAGGATCCGTTTCTGGAGAAGCTGGCGGACCGCACGGGGCTAGCCGTGGTCAGCGTCGGCTACCGGCTCACTCCGGAGCATCCCTACCCCGCCGCACCGGACGACTGCGAGGCGGCCGCCCTCTGGCTTGCGGCCAACGCCCGGCGGGAATTCGGTTCTGACCGGCTGTACATCGGCGGCGAGTCGGCCGGGGCCTTGCTCAGCGTGGTAACCATGCTGCGCCTGCGCGACCGTCATGGTTTGTCGCCGTTTCGTGGCGCGATGCTGACGTACGGCGACTACGATCTCACCTTGACGCCGAGCGTCGAAAGATGGGGAGCGCGCAGGCTATTTCTTTCGGCGCCGATCATGCGCCAGTACCACGATTGGTATGTTCCGCAATCATTGCGGCGCAATCCCGACGTATCTCCGCTCTATGCGGATCTGTCGGGACTCCCCCATGCCTTGTTTACGATCGGGACCCTCGACCCGCTGCTGGACGACACGCTGTTCATGGCCAACCGCTGGGTGGCTGCCGGCAGCAGTGCCGAGCTCGCAATCTACCCAGGCGGTATACACGCCTTCAATTCGTTTCCAACCGACATTTCGCGCGCGGCAAATGCACGGATGCGTACGTTCTTTAACCAGTGCATCGAGCGGGACTGAGCGGCTGGTACCGGTCCAGAGCAATTGACGCCAATCACGTGACGGTGCGTCAACTATTGAATCCATCGACAGCGCAAGGAGAAATTTCATGATGGTCGAACGCCAGCCGCCGGTCGTCGTCACTCTCCAGCCGGGCGAGCATCCCTATCTCAACGGCCCGTGGACGCCCCAGCACGCAGAGGTCAATGCCGCGGACCTGGACGTGCTCGAGGGAGCGATTCCGACCGATCTGGACGGAATGTATCTGCGCAACTCCCAGGTTCCGGTCCATCAGCCGCTGGGAACCTATTTCCCCTTCGACGGCGACGGCATGATCCATCAGATCGACTTCCGCGGCGGACGGGCAAGCTATCGCAATCGCTTCGTACGCACCCGCGGATTTCAGGCCGAGCAGGAGGCCAGGCGCTCGCTTTGGCGCGGCGTCTGCGATCAGGGCCGCGAGATATCGGAAAGGCCGGGAGTCGGGCCCTACGACCTGGTAAAGGATGCCTCCAGCACCGATATCAAGGTCCACGCGGGCAAGGCCCTGTCGATGTATCACGAATGCGGCGAAGGTTACCGTCTGGATCCGCATACACTGGAGACGCTCGGCATCGAAGGATGGGTGCCGATCGACGGGCTCTCGGCCCATTCGCGCGTTGACGAGGCGACCGGTGAATTGATGTTCTTCAATTTCTCTCACCGCGCCCCTTACATGCATTACGGCGTGGTCGACAAGAACAACCGCCTGCTTGTCTATTTTCCCGTGCCGCTCCCCGGACGGCGCATTCCGCATGACATGGCGTTCACCGAGCACTGGTCCATCCTGAACGACATGCCGCTGTTCACGGACCCTGAAGGCGAAGCGCGCAGGAGCCGCAAGGTGACGATGCACTGGGATGTGCCGGCGCGCTTCGCTTTGGTGCCGCGCCGGGGCCCCGCCGATGGCATCCGCTGGTTCGAGGCGAAACCGACTTATGTGCAGCATTGGCTGAACGCCTATGAGGATGGCGATGAAGTGATCCTCGACGGTTATTTCCAGGAAGACCCGCTGCCCAGACTGAAGGACGGTGAGCCGGCGGGTCTTGGGAACATGATGGCGATCGTCGACTTCAACCGCGTTGGCTGCAAATTGCACCGCTGGCGCTTCAACCTCGCGGACGGATCCACGCGCGAGGAGCGGCTCGACGAACGCATTCTGGAGTTCGGCACCTTCAACCAGCGCTACGCGGGCAGGAAATACCGGTACGCCTATTCATGCACCTTCAAACCCGGCTGGTTTTTGTTCACCGGCTGGGTCAAGCATGACCTCGAGACGCGCAAGAGTTGGAGCTACGCGCTGCCGGAAGGCCTGTATTGCAGCGAGTCGCCGTTCGCGCCCCGCGTCGGTGGCGTCGGCGAGGATGACGGGTACATCGTCAGCTTTGTCATCGATGAAAACAAGGGCACGTCGGAGTGCTGGGTGTTCGACGCCAGGCGGATTCAGGATGGACCGGTCGTGCGGGTGGCGCTGCCCCACAAGATTTCCAGCGGGACCCATTCCTGCTGGGCGAGCCGGGAAATGCTCGGCCAGTCGGCACGATAAACACGAGTCGCCCATGGCCAATCCAGAAGTCGCGATCGCGCGTGCCCTGATCGAGAAACATTCGCTCCGTCCGGAAATGTCTCTCGAAGAGATGCGCAAAGTCTATGATGAATGCGGCACCCAGTTCCCGAATCCTCCCGATGTCACGGTACGTACGGACCAGTTCGACGGCGTTCAAGGGGAATGGACCTCCACGCCTGCTACGGACCAGACCCGTGTGGTCCTCTACCTTCACGGCGGCGGATTTGCCATGGGTTCGAATCTGAGCCACCGGCATGCGGTTGCGCAGCTGGGTCGCGATGCAGGCGCAAGAACGTTGATGCCCCTCTACAAGCTCATGCCGGAGTACCGGTTTCCGGCGGCGCTGGATGATTGCCTGGCGGCGTATCGCTTTCTGCTGAGCTCCGGCTTCGCGCCGTCACGCATCGCCGTGGCGGGCGACAGTTGTGGCGGCAACCTGACCGTGGCTACGCTGATCGCGGCACGCGACGCCGGCCTCCCGCAACCTTCGTGCGGGGTATGCATGTCACCCTGGGTTGACATGGAGGTCACGGGCGCGTCGATCGAGTCCAAGGCGGCTGAGGACTTTATGGTGCAGAAACAACCACTCCTCAAAAATGCGAGGTCGTACCTCCGGGGCGTTGATGGGCGTGCCCATACCGATCCGCGCCATCCCCTGGCATCGCCGATACATGCTGACCTCACGGGACTCGCGCCGTTGCTCATCCAGGTCGGCTCCGCCGAAACTTTACTCGACGACGCTGTTCGCCTGACGGCATCCGCAGGTGCGCACGGGGTGGAAACCCGGCTGGAAGTGTGGCCGGAAATGTTTCACACGTGGCACCTCTACTTCCCGATTCTTGGAGAAGGCCGCCGGGCGCTCAAAGTCGCCGGCGACTTTATCCGGGACCGGATGGACCGCGCTGCGCGGGCTCGCACAATTCCGGAGGAGTGCAACTCATGAAGCCCACCCTGTTCTCCCGTATCGATCCGCCCGGCGGATGGCCCGACAACATTACGTTTTCCGCCGCCGTGCGCGTTGGCGACCAGTTGTTCATTTCCGGCATGACGGCGCTCGGGCCCGATGGCCTCATCGTTGCGCCGGGCGATATCGGTGCGCAGGCACGCTATATTTATCTGGAAAAACTTCTGCCCGTGCTGCGGGCCGCGGGGGGGGGGTTCGAACACGTGGTGGAAACGGTCGACTACGTGACGACTTTTGATGGCTACAAGGACACTGCCGCGGTGCGGCGCGAAATATTCGGCGGCCCGCCATTCCCGGCCGCTACCGGCGTGATGGTTTCGGGACTGGTTCGCAAGAACGCCCTGATCGAGATTCGCGCAACCGCGGTGCTGCCAGCACGCGCATCGACCGGTTCGTAAGCATCGCCCAAAAAAACATCGGCTCGACGATGAACAGCACCTACGAGCTACTCCGCGCCACCGCCGATCGCGTTCACGATCAGGTCGCGTTGCAATTCCTTCCGGAAGCAAGCCTTCTGGCACCGGTGACGGCCTGGAGCTATGGCCAGTTGCTCGAGAAAGTCACGCGCTTCGCCAACTGGTTGCATGCGCGGCGGGTGGGGGCTGGCGACGCGGTGACGATCATGCTGCCGATAGTGCCGCAGTGGCATGTGGCGTTTCTGGGCGCCGGGGCCGCGACGATCGCCAATCCGGTCAATCCGATGCTCGATGTTGCCCACCTCACCGCCGTCATGAAACGCATCGGCACCAAGGTGCTGGTGGTGCCACAGCCAGACGCCGACCCGGCGCTGTGGGCGAAGGTGGAATCGATCGCTAGGGCGTTGCCGTCGCTGCGCCATGTCCTGACCGTCAATCCGGGGCAGTTCACCGGCGTGGCCGCGCCCGGCGTGGTCCCGGCGCAGCTTGGGGGCGCAGTGGTCGAGGACTTCGACGCCGCATTCGCCGGGGAGGCAGGTGATCGTCTGCTCGGCGGACGTCAATTCAAGTCCACGGACGTCGCTGCCTATTACAACACCGGAGGCACAACCGGCCATCCCAAGATGGCGCCGCACACACACGGCAACGAGATCGCGATGGTGCAGTCGTATGCCGAAGCGCTCAAGGGACTGAAGCTGCGCGGCGGGAAATTCCTTTGCGGGTTGCCGCTGTTTCACGTCGCAGGAAGCGTTTCGGCCGGCCTGTTTCCCCTCTCGGTTGGAGGCTCTGTGTTGATGTACACCGCAGCAGGCTTCCGTACCCCGGGTGCGTACGCCAACTTCTGGAAGCTGGTCGAGCGCTTCGGCATCCAGTATTTCATTGCAATGCCGACCATCTACTCGAGCCTCCTCGAGGTGCCGATCGGCGACAGCAACATCAGCTCGCTGCGTTACTGCGTCTGTGGCGGGGCACCCCTGTCCAACGAACTGGTCCATCGTTTCGAGTCAGCCACCGGCGTCCGCATGGTCCAGGGCTACGGTCAGACGGAGGCCGTCGGCGGCACCACCCGCAATCCGGTCGATGGCGATCGTCCGATCGGTTCGATCGGCCAGGCGTTGCCCGGCGTCGACGTGAAGATCGTCGAACTCGATGGCGATGGCCGCTGGGTGCGGGATTGTCCCGACGATGTGGTCGGGCATCTGGTTGTGCGCGGCCCCAACGTGTTTCCGGGCTACCTGGACGAGGCGGACAACGAGGGTGCAATGCTGCCCGGTGGCTGGCTCAAGTCCGGCGATCTGGCCCGGCGCGATGCCCGCGGCTACTTCTGGCTCGCCGGCCGCACCAAGGATCTGATCATACGCGGCGGTCACAACATCGATCCCGCCTTGATCGAGGAGCCCCTCCTCCGGCACTCAGCGGTCGCCGCAGTCGCGGCCGTCGGCCGGCCGGATCGTCATACCGGCGAGGTGCCGGTGGCCTACGTCCAATTGCGCCCGGGGCATACCGTGGACGTCGCTGAACTCATGCGACATGCCGCCATGCACATAGCCGAGAAGGCTGCCGTGCCCAAGGCGATCCACATTGTCGAACAAATCCCCCTCACGCCCGTTGGGAAGCCGTTCAAACCCGCCCTGGCGTGGCGCGAAATCGAAAACGAATTCGCCAGGGTGCTCGCGGAGCTCATCGAGCTTGCGCAGGCCCGGGTCGCGGTCGGTGCCGATGCGCGGCGCGGCGCGATGGCGCGCGTAAGCATACGCCCGGCGCCGGGCCGCACCGCTGAAGTTGCGCGCGCGGCAGCGGCTTCGGCCCTGGGGGCCTACGCCACGCGTTTCGAAATTACGGTCGAACAGGAACAGCCTGAAGGAGATGGTCGTGCTTGCAACAAGATCTGAAATCAAAGCCGTCAAGAAGCGCAAAACATCAACGGGGTCTGTTGCCCTGGATTCTCCGGAGCCCAGACGCACGGCTGTACAGCAGCGCGCGCAGGACCGGATCGACGCAATCCTGGCGGCGACTGAAGAGGCCATCGTGGCGAGCGGCAACGGCAGCCTGAGCATCGTCGATATCGCCGCGCGCGCGGGCATCACGCACACCTCGATCTACCACTACTTCAAATCGATCGAGGAAATCCTCGCGATGGTGCTGTGGCGGCATGTGGCCAGACACGGCGCCAAGGTCAACGCGATGATCGCGGAAGCGCAAACGGCCCAGGCGGTGATCGAGGCGTATGTTGCCAGCAAGGGCCTTGGATGGAGCCGGTACTGCAAGACGCCCATTGCGCGCGGGCTGTGGGTCCATACGCGCTCACTGGCGTCTACGCGAAGGATCAATGAGGAATACAACGCGCAAAGAGTGGACTTGGTGTGCGCGAAGCTCAGGACGCTGGCGCCGAACGCGGACCACGATGCCATCCGCTTGACAGTCATGCTGACGATGGCGTTGACCGTACCGACGTACGAGTTCGCCATGGCACAGCCAAAGCAGAAACAAAATCAGATCGTGGATGAGTTTATTGCCACAACGCGGTCGCGGCTGATTACCGTCGTCGGTGTCTAGAACATGGCCGCGCCGACCGATTCGCCGCAACAATCACAGGAGATCAACCCCATGAAACCCAGGCTTTTCGCCACCGCTCTGGCGCTGACGTTCGCAGGCGCAGTGCAGGCACAGACACCATCGAACGATTCTGCGAAAAACTATCCGAGTCGGCCCGTACGCCAGATCGTGCCGGCCCCGCCTGGCGGCGGCCTCGACATTGCGAGCCGCGTCGTTGCCACGGCATGGGGTGAGATTCTCGGACAGCCTATCGTGGTCGACAATCGCCCGGGCGGCGGCACCACTCTTGGTGCGGGTATCGCCGCGGCCGCCTTGCCTGACGGCTATTCCCTGTTTACCTGCTCGATCGCCTCGCATGGCATTGCCCCGGCGCTCTACAGCGGGCTTCCCTACGATCACATCAGGAGTTTTGCGCCGATCTCCGTGATCGGCAACACGCCCAACGTGCTGGTGGTGAGTCCCTCGGTGCCGGTGCGATCCCTCGGAGAGTTTGTCGCATATGTAAAAGCGAGCCCCGGCAAGTACAACTACTCCTCCCCGGGCGTTGGTGTATCCACCCATATGAGCATGGAGTTATTCAAGCTGACCACCGGGATCGACCTGGCACACGTACCGTACAAAGGCGGCGCCCCTGCGCTTGCTGCGGTAATGGGCGGAGAGGTCATCGGCGCTTTCGGCAATCAACCCGAGCTGCTGGGCGCGATCAAAGGCGGGAAGGTGCGCCCGCTGGCCGTCAGCACGCTCAAGCGCAGCCCGGAGCTGCCCGACGTGCCTACCGTCGCCGAGTCCGGATTTCCGGGCTTCAATGTCACCGTGTGGATCGGCGTTTGCACGCAGGCGGCGGTGCCAAAACCGATCATTGCCAAGCTGAACGCCACACTGGTCAGGGCCCTGAGCCTGCCGGACGTGCAGACGCGCCTGACGGCCAATTCGATCGAGACATCGCCAACGACACCCGAGCAGTTTGCAGCGTTCATTCAGGACGAAACGAAGAAATGGGCCCGCGTCGCGAAAGATTCGAATATCCCGAAGCAGTAACTGGGCGCAATGAAACCCACCAGGCCAACCGCCCCTCGTACCATACCGGCGATCGACAGCCGAAAACCGTGGTGTCGCACGTTCTTTCAGCGCAATTTCCTTGCAGCGGATCCAGGCTGTGCGTGATTTCAAACGCCGCGGAGCAGCATAAATGGAAGTTATATTGGGTATAGCCGTGTTGAATTTTGTCTTTACGATAGGACTTATCGTGTGGGCATTTCGAACGGGCGAACGAAAAAGCACATCCGAACGGTTAAATGGCTAGCGCGACCGCTACTTCTTCATCTGCATCGGCGCGGCCTGCAGGATGTCGAGCGAGCGCTGGCGCCAGGCTTTCGCTTCCTCCTGTTTGCCCTGCGCGTCCGCCGCGAGCGCCAGGTTGTTCAGCGTGCGGCTGACCTCCAGCGAATTCGGGCCGTCGACCTTCTCCCGGATCACGAGCGCCTGTTTCAGCGCCTCCTCCGCGGCGGCGTACTGGCCGACGATCACCCGGGCCGCCCCCAACTGGAACAGCGCGGCCGCATAGAGACCCGAATCCCGTCCGTCGGTCTTCTCGATGATCCGCGCCGCGCGCGCGAACATCGCCTCGGCCTCCGCCTCGGTGATCTGGTTCGAGCGGATCAGTGCGCTCGCGATGTTGAGGTAGGTGATTGCCAGCGTCCTCGCTTCGGGGCCGAGGACTGCCGCGCGGATGCGCAGCACGCGCCGCCACTGGATCTCCGCCTCGATCGGCTTGCCCGAGAACACCAGGATGCGCGCGAGCGCGTCGAGGCTGTCCGCCGTGCGCGCATCGTTCTCGCCGAAGGACCGCTCGGCTTCGACCACCGCCTCGCGCGCGAATTTTTCCGCCTGGCCGAAGTTCTCGACGCTCTGGTGCTTGCCGGCCTGGTCGATCAGCACTTTCCAGGTGGCTTCGTCGGCGCGTGCTGATGCGGAGGCGAGCGCCAACGCCACCAAGATGATCGCGTGCCGGTTACTGATACACCACCTCGACATTCTCGTCGGACACCCAGCCCGCCAGCGATTCGAGCAGGCCGTCCTCCAGCTTGACCCGCCACTCCGGGCCCAGTTCGATCTCGCAGGTGGCGCGCGGGTTGCTGTAGACGACCGTCACCGGGCAGGGGCCGTTGCGGTACGGCGCCAGCAGTTCCTTCAGGCGTGCGCCGGAGGACTCTCCGTTGCACTGTATGCGCATGCCGCGCACGAAGCGCGCGCGTGCGGCGGCGAGGTCGAACACCTTGTCGGCCGACACCCGGAGGCCGCCGCTGAACTCGTCATTCGCGACCTTGCCCTCCACCAGCAACACCTGGTCTTCCTTGAGCCACGCCCTCGCCTGCTCCCAGACCTCATTGAACACCGTCATCTCCACCCGGGCGTAACCGTCGTCGAGGGTCAGCACGGCCATCTTGCCGCGGCGCGTCATCTGCGTGCGCATGCTGTGCACGACACCCGCGAGCAACACCGACTCGTTGCGCGGCTGCAACTGGTCCAGGCGCTGGCGCACGAAACGCGAGAATTCCCGGCGGTACCCCTCGAACGGATGGCCGGAGAGATAGAAACCCAGCGCGAGTTTTTCGTTCGCCAGACGGTCCCGCGCGTTCCAGTGCGGCGTGGCCACGAGCGTGGTGTCGCCGCGGGCTTCGGGCGTGTCACCGAACAGGTTGTTCTGGCCCTCGGACGCGGCGATCTGCTCGGCGCGCTCGAGTGCAATGCCGACGGAGGCGAGCAGGCTCGCCCGCGCTTCCAGGCCGCCCTCCGCCAGGCTGTCGAAGGCGCCCGCGCGCACCAATGCCTCGACGACGCGCCGGTTGACGAGGCGGCGGTCCACCCGCTCGCAGAAATCGAACAGGCTCTGGTAGGGGGCCTCGGCGCGTCCCTGCACGATGGACTGGATCGCCGATTCGCCGGTGCCCTTGATCGCGCCCAGCCCGTACTCGATCGTTTCGCGGTCGAGCGGCTCGAAGCGGTAGTTCGAGCGGTTGACGTCCGGCGCGACGAGTTTCAGTCCGTGCAGCCGCAGGTCGTCGACGAACTGCTGCACCTTGTCGGTATCCGCCATGACGGCCGACAAGTTGGCGGCGGCGAAGGCGGCGGCGTGGTGGGCCTTGAACCAGGCGGTCTGGTACGCGACGAGCGCGTAGGCGGCCGCGTGCGACTTGTTGAAACCGTAACCGGCGAACTTCTCCATCAGGTCGAAGATCGACCGTGCCTTCGGTTCGGACACACCGTTCTTCGCCGCGCCTTCCGTGAACAGGCCGCGGTGCTCCGCCATCTCCTCCGGCAGCTTCTTGCCCATCGCGCGCCGCAGCAGGTCGGCGCCGCCGAGCGAATAGCCGCCGATGACCTGCGCCATCTGCATCACCTGCTCCTGGTAGACCATGATGCCGTAGGTCGGCTCCAGGATCGGCTTCACGCGCGGGTCCGGATATTCCACCCGCTTGCCGTGCTTGCGCTCGACGAACTCCGGGATCAGGTCCATCGGGCCCGGCCGGTAGAGCGCCACCAGCGCGATCAGGTCCTCGAAGCGGTCGGGCCGCGCCTTCTTCAGCAGGTCGCGCATGCCGCGCGATTCAAACTGGAAGATCGCGGTGGTGTCGGCGGCGGCGAACAGCTTGTAGGTGGCCGCGTCGTCGAGCGGAATGGCGTCGAGCCGCACCTCGGCGGCCGCGTCGAGCTTGCGCACGTAGCGCTGCGCCCAGTCGAGGATCGTCAGCGTCGTCAGGCCGAGGAAGTCGAACTTGACCAGTCCCACCGCCTCGACGTCCTTCATGTCGAATTGCGACACCGGCGCGCTGGCGCCCTCGGCCACGTAGAGCGGGCAGAAGTCGGTCAGCTTGCCCGGCGCGATCAGCACGCCGCCCGCGTGCATGCCGACGTTGCGGGTCAGGCCCTCCAGCCGCTCGGCGAGCTCGAGCAGGCGTGCGATCTCCTCCTCCTCCTTTTCGCGCGCGTTGATCTGCGGCTCGACTTCGCGCGCGTAGATGACGTTCGCCTCGCCCTCGCCACGACGGCGGTGCAGGGTCGTCACCCGGCCGGGCTGGAAGGGAATCAGCTTCGCGAACTGGTCGCAGAAGTTGAAGCCGAGGTCGAGCACGCGCCCGACGTCGCGCACCACCGCCTTCGCCGCCATGGTGCCGAAGGTGACGATCTGCGACACGCTGTCGGTGCCGTACTTGCCGCGCACGTACTCGATCACGCGGTCGCGCCCCTCCTGGCAGAAGTCGATGTCGAAGTCGGGCATCGACACGCGCTCCGGGTTGAGGAAGCGCTCGAACAGCAGGTCGTAGCGCAGCGGGTCGAGGTCGGTGATGCCGAGCGAGTACGCCACCAGCGAACCGGCGCCCGAGCCGCGGCCCGGGCCGACCGGCACGCCGTTGCCCTTGGCCCAGTTGATGAAGTCGGCCACGATCAGGAAGTAGCCGGCAAAACCCATCTGCTGGATGGTCTTGATCTCGAATTCGAGGCGTTGCTGATAGAGGGGCGTCTGCTCCGCCCGTTTCGCGTCGTCCGGGTACAGGCGCGCGAGTCGCTGTGCGAGTCCGCTGCCCGCCGCGTGCCGCAGGTATTCCTCGAGGCTTTCGCCGTTGGGCGTCGGAAACTGCGGCAGCCTGGACTTGCCGAGCTCGAAGGTGAGGTTGCAGCGTTTCGCCACTTCGACGCTGTTGGCGAGCGCCTGCGGCAGATCCGCGAACAACGCGCCCATCTCCGCCCGGGACTTGAAATACTGCGCCGGCGAGTACAGCCGCGGCCGCCGCTGGTCGGCCAGGATCTCGCCGCGGGCGATGCACACCCGCGCCTCGTGCGCGTCGAAGTCGTCCACCGTCAGAAACTGCACCGGGTGCGTCGCCACAGACGGCAGCTTGAGCTCGGCGGCCAGCGGCAGCACGGCCTGCACGTAACGCTCCAGTTGCAGGGCCGCGCCCTCCTGCGCCTGTCCAACGGGCGCCAACCGCTGCAGTTCCACGTAGTAGCGCTGCGGGAACAGCCGCGCCCAGCCCTGCGCACAGGCGAGCGCTTGCGCGCGGTTGCCCGCCGCCAGCGCCTGCCCGACGTCGCCCGACAGCGCGCCGGACAGCGCGATCAGGCCGTCGGTCGGCGCCTCGCCGAACCACGCGCGTTTCACCTCGGCGCGGCCGCGGTACTGGTTTTCGCGGAAAGCGCGCGTCAGCAGCGCCGACAGCCGCAGCCAGCCCGCGCGGGACTGGCACAGCACGAGCAGGCGGTGCGGCTTGTCGCGCTCGGCGTCGTTCTCGATCCAGAGGTCGCAGCCGATCAGCGGTTTCAGCCCCGCGCCGCGCGCCTCCTTGTAGAACTTGATCGCGCCGAACACATTGGCAAGATCGGTCAGCGCCACCGCCGGCATGCCGTCGGCGCCGGCCGCCGCCACCGCGTCCTCCACCCGCACGATGCCGTCGGTGACCGAGTACTCGCTGTGCAGGCGGAGGTGGACGAACGGTGGCAAAGCGGGGGCCGGCGCGGACATCCGGGCATTTTACGGCGTGCCGCAGCGCCCCGCCGGTCCGCCGCAGGCAATCGTTCACGGTCGGGCCCGCGGCCGGGCACGGCGGGTCAACCCCCTGTTCCGTCAGCCGTTACAATCAGGCGCACTCGATCTTTTTTGCGAGGTTGCCATGAAACCACTGCTCACCCACCGCCCGGTTTCCGCCGTTTCCGCCGTTTCCGCCGTTTCCGCCGCTTCCACCCTCAGCGCGTCCCGTTGGGTCCTCGCCACCGGCCTCGCGCTGGTCATGGCCGGCGCCCAGGCGCAGACCACCTATAAATCAACGATGCCCGACGGCAAGGTCGTCTACGGCGAAAAACCCGCCCCCGGCGCCGCCAAGAGCGAACCGATGCAGGTCAACACGAAGCCGATGTCCAGCGGTCAGGGCAACCGGGGCTCGCGCGTGGAAGAGAGCAGCGGCCCGCCTCCCGCCGCCAAGGACACGCCCACGCGGGCGCAGCAGATTGCCACCGCCGATTCCGACGCCCAGCACTGGCAGCAGACGCTCACCCAGGCCCAGCAGGCTGCCCGCGAGGGCGTCGAACCGCTGCCCGGCGAGCGCATCGGCACGGCCGGCGGCAGCAGCCGCCTGACCGAGGCCTACCAGGAACGCCAGCGCCGCCTGCAAGCCGACATCGAGCGGGCGCAGGGCCAATACGACAACGCGCTGCAGCGGCTGAACAAGCTGCGCTAGAGCCTGTTATGGAATCACGCTGCACGCAACACCGGTGGCTGCCACCGCTGGCCGGCCTGCTCCTCGCCTGCGTCGTCGCACCGGCCGGCGCCCAGGACGTGCGCTTCTACCGGTCGATCGACAAGAACGGACGGGTCACGTTTAGCGACAGACCGCCCACCAACGCCCGCTACGTGGACACGATCACCGTGCCGACCGGCCCGATCAGCAGCGGCGTGCCGGAAAGCACCCAGCAGCAGCGCAATGAAGCACGGCAGCAACTCCAGGTCGACGCCAGCGCGCGCGCGCAGGGGCTGGCCGACGCCAACCAGCAGATCCGGACCGCCCACGCCGCGCTGAACGCGGCTAAGGCCGCACAGGTCGCCGGCAAGGAACCGCTGCCCGGCGAGCGCATCGGCACGGTGTCGGGTTTTTCCCGCCTGCGGGAAGAATACTGGGACCGGCAGAACCAGTTGCAGAGCGCGGTGGAAAACGCCCAGCGCGAACTGCAGGCCGCGATTTCGCAACGCAACCGGCTGCGCTAGTCCCGGCGGGCCGGCACCGGACGCCGGCATTCCCACTTTCTCGTTTTTCGCGTTAAGTCCGGCTTAAGCCGTCCCCTCCAGAATCGCGCGTGTCGTGGCAGCCCGCCGCGGCGCGTTGTCCACCCATCGATGGAGGAGCCCATGAAAGCATCCCTGATCGTTTCCGCAGCACTCGTCACCGGCGCGCTCGCGGCAGCGCCCGCGTTCGCGGCCGATGCCGCGACCCTGCCCGCCGTGCAGCAGCAAGGCGCGGTTTCGTTCATGACCGGTGGCATGCGCGAAGCGCAGGCGCAGGCCATGGAGCAGGAAGCCGACCGTTATCCGCTCACCCTGCAGTTCGTGCGTGAAAACACGTCCGGCAACTCCGCCGTCGGCGACGTGCGCGTCAGCGTCCGCGACAGCGCGGACAAGACCGTCCTCAGCGCCACCGGCGCGGGTCCGCTGCTGCTGGCGAAACTGCCCGCGGGCCGTTACGCCGTCAGCGCCGAACGCGGCAACAGCGTGAAGACCCAGTTCGTCACGCTCGACGGCAAGCGCCCCGACCGCATCGTGTTTGCCTGGAAGTCGTAAGCACTGCCGCCACCATGCAGGACCGAAGGCCCCGCCGGGATGACCGGCGGGGCCTTTTTTCGTTTCTTTGTTCTAGTACACGCGGGTAAGTTTCCACCCCCGCCCCTCCAGCAGCCGCAGCACGCCCTGCTCGCCGTAGAGGTGCAGCGCGCCGACCGCGACGAACGCGCCGCCCGTCTGCAGTTGCGGCTGCATGCGCTCGGCCATGTGCCGGTTGCGGTCCGTCAGCAGCAGGCGCTCGAACAGTGCGTTGGTTGCCTTCAGGTCGGGACGGTTGCGCGTGCTCTCCTCGCTCACCCGCCACATCGCCGCGAGGTCGCGCGCGAGGTAGGCCTGGATCAGCCGCTCGGTCTGGCGCGGCAGCGTATCGAGCGTTTCCACGGTGTGTTTCAGCATCAGCACCTGGTTCGCCTCCGGCATGCCCTCGAAGGCGCCGATCTGGTCGTCCACCGTTTCCAGTTCGAACACCGGCAAGCCCCGCGCGCGGGCCTGCCGGTAGAGCATGAAATCCAGCACCTCGGTGGAATTCTGCTGCGGCATGGCGAGAATCATCATCGCCGCCCACGGGCGAAAACTCCGCGCCACCGGCTCCGGCATGCCGCGCGCCTCCAGCACCGGCACGAGCTTGCGATACAACTCCGGCCCGGCGGCGGCTTCGAGCGTGCGGCCGTCGGTGTAGAGCATGCGGC
Source organism: Burkholderiales bacterium (assembly GCA_050741255.1). Lineage (GTDB taxonomy): Bacteria > Pseudomonadota > Gammaproteobacteria > Burkholderiales > SG8-41 > CAZXNF01. The sequence goes on along the minus strand of JBOIEQ010000029.1, from coordinate 18,785 downwards.
CGGCCAGGGCCAGCAGGTTGGGTGCGGCGAGCGAGACTTCCATCGTGAAGCTGCGCGCCTGGTCGAAACTCGCGCGCACCGGAGGCGGCAGCGCGACGATGCGTGGATCGTCGACATGCATGGTGCCGAACAGATGGCTGGCCGCGACGCCGGGCCGCTCCGCCCGCCACAACAGTCCGCTGTCGTAAGGGGACTGTGCCTGCGCGGCGCTCGCGCCAAGCATGCACAGAGCGACGACGGCGAGGCGGATCACGATGAATGCGCGGCGGACAGGCATAATGCGGCGCATTGTCCCGCAAATCCCGGATGCCGTAACGGCCGCACGTCGCCGGCATCGGTCCGCGCGTTTCAAATGAGCAACGCTTCCGTCGCCTCCGCCGCCTATCCGCCCCGTCGCGCCAGCCGCTCCGCGTTTCACGAACTGAACGGCATGCGCTATCACGTGCGCGAGTGGGGCGAGCCGGGCGCGCCCGCGCTCTTCCTGCTGCACGGCTGGATGGACGTGTCGGCGTCCTTCCAGTTTCTGGTGGATGCCTTCGCGCGCGAGCGGCACGTGATCGCGCCGGATTGGCGCGGCTTCGGCTTGACGGGATGGGCGCCCGGCGGCTACTGGTTCCCCGACTACTACGCGGACCTGGACGCCTTGCTCGACCGCTACGCGCCGGGCGCGGCGGTCGATCTCGTCGGCCACAGCATGGGCGGCAACGTCGCCTGCAACTACGCCGGCATCCGCCCGCAGCGCGTGCGCCGGCTGGCATCGCTGGAAGGCTTCGGCGCGACCCGCACCCGGGCGGACGAGGCGCCGGCGCGCTACGCGCAATGGCTGGACGAGAAAGCGGCTCCGCCGGCCTTCGGCCCGTACCCGTCGTTCGAGGCGGTGGCCGCGCGCCTGCGCAAGAACAATCCCCGCCTGCCGGACGACAAGGCGTGCTTCCTTGCCCAGCACTGGGCGCGCGAGGAAGCGCCCGGCCGCGTGGTGCTCGCCAGCGACCCGCGTCACAAAATGGTGAACCCGGTGCTCAACCGCGTGGAGGAAGTGCTCGCCTGCTGGCAGTGTTACGCGGGCCCCACGCTGTGGGTGGCCGGCGCGCAGTCCAAAGCCCGCGGCTGGACCACCGACACGCCGGCGCAACTGGCGGAGCGCAAGGCCGCGTTCCGCGATTTCCGCGAGTTCACGCTCGAGGACTGCGGCCACATGCTCCACCACGACCAGCCGGCGCGGCTGGCGGCGATCCTGGAGGAATTTTTCTGCGTCCCGGGCTGAACGCCGAAGCGCAGCAGGTGCTCGACTTCTGGTTCGGCGCGCCGGGCACGCCGGAACACGGGCAGCCGCGCGCGGTGTGGTTCAAAAAATCCGCGGCGTTCGATGCGGACATCCGCGCGCGTTTTCTGGCGTTATACGAACAGGCGGCACGTGGGGAAAAAGCGGATTGGGCCGGCGACGCGCACGGCACGCTGGCGCTGATCCTCGTGCTCGACCAGTTCCCGCGCAACCTGTTCCGCGAGGGGCCCGACCTGAGCACGGCGGCGCGCGCCTACGCCACCGATGCGCAAGCCCTGGCGCTCGCGCGCGGACTCGTGGCCCGCGGCGCCGACCGCGAACTCGCGCCGCTCGAGCGCTGGTTCGCCTACCTGCCGTTCGAGCATGCGGAGACCATGGAAGCCCAGCGGGAGGCGCTGCGCCTCTTCACACAACTGAAGGAAGAAGCCGGGCTCGCCGAACCGCTGGTATGGGCGCAGAAGCACTACGACGTGATCGCGCGCTTCGGCCGTTTCCCGCACCGCAACGGGGTGCTGGACCGCGCTTCCACGGACGCGGAAGCGGAATTCCTGAAACAACCCGGCTCGCGCTTTTAGGCGCGCGCCGGCGGCGTCCGCTTACTTCTTTTCTTCGGCGCGCGACGAGGCAGCTTCCGTGTCGCCCTCGGTGCCCACGGCGAACACGTTCGGGCAGGCGAAGCCCGCGGTCAGGATGAAAATGATGATCTTGCCGAAATGAACGAGCGGCGAATCTTTCTGCTGCGCCATGATGCACTCCAGGGGAAGTCGGGGGAATTGAACGAAGGAACAAGGGAACAAGGTCTGCGCCGGTGCTGTCGCCAGGGCATATCACGCGCCCCACGCGCAAGCACCACGCCTGCGCATGGTGCACAGGCGAGCTTTCGTGAACCTTACGGGTCCCCAAGGCATCCTTCGGCGCGGCATGCGCCAAGGTGGTGCGCGCCGAAGGCTGGCGTGAAATGCACGCGTCCTACAGCAGCTCGGTATCGTCGTGCGCGTAGGCCGGCGCGCACGCGCAGAGGATCTTCATGGGCACGGCGCCGGTGTTCTCGACCCGGTGCGGGGTGCCGGGCGCGATGCACACGGTGTCTCCGGCCTGCACCGCGAAGCGGTCCGCGCCGAGCGTCATCACGCCGGCGCCCGCAGTGAAATGGTAGATCTCCTCCGTCGCGCCGTGGCGGTGCAGGGCGGTCACGCCACCGGGCGCGACCGTCGCTTCCGCGAGGCTCTGCGCGCGGTTGCCGTGCACGCCGGGGTGCATCAGTTCGCGGATCTCGGAACCGTCCTTGGTGCGGTAGGCGACAACTGACGGGTAGGCGTTTTTCATCGGGGCGGTATCGTGTGGGCAAAATTGTAGCAATCGCGGCCCGCGGAACACCGTACGGCGCCTGGTTTATCCTTCCAGGATGGCGACACTGAAAACGACCCCGAAAAGACGGCGCGCCGTAGCACCGCGGCGGACGCCTGTGCGGCCGCGCTACGCACTCGCCCTGCACGGCGGCGCCGGCGTCATCGAGCGCGCGACGATGACGCGCGACGTGGAAAAGGCCTACCGCGCCGGCCTCTCGGCGGCGCTCGCCGCCGGTCACCAGGTACTGGCCGCCGGCGGCTCCAGCCTCGATGCGGTGGTGGCCACGGTGAGCGCGCTCGAGGACGACCCGCAGTTCAACGCCGGCCGCGGCGCGGTCTTCACCGCGGACGGCACGATCGAACTCGACGCCGCGGTCATGGACGGCGCAACGCTTGCGGCTGGCGCCGTCACCGGCGTCACCACGGCCAAGAACCCGGTGCAACTCGCGCGCCTCGTCATGCAGCGGACCCCGCACGTGATGCTGGCGGGCGCGGGCGCCGAAGCGCTCGCGCGGGAACACGGTCTCGCCGTCGTGAAGCCGGCGTATTTTCATACCGAGCGGCGCTGGAATGCGCTGCAGCGGGTGAAGCAGGCGGCGCAGATCAGCCGTCCCGTCGCGGTGACGGAAGCGGACAAACACGGCACCGTGGGCGCCGTCGCCCTGGACGCCGCCGGCAACCTGGCCGCCGCGACCTCGACCGGCGGTCGCAACAACAAGCGGGCGGGCCGCGTGGGCGACTCGCCGGTCATCGGCGCCGGCACCTTCGCCTGCAACGCGACCGCGGCCATTTCCTGCACCGGCGACGGGGAATACTTCCTGCGCGCCGTCGCGGCGCACACCGTGTCCGCGCTGATGGAGATGAAGGGTTGGAGCATCGCCCGCGCCGCGGACCACGTCATCCGCAAGCGCCTGCTGCCGCTCGGCGGCACCGGCGGCCTGATCGCCATCGACCGGCGCGGTAATATCGCCATGCCCTTCAGCACCCCCGGCATGTACCGCGGCCACCTGCGCGCCGACGGCGAACCGGTCGTGATGATTTACCAGGACGAACCGACATGAACGACTTTGCAGAAACCGCGACCGTCGCGGCGCACACGGCGATCGACTGGGACAATATCCGCGCCCGCTATCCCGCCGCGTTGAATTCCACCTTCCTCAACATCACTTCCGGCACGCCCTTGTCGACCGCCGCCAAGACCGCGGTCAACCAGTTGATCGAAGCGCAGTGGGACGGCTCCGGCTCGCGCGAGCAGCGCTACCGGCTGCTGGCGTCGGCCCGGGCCCGGTTCGCGCAGCTCGTCCGCGCCAAGCCGGCCGAGATCGCCGTCACCAAGAACGTCTCGGAAGGCCTCAACATCATCGCGAACGCGATCGATTGGAAACGCGGCGACAACGTGGTGGTCTGCGCGGAACTGGAACACCCGAACAACATTTACCTGTGGCTCGCCTTGCGCGATCGCGGCGTCGAGGTGCGCGCGGTGCCCGCCCGCAACGGCGCGGTCGACACACCGGCGATGATCGCCGCGATCGACGCGCGTACGCGCATCCTCACCACCGCCTCGGTAACCTTCGCGCCGGGCTTCCGCACCGAACTGGCCGCGCTCGGCCGCGCCTGCCGCAAGGCCGGCGTACTGTTCCTCGTCGACGGCGTGCAGGGCTGCGGCATCCTGGATCTGGACGTGGAGGCCTGCTGCATCGATGCGCTCGCCACCTCCACCAGCAAGGGCCTGATCGGGATCGCGGGCTTCGGCTTCCTCTACGTTCGCGAGGAATGGATCGCGCGGCTGCGTCCCGCCTACATCGGCCGCTACAGCATCGAGCGCGGCAAGGGGCACGAGTCCGAGATCGAGGACGACGACTACCACCTGCTGCCCGACGCGCGCCGCTTCGAGGCCGGCAACTACAACTGGGCCGGCGTCGCCGCGGCCAACGCCTCGCTGGGCGAGTTGCTGGAAGTGGGGACAGCCCGGATCGAACCGCGCGCGGTCGCCCTCGCGATCGCCCTCGCCGACGGGCTGGAGGCGCAGGGCCTCACCGTCACCCAGCCGCCGGAAGTGGTCGAGCGCTCCCACATCGTGACGGTCGGCCGGCTCGGCGCCGGCGATGCGCAGTCCAGCCACGATCCCCGCCTGAACCGCATCGGGCAGGCGCTGCAGGAAGGCAACGTCAAGTTCACCGTGCGCAAGGGCCTGCTGCGCTTCGGCTTCCACTATTACAACAACGAAGCGGACGTGAGCCGCGTCGTGGACATCGTCCGCGGCGCCTGAGCGACCGCCCGGCGCGGCTTCAGGCCGCGCGGTGTGCCGCCTCCGCGTGAGAGCCCCTAACAGCATGAAACGCACGTGCGCTGTCACGAGTTTGGCTCAGGGCGAGGCATCTGCCGCCGGCCGTATGGGGTATACGGTCAAGGCAGATAACGACGCCATGGGCCAAACTCGTGCCAGCCCGAAGGGTTACGGCCAGAATCGCCGCCCACTTTGTCGCCCTCCGGGGACCGTATTGACATACGCCCCCCATCGGACTTCGCGTGCCCGACAATTCTGGCCGTAACGCACGCGTGTTTCATGCTGTTAGGGGCTCTAAAGGTGGCAGCGCACGTAAGCATCGCCCGCTCCCGCGACCGGCGGCGTCACGACCGCGCAGACCGGCAGCGCCTCCGGGCAGCGCGGATGGAAAGGGCAGCCCGCCGGCGGCTCGAGCGGATTCGGATAGTGCTGCCCCATCCGGTTGTCCGGCACGCCCGCGCCCGGCGTGATCGTCAGCGCGGAAGCGAGCAGCGCCCGCGTGTAGGGGTGACGCGGGGCGGAGAAAATCTCGCGCGCCGTTCCGGTTTCCACGATTTCGCCCAGATACATCACCGCCACCCGCGTGGCCAGGTGCTCCACGACCGCGAGATCGTGCGTGATGAGCAGGTAGGTCAGACCGAGGCGGTCGCGCAGGTCGAGCAGCAGGTTCAGGATCTGCGACTGCACGGACACGTCGAGCGCGGAGGTCGGCTCGTCGCAGATCACCAGGCGCGGCTCCATGATGATTGCCCGCGCGATCGCCGCCCGCTGGCGCTGGCCGCCCGAGAGCTGGCCGGGATAGCTGTGAACGAGCCGCGGGGACAGCCCCACCAGCGCCATCATGGCGGCGACCTGGTCGCGGCGCGCGGCCGGCGCGCCGATGTCATGGATGTCGAGCGGCCGGCGGATGATCTCGCCCACCGTGCGGCGCGGGTTGAGCGACGAATACGGGTCCTGGAAAATCGGTTGCATCCGCGTCGCGACGACCCGGGCATCCGCACCCGGCAGCGGCACCCCTTCCAGCAGCACCCGTCCTTGCGACGGCGCGACCAGGCCGAGCAGCAAGCGCGCCAGCGTTGTCTTGCCGCAGCCCGACTCGCCCACGATCGCGACGATCTCGCCGCGCGTGATATCGAGCGTAACCCCCTGCACCGCGTGCAAGGGCTGCGCGCGGCCGAACAGGCCGCGCCTGACGCTGAACGTGCAGTGGAGGTCGACCGCCGACAGCAGCGGTGCCGTGCCGGCGGCGGGAAATACCGGCACGGCGACGGCAGACGGCGGCGCCTCCGGCTGCGCATCCTGCAGCACGCAACGCCAGGCGCGACCTGCACCAAGCGTCTGTTGCGGTGGCGGGGCTTCGCGGCAGGCATCGCGCGCATGACCGCAGCGCGCCGCGAAAGCACACCCGCTGACCTCGCCGATCAGCGAAGGCACGATCCCGGGAATCGATCCGAGTCGCGCGCCCGGCGCGCGCTTGCCCGGCTGCGGCACCGAGGCCAGCAGGCCCTGCGTGTACGGATGGCGCGGGTCGGCGAACAGTTCGCCCGTGCGGCCGGTCTCGACAAACTCTCCGGCGTACATGACGGCCACGCGGTCAGCGACCCGCGACACCACGCCGAGGTTGTGCGTGATGAGGACAAGCGCCATGCCGAACTCCCGCTGCAGCTCGGCCAGGAGGTGCAGGATCTGCGCCTGGATGGTCACGTCGAGCGCCGTCGTCGGCTCGTCCGCGATCAGCACATCGGGCCCGTTCATGAGCGCCATCGCGATCATCACGCGCTGCCGCTGGCCGCCCGAGAGCTGGTGCGGATACTGGGCGAGCCGCCGCGCCGCGCCGGTGATGCCGACGCGCTCCAGCAACTGCACGGCGCGGTCGGTCGCCTCGGCGGCGGTGCACGCCCGGTGCAGGCGGAGGCTCTCCGTCAACTGCCGGCCGATGGTATAGACCGGGTTGAGCGAGGTCATCGGTTCCTGGAAGATCATCGCCATCCGCGACCCGCGCACCTCGCGCGCGAGCCGGCGCTCGCCGAGCGCCAGCAGGTCCGCGTCCGCAAACCGCAGCCGTTCCGCCCGCACCCGCGCCCGCGCGGGGGCAAGCCCCATCAGCGCGAGTGCCGTGAGCGACTTGCCCGATCCCGATTCGCCGACGATGCCGAGCGTCTCCCCCCGTGCGAGCGTGAAGTCCACGCCGCGGACGGCCTGCAGCAGGCCGTCCGCGGCCGGAATCTCCACGCGGAGATTCTGTACCTCGAGGAGCGGCGCGCTCAATTGCGGCCCTCCGGCGCAGTCGCGTCGCGCAGGCCGTCACCCATCAGGTTGATCGCGATCACCAGCGCGAACAGGAACAGTCCAGGCACCACCACCAGCCAGGGGCGGGAGAACATCGCGTTCTTGCCCTCGGCGATGAGCAGTCCCCATGACGGCGTCGGCGCGGGCACGCCGACGCCGAGGAAAGACAGCGAGGCTTCCGCGATGATCGCGACGCCCACCTCCAAGGTGAAGACCACGATGATCTGGTTCAGCAGGTTGGGCATGATCTCGTGGAGAATGATCTGGCGCCGGGAGCAACCCAGCGCGCGCGCCGCGGTCACATAGTCGAACTCGCGGATCTGCATCGTCGCCGCGCGCGTCACGACCAGAAAGTAGGTCCAGTGCAATACGCCGATGATGCCGATCACGACCAGCACCGAAGGGCCGATCAGGAACACCAGCGACATCGCGAGCAACAGCCCCGGCAGCGCCAGTTGGCAGGTCAGCAGATAACTCACGACGCGATCGACCCGGCCGCCGAAATACCCGGCGGCGACGCCGAGGCTCACGCCGATGCAGCAGCCGATCAGGGCGGCGCCGAAGCCGATGACGAGCGAGATGCGCGCGCCGTACAACAGCCGGCTCAGGTAATCCCGTCCGAGGTGGTCCGTCCCGAACACGTGCGCCCAGCTGCCCTTCGCGTCCCACACCGGCGGCACGAGGCGGTTCGCCAGCGTCTGCGCGTAGGGATCGTACGGCGCGAGCCAGGGCGCGAACAGCGCCATCAGGGCGATGAGCGTGATGATGGTGGCGCCGATGAGAAACCCCGGATGCCGCAGCATGCGGCGCCGCGCCGCGCGCCAGGGCGTGATGGAAACCTCCGGGGTGGACGCAGGAACGACGGCGGCGGTCATGGGCTATCCCAGACGCAGGCGCGGATCGAGCCACGCATTGAGCAGGTCGGCCAGCAGCGTCAGCGCCACGAAGGTGAGCGCGAACACGAACACCAGCATCTGCAGCGTCGGGATGTCGTGCCCGACGATGGCTTCCAGCGCCAGCCGTCCCAGCCCGTTCAGCGCGAACACGGACTCCGTGATGACGGAACCGCCCAGTTTGTGCCCGAGCTGCACGGCGAGTACCCCCACCACCGGCAGCAGCGCGTTGCGCAGGGCATGGCGCAGCACCAGCTGCACGCCCGTGTAGCCCTTGGCCCGCGCGGTGCGGATGTAGTCGGAGGCCATGACATCGAGCAGGCCGGCACGCGTCAGCCGCATCACGGCCGGCACCGATGTCGTGCCCAGCACGACCGCCGGCAGCACGAAATGCTGCCAGGTCTGATCACCCGAGACGGGGAAGATCGGCAGCATGACCGCGAACACCACGATCAGGATCAGTCCCAGCCAGAAGCTCGGCACCGCCTGCGCGGCGACGGCGGCGGTCAGGGCGAAGCGGTCGATCGCGCTGTTGGGATGGAGCGCCGCGCCCACGCCGAGCGGAACCGCGACGAAAATCGTGATCAGCAGCGCGCTGAGGGCGAGCTTGATGGTGACCGGCGCATGCGCCGCGATGAGATCGGAAACGGGCTGGCGGCGCAGCAGACTGCGTCCAAAATCCCCGCGCGCCACGCCGCCCAGCCATTCCCCATAGCGGACCGCGAGCGGCCGGTCGAAGCCGTACTGCTTGCGGATCTGCTCGATGGTGGCGCGCGGCGCGTCCGGCCCGGCGATGGCCTCCGCCGGGTCACCCGCGGCGTCGAGCAGGAGGAAGGTCGCGATGGAAACCGTCAGCGCGACCAGCAACGCAAGCAAAACGCGGTTCAGCGCATAGCGCAGCATCTCGCGGGCCGCCGGGCCTGCCCGGGCCTACTTCCAGCGGATCAGGAACAGGCGCTGCATGCCGTCCATGGGCGCCTTGAAATCGACCTCGCGCGAAATGACGTATTCCTCGCCGTAGGCGTAGACGGGCGCCCAGTAGGCCTGGTCCGCGATGAGGTTGACGGCCTTGCGGAAGTTTTCGCGGCGGACTTTCGGATCGTAGCTGTTCAGCGCGGCGGACGTCAGCTTGCCCACTTCGGGATTGCCCGTGTAATTCTCGTCGGCGTCGGGCGTGAACTTGTCGCCCATGACCGCGCCCGCATCCGGCACGCTGAACGAGCCCGACGAACCGTAGTACATGACGACCTGATTGTCGGTGCGGGCCTTGGCCAGAGTGGGATTCTTGACATAGCGCAGGTTCGCGCGAATGCCCACCTGACCGAGCTGGTTGACGAGCGCTTCCATGATCGGCCGCTCGCGCGCCGTCCAGAAATCGACATCGAAGCCGTTCGGGTAGCCGGCCTCCGCCAGCAGCGCCTTCGCGCGCTGCGGGTTGTAGTCGTATTTTTTCGCGCTGCCCTCGCAGCCGAACTGCGCGGGATTGCACGCCACGTGCAGGGGGCTCGCCGTGCCCTTCACGAGCTGGGCCACGATCGCGTTGCGGTCGATGGCGTGGTTGACGGCCTGGCGCACTTTCACGTTGGTGAAAGGATTCTTCGCCTGGTGCCGGCCCGCCGCGTCCATCACGATGTAGCCGATGCGCATCGACGGCCCGGACAGATGGATCGCGCGGCCGCTTTTGGCCACGTCGTCCGCGATCTCGTACGGCACCTGGTAGGTCCAGTCGATGCCGCCGCTCATGAGCTCGGCGGCCTGCGTGCTCCATTCCGGAATCGTGCGGATCACGATGGTTTCGATTTGCGGACTCTTCGGACTGTCCTTGCGGTACTCCTTGAAGCGCTGCAGCACGATACGCTGGCCGGCGCGAAACTCGGTAACGCGGTACGGCCCGTTGCTGTTCAGTGCGAGCGATTGCGCGGCGGGATCGATGCCGCCGTCCTTCTTGTCGTAGGCGCCCTTCTTCCGGATCTTGGAGTGGTACGTCAGGTCGTAGAAGAACATCGCGTACGGCCCCTTCATCCTGAAGCGCACCGTGTAGGGGCCTGTCGCCGTCGCGCTTTCCAGCCAGAAGCCGATGCGCGGGGTGAAATTGGTCTCGCTCTTCGGATTGATCGTCCAGTGGTACGAATACGCCACGTCCTCCGCCGTCATCTCGCTGCCGTCGTGAAACTTGATGCCGCGGCGCAGCTCGACGTCGATCGTGCGCGGATCGATCACCTTGTGCGACAGCGCGGCCAGCGGCACCGGCTGCAGGGTTTCGGGGTTGACCGTGTAGAGCGTGTCGTCCGTCAGCAGGCTGAGGATGTCGTTCTCGCGCAGGTTCGAATAGAGACCGTCGAGCGTGACGACTTCGCGCGGAAACGCGACGTTGAGCGTGTTGTTGGCCTTGCCTGCCAGCGCCGTGCCCGCGGTGAGCGCGAGCATCAGCACGGCGACAACGCGTTGCAGCGGGGCCAGGAACCGGTTCTGCATGGTGATCTCCTTGAGGATCAGGCACGGCACGGGTATTGCCCTGCGCCGTCAAATTATACGGTGCCCGCCCGGACGGCTGCGCCGGGCCGGTGGCGCTGCACTGCGACCTGCGGCGGCTGCGCCCGCGACAGTGGCAAGCGCGTCGGCTATGCTTGCCCCTTTGAGGAAGCGCCTACCGAATGCTCGGCATCCTGGGCGGCATGGGGCCGCTCGCCACGGCGGATTTTCTGACCAAGCTGATCAACGCCACGCCGGCGACGCGCGACGAGGATCACCTGCCGGTGATCGTGTATTCGGTGCCGCAGATCCCGGACCGGCCGGCCGCCATCACGTCGGGGGGCTCCACGCCGCTGCCCGCCATGCTGACCGGCGTGCGCACGCTCAAGTACGCCGGCGTGCAGGCAATCGCGATCGCCTGCAACACCGCCTACTACTGGCACGCGGAACTGGAGCGCGAGGGCGGCGTGCGCATCCTCCATATCGCCGACGCGGCCTGCGCCGAACTCGCCGCACTGATGCCGGCCGCTCCCGAGGGCACGACCGTCGGGCTGATGGGCACCACCGGCACGCTGGTCGCGGGTTTCTACCAGAAACGGCTCGAAGCGCGCGGCTATCGCGTCCTTGCCAACACGCCCGAGGATCAGGAGCGCTGGGTGCTCCCTGCGATTCGCGACGTCAAAAGCAACGACCTTGCGGCCGCCGGACCCAGGATCGAGCAGGCCGTGCATCAGCTCGAAGCCGCCGGCGCCGAGGCCATCGTACTGGCCTGCACGGAACTGCCGCTGGCGATCGAACGCGCCCGGCTCACGCTCGCGGTGCCCTGTGTCGACACGACGGCGGCCCTGGCGCGTGCGTGCGTGCGGTGGTGGAAGGAGCGCTAGCCCGGGCTGCGGAAATACGGGCCCCGGGCCTGCCGCCTGCACCAAATGCCGACACGGCGCCCCCGCGAAGCCCGGTCGCGGTGCACGGGCCACCCCCCCGGTCCCGGCGTAGTCGCAAACCGGCAAGGGAGCGCGGCCCATGCTGTGGACAAGCCCCGGCCATTGGGCTAGATTGGCACGCAAATACCGCTTCTGTTTACCCTTTCCGCCCCACAAGTCACTTTCCCTACGTTTCATCCGCTTCATCCGTTACATCCGTTGCGGCCGGTCGCGATCCAGCCCGGCCCACATTCAGACGAGGAGATTGTTATGCGCATGTCGAAACTGATGCTGGCACTGATCGCCGGTGCGGCCATCGCCACCCCCGCCGCGGGCCAGGATGGCACGCTCGGTAAAGTCAAGGGTTCGGGCACGATCACCCTCGGCCATCGCGATTCGTCCACGCCCTTCTCGTACTACGACGACAAGCAGCAGGTCATCGGTTACGCAATGGACCTGTGCATGAAGATCGTCGACGCCGTCAAAACCGAGCTCAAGATGCCCGGCCTGAAAGTGGCGCTGAACCCCGTGACCTCAGCCACCCGCATACCGCTGATGGCCAACGGCACGATCGACCTCGAGTGCGGCTCGACCACCAACAACCTCGATCGCCAGAAGCAGGTGGCTTTCACGATTACCCACTTCGTGACCGCGAACCGTTACGTCGCCAAGAAAGATTCCAAGATCGCCAAGCTGGACGACCTCAAGGGCAAGACCGTGGTCTCCACCGCTGGCACGACCAACATTGCCTGGCTGACCAAGACCAACGCCGAGAAGAACCTGGGCATGAGCATCCTCACCGCCAAGGACCACGCGGAAGCCTTCCTGATGGTGGAGACCGGCCGCGCCGTCGCCTTCTTCATGGACGACATCCTGCTCTACAGCCTGGTCGCCCAGGCGAAGTCGCCTGCCGATTTCGCGATCGGCAACGAGGCTTACACCGTGGAGCCCTACGGCATCATGCTGCGCAGGGAAGACCCGGCGTTCAAGAAGGTCGTGGACAATGCCATGATCGCCGTGATGAAGAGCGGCGAGATCAACAAGATCTACGCTAAGTGGTTCTCGTCCCCCATCCCGCCCAAGGGCATCAATCTGAACGTGCCGATGAGCGCGCAGTTCAAGAAAGTCGTGGGTAGCCCGACCGACTCCGGCGACCCGGCCGTCTACCAGTAAGCGGCAGGCGACACAGACTTCACCGTACCGAAACGGGGGACCGTAGAGTCCCCCGTTTTTTTGCCCGCCGCGCGCGGCGGTGACGACGCATAATGCAGCAACGCTCAGGGAGAGCGCGGTTTGAACTACAACTGGAATTGGGGCGTTTTCTGGCAGGCGGCGCCTGATGGCACCGGCCCGTACTACGGCTGGCTGATCTCCGGCCTCGGCTGGACGATCATCACGGCGCTGTCCGCATGGGTGATCGCACTCTCACTGGGCTCGATCATCGGCACCATGCGCACCACGCAGTCGAAATGGGCGGTGCGATTCGGCAACGCCTATGTGGAGCTGTTCCGCAACATCCCGCTCCTCGTGCAGATGTTCCTGTGGTACTTCGTGTTGCCCGAAACCCTCCCCAAGGGCATGGGTGACGCCCTGAAGCAGATGGCGCCGCCCTGGGGCTCCTTCTTGCCGGCGGTGCTGTGCCTGGGCTTCTTCACCTCGGCGCGGGTCGCCGAGCAGGTACGCGCCGGCATCCAGTCGCTGCCGCGCGGACAGAGCATGGCCGGCACCGCGCTCGGGCTGACGGTGCCGCAGACCTACCGCTACGTGCTGCTGCCGATGGCCTTCCGCATCGTGATGCCGCCGCTCACCTCCGAGTTCATGAACATCATCAAGAACTCGTCGGTCGCGCTGACGATCGGCCTGATCGAACTCACCGCCCGCGCCCGCGCGATCCAGGAATTCACCTTCAACGTGTTCGAAGCGTTCACCGCGGCGACCATCATTTACATCCTCGTCAACGCCATCGTCGTGCTGTTCATGCGCTGGCTGGAAAAGCGCGTGGCCGTGCCGGGCTTCATCGGCACCGCGGCCAGCGTGCCACTGGCCGGACATTAACAGGCTGAATCCGATGTTTACGGGCTTCGATTTCGACGTCATCCAGCGCTCGCTGCCCTACCTGTTCAGGGAGGGCATGACCTTCACGCTGACGCTGACGGCCATCGCGATGACGGGCGGCATCTTCTTCGGCACCCTGCTCGCCATGATGCGGCTGTCGTCGTTCAAGCCGCTGTCCATGCTCGCGACCAGCTACGTGAACCTGATGCGCTCGGTGCCGCTGCTGCTGGTGATCTTCTGGTTCTACTTCCTGGTGCCCTATATTGGCGCCTGGATCATCGGCGCCAACCAGCCGGTCAGGGTCGGCGCCTTCCTCTCCTGCGTCGTCACCTTCATGATGTTCGAGGCGGCCTACTACTGCGAGATCATGCGCGCGGGCATCCAGTCCATTCCCCGCGGGCAGGTTGCGGCCGGCTACGCGCTGGGCCTCAACTACTGGCAGACCATGGGCCAGGTCGTGCTGCCGCAGGCCTTCCGCAACATGACGCCGGTGCTGCTCACCCAGACCATCATCCTGTTCCAGGACACTTCCCTCGTCTACGTGCTGTCGATCACCGACTTCCTCGGCGCCGCGTCCAAGATCGCGCAGCGCGACGGGCGCCTGGTCGAGATGTATCTTTTCGCGGCACTCGTCTATTTCATCATCAGCTTCGGCCTCTCCATGCTGGTCAAGCAGTTGCAGGCGAAAATCGCGGTGCCGGGCAAGCTGTAAAAGAACTTCGGGAATCCCATCATGGCCATGATCGACATCAAGAACATCTCCAAGTGGTACGGCAGCTTCCAGGTGCTGACCAACTGCACGACCCAGGTCGACAAGGGCGAGGTGGTCGTCGTGTGCGGCCCCTCCGGCTCCGGGAAATCGACGCTGATCAAGTGCGTGAACGCGCTGGAGCCCTTCCAGAAAGGCGACGTCACCGTCGACGGCGTCTCGGTCAGCGATCCCAAGACCGATCTGCCGAAGCTGCGTTCGCGGATCGGCATGGTATTCCAGAACTTCGAACTGTTCCCGCACCTCTCCATCACCGAGAACCTCGCGCTGGCGCAGGTCAAGGTGCTGAACCGGCCGAAGGACGAGGCGGTGGCGCGCGGCCTGAAGCTGCTCGACCGCGTCGGGCTGATCGCGCAGAAGGACAAGTATCCCGGCCAGCTCTCCGGCGGCCAGCAGCAGCGCGTGGCGATCGCCCGCGCGCTGTCGATGGACCCGATCGCCATGCTGTTCGACGAGCCGACCTCGGCGCTGGACCCCGAGATGATCAACGAGGTGCTCGACGTGATGGTCGAGCTCGCGAAGGAAGGCATGACCATGATGGTGGTGACCCACGAAATGGGCTTCGCCAAGAAGGTCGCCCACCGGGTGATCTTCATGGACCGCGGCGAGATCGTGGAAGACGCGAAGAAGGACGACTTCTTCGGCAAGCCGCGTTCCGACCGCGCGGTGCAGTTCCTGTCCAAGATCCTCCAGCACTGACGGAGTTTTCCGCATGTTGCGCCGCCTACTCGGCCTGATCGCCGCAGCCGGCCGTGATGCGCTGCAGACGAAGGAACCCGCCTGGCCAGACCTCGCCCCGGCCACGCTCGACGATCTGAAATGCCTGCTGAGGGGGAGCTGACGTGCGGTTACCCGGCATGATGTCCCGCGGGCCAGCGCCGCTCCGCCGGCGGCTGGCGGTTGCACTGTGCGCCGGCGCGGCGCTGGCGGGCGCGCCCGGGATCACCCGCGCGCTCGAACCCGACAAGATCTTCGAGAAGGTGGCGCCGAGCGTGTGGACGGTGCGCGCGCTCGATGCGCAGGAACGGCTGGTGTCGCAGGGCAGCGCGGTCGTGATCGGGCCCGGCCGGCTCATCACCAACTGCCACGTGCTGCGCCAGTCGCGCTCGATCCAGATCCGCCAGGACAACGTGATCTACGTTGCCACCCTCGAGTTCCCGGACGCCGAGCGCGACCTGTGCCAGCTCTCCGTGCGCAACTTCACCGCACCCGCGCTCGTTGTCGCGCCGGCGGGCACGCTGAAGGTCGGCCAGCGCGTCTACGCCATCGGCAGCCCGCAGGGGCTGGAGCTCACGCTGAGCGACGGTTTGATCTCTTCACTGCGCGGCGATGAGACCGGCGGCGCGCGCCTGATCCAGACCAGCGCCGCGATTTCGCCCGGCTCCAGCGGCGGCGGGCTGTTCGACACGGAAGGCCGGCTGATCGGCATCACGTCCTTCCAGCGCAGGGAAGCCCAGAACCTCAACTTCGCGGTTCCCGCCGAGTGGATCGCCGAGGTTCCCGTCCGCGGCCAGGCCGCCCTCGACAAGCGCCGCGAAGCCGCCACGACCGCGGTCGCCACGGCACCGGCTACCGCGTCCACTACGCCCGCCACGACTGCCACAGCGCCCGGCGAATTCCCCAGGAAGATTACGGGCGAGGCGTTCACGAAATTCTTTCAGGTCAACCGCAGCCTGAACGGCGTCTCCGCCGGCGGACAGCCGCTGCGGCTGCAACTCTACGGCAGTTATGTCGACGGCTTCACCGAGCCCTCGAACAATCCGTCCACCGGCAGCGGCATTGCCGCGAGCGCGCGCGGCGGGCAACAAATCCGGGCGGGCAGCAATCAGATCTGTTTCAGATTCAACACATCGCCCAATGGATTCTGGCTGGGTCAAACCGGTTGTTATCAGTTGGTACAGCTCTCCGCGAACGAATACCGCCTGCAACCCGACCAGGACGGAACGGATTTCACGTTCTCGCTTCGTTGATCACCGTGCGCGATTCCGGCTAGGCCCGCACCAACAGGCGGCCCGGCCGCGCCCCTGTCGCGCGGCCTTCACGCCAGACGACCGCGCCATTGACGATCACCGTGGCGATGCCCTTCGCCGGCTGCGCCCCGTTCGCGAAGTCCGCGACATCGATCACCGTCTCCGCGTCGAACACCGTGAGGTCCGCGGCGCAGCCCGTTTTCAGCGTGCCCCGTTCCGCCAGCCCGAACTTCGCCGCCGGCAGTCCGGTCATCTTGTGGACCGCGGTTTCCAGCGAAAACAGTTTCAGGTCGCGCGCGTAGTGCCCCAGCACGCGCGGGAAGGTGCCCCACAGCCGCGGGTGCGGCTTGGCGTCGTGCGGCAGGCCGTCGGAGCCGATCATCGTGTGCTCATAGGCCAGGACGCGCTGCACGTCCTGCTCGTCGAGCATGAAATAGATCGCGCCCGCCGGCTTGATCTTCTCCACAGCGTCGGCCTTGCCCATCCCCAGTCGCTTCGCCACCTCGTCGAGATCGACGCCCGAGAACTCCGGATGCGGTTTTGACCACGTGATGATGATGCGCGAGGACTGCTCCAGCCGGTCATAGCGCAGCACCGTGGACGAGGCGATGTAGGGGTAGCAGTCGAGACCCACCGCCTGCCCGCGCATGCGCTCGCCGATCAGCGCGAGCGTTTCGGGGGATCGCCCATGATTACGGACGCCGACGCACTTGTGATGCGAAATGATCACCGGCACGCCCAGCGCGCGGCCGATATCGCAGGTCTCGGCTATGGACTCGCACACCTGGTCGTCCTCGTTGCGCATGTGCGTGACGTACAGCCCGCCGAATTCCGTCAGTGGACGGCAGACCTCGATCAGTTCTTCGGTGGGCGCCATCGCCGCCGGCGGGTAGGCCGTGCCCGTGGACACGCCGATCGCACCCGACGCCAGTGATTCATGCGCCATTGCACGCATCTTCGCGATTTCAGTCGCGGTCGCCGCGCGGTCGAGCCGGTCCATGACCGCGACCCGGAAGGTGGTGTGGCCGACCAGGCAGGCCGCATTGGTGGCCGCGGGTTTCGCCGCGAGTTCCTCGCGGTAGGCGGCAAAGGACGGGAACCGCAGCCACTCGCCGGTGCCGTCCAGCAGGTCGATCGGCGGCACGATCGTTCCGTCCGCACCGGGCGGGGGCGAATGCGCGAGGCTGATGCCGCAGTTGCCGGTAATGACGGTGGTGACGCCCTGGCTGACTTTCGGCGTCATTGCCGGATCGGAGAACAGCAAGCGGTCGTCGTGGGTGTGCGCGTCGATGAAGCCCGGCGCGACGATCATGCCGCTGGCGTCCACTTCGGCATCCGCACGCGCCGCATCGAGCCGGCCGATCGCCGCGATACGCCCGTCGCGGATCGCCACATCGGCGGCAAACCGCGGCGCCCGGGTGCCGTCGATGACGGTGCCGTTGCGGACAATCAGGTCGTAGTGCATTGTTTGAAGGCGGGATTGGAGATTCGGGATTGGGGATTTGAGATCAAAACCGAGCCGGCGCAGCATCGGCGGCCCTTGAGCATGGCGTCGTCCCGAACCGGGCTGGGTTTCGAATCCCCAATCTCAAATCCCGAATCCCGGCACTCAATCCAGCTTCGCGCCCGACTTCTTCACGACGTCGGCCCATTTCACCGTTTCCCGTTTCGCGAAGGCGGTGAACTGCTCAGGCGTGCCGCCGACGGGCTCCGCCTCGATGGCGGCGTAGCGTTCGCGCAGTACCGGTGATTTGAGCGCCTGGTTCACCTCGGCGTTGAGCCGCGCGATGATCGCCTTCGGCGTGCCCACCGGTGCGACCAGCCCGCCCCACGCATTGGTCTCGTAACCGGGGACACCGGCTTCGGCAATGGTCGGAATGTCGGGGAAGACGGGCGAACGCTTCAGGCTCGACACGCCGAGCCCGCGCAGTTTGCCGGACTTCACGTGCGGCGATATCGAGGTGAGGTTGTCGAACATGAGCTGCACCTGCCCCGCCATCAGGTCCTGGATGCCCTGCGGACTGCCCTTGTACGGCACGTGCGTGATCTGCGTGCCGGTCATGATCTTGAACAGCTCGCCACCCAGATGACCGGTCGTGCCGTTGCCGCCGGACGCGTTGAGGAGCTTGCCGGGATTGGCTTTCGCGTAGTCGATCAACTCCTTCACCGAGCGCACCGGCAGGCCGTTGGTCACGCAAAGCAGGTTGAAGGTGGACAGGAACTGCCCGATCGGCACGAGATCGCGGTCGGCGTCATACGGCTGCTTGGGCAGGAGCGACTTGTTGATCGCGAGCGTCACGACGTTGGCGTAGCCGATCGTGTAGCCGTCGGGGTTCGCGCGCACCACCATTTCGGTGCCGATGGTCTGCGCCGCGCCCGGCCGGTTGTCGATCACGAAGGTCTGGCCCATCTGCTTCGTCAATTCGACCGCGAGGATGCGCGTAACGACGTCCGGAGAGCCGCCGGCCGCCGACGAAATGATGAGGCGGATGGGGC
>JBOIEQ010000028.1:2727-36295 GCA_050741255.1 Burkholderiales bacterium | reverse complement strand
GTTCTACCGCGGCCTGCCCATGCCCACCCTGCGCATCCTCGGCGAAGACGATGTCCGCGCCGTGATCGACACCGATCGCGCGCTCGAACTCGCGCGTCAGACGCTGCGGGATCAAGCGGCGGGGCGCAGCAGCCTGTCCACGCCCTCGGCGATGACGCTGGACGCCCGCGCCTTCGGCTCCGGGCGGTTCAAGTTCAAGGCGGCCACTGTCGGGCATCTGGGCGCGTCCGGCATACGGCTGATCTCCCGCCGCTCGGCCACGGATCCGGAAGCCTGCAATTACAGCGCCATCTACAACCACCGCGATGGTCTCGCCCTGTCCGGGCTGGTGCCAGAACTGTGGACCAGCCGCATCCGCACCGCGGCATTCGGCGTCGCGGTGCTCGAACGCCTGGTCAATCCGGGCCCACAGGTGATCGCGCTGTTCGGCGCCGGCAAGATCGCCCACGAGATGGTGCCCATGCTCGCGCGCGCGCTCAACGTGGCGGAGCTGCGGGTGACGTCCCGCCGTCCGGAAAGCATGGCCGCCTTTGTCGCCGCCCACGCCCCAGGCTTTGCGTTTCCGCTGCGCGCCGAGCCGGACGGCGCGCGCGCGGTGGACGGCGCGGATGTCGTCATCACGATCACGGAAGCCGACAGCCCGCTGGTGTTCGCGGGCACGCTCAAGCCCGCCGCGCTCGTCTGCTCCATGGGCGGCAAGCACGAGGTGGAATACGGCGTCCTGCAAGAATCGCAGCGGCTGATCGTGGACGACCCGGACTTCGCCGCGGAAGTGGGCGATGCGGGTGCATGGATCGCGCAGGGCCACCTGACGCGCGAAACGTTCGCCGCGCGCATCGATGCGCTCGGCTGCGAAGTGGTTGCCGGACAAAAGCCGGCGCGGCTTGCGGGGACGGACCGCATCCTTGCGATCATTCAGGGCATGGCGATCGGCGACATCGCATTCTCGGCGTTTGCCCTGCAGGAGGCGGAGAAGCGCGGCCGCGGAAAACTGGTGGAGCTGCCATGAAGCAAACGTTCGTCGTATCGATCGCTGCGCTGTCCGCAGGGCTCGCGGGGACCGCGCAGGCACAACCCTATCCCGCGAAACCGGTACGCTTCATCCTGTCCTACCCGCCCGGCGGCGCGACCGACACGCTCGGCCGCATCGTCGCGAAATCGCTGTCGGACACCTGGGGCGTCAACGTGCTCGCCGACAACCGCCCCGGCGCCAGCGGCAACATCGGCACCGCCCTCTGCGCGAAAGCCCCGCCCGACGGCTACACGATGTGCATGGTGGCGCCCGCGCAGGCCATCGCCTCCCGGCTGTCCGCGAACGCGGGCTACGACTCGCTCAAGGATTTCACGCCCGTCACGCTGGTGGCCACCGTGCCGATGCTGCTGGTCGTGCACCCGTCCCTGCCGGTCCGCAATGTCACGCAACTGATCGCACTGGCCAAGAAGAATCCGGGCGCGCTCAACTACGCCTCCAGCGGCGGCGGCGCCAGCCCGCACCTCGCGATGGAACTGCTCAAGCAGCAGGCCGGCATCGACATCGTGTCCATCACCTACAAGGGCGCCGGCGCGCAGATGGTCGATCACCTGGCCGGCCGGGTGGAAGTGGCCTTCGCCCCCGCGGTCGGCGTCATCCCGTACGTGAAGGACGGCCGCCTGCGCGCGATCGCAGT
Source organism: Burkholderiales bacterium (assembly GCA_050741255.1). Classification (GTDB taxonomy): domain Bacteria; phylum Pseudomonadota; class Gammaproteobacteria; order Burkholderiales; family SG8-41; genus CAZXNF01. The sequence continues at coordinate 34,628 of JBOIEQ010000028.1, read as the reverse complement.
GTCCACGAAGGAGCGTTTCCCCGTGCTGCCCGACGTGCCGCCGGTCAGCGCGTCCGGCCTGAAAGGCTACGACGCCAGTTCATGGCAGGGCATTTCGATGCCGGCCGGCGCGCCGCGCGAGGCCGTCAACCGGGTGAGCGGCGATCTCGCGAAAGCGCTGAAGGTGCCCGGCGTGAAGGAACGCATCCTCGAACTGGGTGGCGTCGTCGTCGCCAACACGCCGGAGGAATTCAGCGCCTTCTACCAGGCGGAATCCGACAAGTGGGTGCGCGTCGCGAAGACGGCGAACGTGTCGGTGGATTGAAGCGCTTTAGCGTCCGGTCGGAATAAATGGGGGTCGAGTCATCAATCGCTGGCTCAAAGCCTATTCGACACTGACCTATTTATCCTCCTGTGGTGCCCGTTAGTGTGAGCAAACTGTTACCCATGTCCCCCGACTAAACAGTTACCTATGTATCTGGACCGTACCCAATGCTCGAGCTAACAGGCATTGCCAGCGTAATACATGGAATTTCAGTCATGTACTGGCTGTCCGCTGTTGGCGCACTGGCGCTTGCGTTGTGGATAGTAAAACCGGTCTGGGGCAAAGCGCTTGGCGTGCTGATCATGATCGGTGCGTTCGGATATCTACCCCTGCAAGAACTGATCGAGGCGAGCAAGCGCGAAGCTTATGCACGCAAAGCGTGGGTCTATTTCAAGAAAAAATGCGAAACAGAGGCAGGAGAGAAAATCTATAAAACATACGCTAACGTCAAAAGCGTGTTGGTGGTGAAGCCTTTGCCACCAGCGACAGAGAAGGATTTATACGATCAGTTTTGGTATGGCGATCCGTATAGCGCATCGGCACATAGTCAGAGAGGCAGGTTAGAAGCAGCGATACTTGCGTCGCCGGACGCACCCGTTGCCTATGATCAACTTGGCCGAGGATTTGATTTTGTTGAATTAACAAGAGGGTCTTCCAATGAATTCATCCAGCTTTACTACCCTATGAAGATGAGAGAGCACATCAGCCAAGGTATTGATCGCTCGGTCAGCCGCTTCGGAATTTCATGGGAAGATATTTCTACACCCGAAGATCGTAAATACTGGGTTGCTGGCAGCCGATTACAGGTGATAGATCTTACCGACAACAGCATAGTTGCGGAGCGCGTTGGTTATCTCATTGAAGCGGGGTTCGGCTCGGAAGCGGGACAACGGCGCCCATGGTTGACTTCTAGGGGGCCGAACACTACGTGCCCAGCGATAAGGAACGGCAATTTTGAAGATCGATGGTTCATTTTGAAGGTGCTTAAGCCTGCTGAGGGAGCCGAAAATGGCAAACGTAAATAGGGTCAGGTATTTCAATATCATATTTGCTCCGCCACTCTTTTCTTGACGGCCAATCAATAACTGCTTTTCTCCGCGCTCTCCGCGGCTATTTCGATTTTGAAGCAATCCGCGCGAGAAATTCCACCGCATCCCGCGCGCAGCGATCGGGCAGATAGTCGGTGATGTTGTGGTGCGCGCCGTCGTAAACGACTAACTCGCTGCCCGGGATCCGCCGCTGCATGTCGGCGTAGGCCGACGCGTTGCCGATGGCGTCTCCGCCCGGCGCGACGATCAGGGTCGGGCAGCGGATCTTCGCGAGATCGTCCATCCAGTATTGCGTCGTCATGTAGAGGATGAAGCGCTTGACGAACGCTTCGTCGTTGCGCGCGATCTCGTCGAGGAACCAGTCGACCTGCGCCGGGCCGACATGATCCGGCGGCAGGCGGTCATCGATCGTCGCCGCGATGAAGGCGCGCAGGCCGATGCGTTCCATCTCGGGGATCCATTTCGCGCCCTGGCTGTCCTTGAACCCCGGCCGCGAAGCGAACAACAGGAGGCTCGCCACCCGTTCGGGCGCCGCGATCGCCAGCCGCTGCGCGAGATAGCCGCCGCCCGAGGCGCCGAGCAGGTGCGCCCGCGGCACGTCCAGGTGGTCCATCAGTTCCCGCAGGTCCTGCGTCAGGCGCTCGAGCGTGAGCGGCCGGTCGGGCGGCGGCACGTCCGACGCGCCGTGCCCGCGCAGGTCCATCCGTACGACGCGGTAGTGCCGCGCGAAATGCGGCACCATCGCCCGCATGCGCCGCAGGCTGCTCATCGCGGAATGCAGCAGGAAGAGCGTCGGCGCCGGCCGCCACGGATCGGTGAAGTCGTCGACGACGTAGGCGATGCCGGTCCCGTCGCTGGCCGTCATACGCTGCATGGCTTCACTGGACCCGGTGGTGACGGACGACACGACTGCCCTTTCCCGGCGCGCGCCGGCGGTGACGATGCTTGCGGGGATGGCCGCACCGCGCGAGTCGCGGGAACGGCCGCCGAACCCCGTTACAACCTCGTTACAATAACGCATCGGGCGGAACGGTCGTCCGCAGCACCCTCCCCCACTCGTCCTTTCAGGGTTCTCCGCATGTCAGCAGCAAAAGTCGCCATCGCCGGCGCCCGGCTCGCCGTCGATATCGGCGGCACGTTCACCGACATCGTGCTGGAGGCGCGCGGCCGGCGCTGGACCGGCAAGGTGCTCACCACGCCGCGCGCGCCGGAGGAGGCGGTGGTCGCCGCGGTGCAGGAAATCCTCGCGCGGGCCGGCATCGCGCCCGGCGCGCTCGGGCTCTTCATCCTCGGCACCACGCTCGCCACCAACGCCCTGATCGAGCGCAAGGGCGCGAAGACGGCGCTGCTCACCACCGAGGGCTTCCGCGACGTGGTCGAGATCGGCTGGGAACACCGCTTCGCGCAGTACGACATCTTCCTCGACAAGCCCGCGCCGCTGGTGCCGCGCGCCCTGCGCCTGCCGGTGCCGGAACGCATCGACGCGCAGGGCCGCGTGCGTCTCCCGCTCGACGAGGCGGCGGTCGCGGCGCTGGTGCCGGTCCTCGAACGCGAAGGCGTGGAAAGCGTCGCCGTCGCCTTCCTGCAGAGCTTCCTGTATCCCGCGCACGAGCAGCGCGTGCGGGAGATTCTCCGGCAGGCGCTGCCCAAGCTGTGGGTCACGCTGTCCTCCGACGTCTGCCCCGAGATCCGCGAATACGAGCGCATCTCCACCACCTGCGCCAACGCCTACGTGCAGCCGGTGATGGCCGGTTATCTCAACCGGCTGGAAGCGCGCCTGACCACGATGGGCATCCGCTGCCCGGTGTACCTCATGACCTCCGGCGGCGCGCTGTGCACGCTGGCCATGGGCGCGGCGGAGCCGGTGCGGCTGGTGGAATCCGGGCCGGCCGGCGGCGCCATCCTCGCGCGCACCGTCGCTGAGAGCTGCGGCGCGACGCGCGCGCTGTCCTTCGACATGGGCGGGACGACCGCGAAGATCTGCTTCATCGACGACTACACACCGGAGATTTCCCGCAGTTTCGAGTTCGGCCGCATGTACCGCTTTCTCAAGGGCAGCGGCCTGCCGATCCGCATCCCGGTGATCGAGATGGTGGAAATAGGCGCCGGCGGCGGCTCCATCGCCCGCGTGGACGATCTCGAACGCGTGCAGGTCGGCCCCGACAGCGCGGGCTCGGAGCCGGGCCCCGCGTGCTACGCGCGCGGCGGCGAGCACGCGACCGTCACGGACGCCGACTGCGCGATGGGCCTGCTCGATGCCACGCGCTTCGCGGGCGGTCGCGTCACGCTGGAACCGAAACGCGCGGAAGCCGCGGTGCTGCGCGACGTGGCGAAGCCGCTCAAGCTGGACGCCGCGCTGAGCGCCCTCGCGATCACCGAGATCGTCACCGAGAACATGGCGAACGCCGCGCGCGTGCACGCCATGGAGCTCGGCAAGACCGTCGAACACTACACACTGATCGCCTTCGGCGGCGCCGCGCCGCTGCACACCGCCCGGCTCGCGGACAAGCTGGGCGTTTCCCGCGTCGTCATTCCGGTCGGCGCCAGCGTGGGCTCGGCATTGGGCTTCCTCACCGCGCCGGTCGCGTTCCAGGCCGTGCGCAGCTGGTACCAGTTCATCACCACGCTCGACACCGCGCACGCGAACCGCCTGCTCGACGCCATGACGAAGCAGGCAACGGACGTCGTGCGCGCCGCGGCGGGTAATGCACCGCTGGCGGCAGTGCGTGCCGCCTACATGCGCTACGCGGGACAAGGCCATGAGATCGCGGTGACGCTGCCCGCCGGCAGGCTCGCCGCGAAGGACATCGCGGGCCTGAAACGCCGCTTCGACACCGCCTACCGCGCGCTCTACGGCCGCACCGTGCCGAACATGGAGGTGGAGATCATGAGCTGGTCGGTCACGGTGTCCACCAGGGTGAAACGCGCGCCCAGGGCCGGCGCCCTGCCCCGCAAGACCGCCCAACCGTCCGCGAAACGCCGCATATTCGAACCGAAACTCGCGAAGTGGCGCGACGTGCCGGTCTACGAACGGGCCTCTATGGCGCCGGGGGCGCGCGTCGCCGGTCCCGCGCTGATCGTCGAGGACCAGACGACGGTGGTGGTGACCGCGGATTTCGACGCCTCGATCAACAGCCTCGGCTACATCGTGCTGGACAAGCGCAAGGTGAAAGGGAGATCGTCATGAGCAAGCTCGCCGACATCCAGATGCAGGTGATGTGGAACCGCCTGCTCTCCGTCGTGGAAGAACAGGCGCAGACGCTGGTGCGCACGGCGTTTGGCGCCTCCACGCGCGAGGCGGGCGACCTCTCCGCCGGGGTGTTCCTGCCCGACGGCCGCATGGTGGCGCAGGCGGTCACCGGCACGCCGGGGCACGTCAACTCGATGGCCGAATCGGTCAAGTATTTCCTGCAGGAATACCCCCCGCACACGATGTTTCCGGGCGACGTCTTCCTGACCAACGATCCCTGGAAAGGCACCGGCCACCTGAACGACCTCACGATGGTGACGCCGGTCTTTAAAAGCAAACGCATGGTCGCGCTGTTCGCCTCCACCGTGCACGTGGTGGACATCGGCGGCATGGGCCTCTCCGCCGACGGCACGCAGGTCTACCACGAGGGCCTGTTCATCCCCATCGTGCGGCTCGTCTCGCGTGGCCGCATGGACGAGACCATGCTGAAAGTGGTGCGCGCGAACGTGCGCGAACCGGTGCAGGTGGAAGGCGACATCTACGGCCTGGTCGCGTGCAACGAAATCGGCGGACGCCGGCTGCTGGCGATGATGGACGAGTACCGGCTCAGGGACATCGAAAAACTGTCCGCGCACATCATCGCGCGCTCGCGCGCCGCGATGCTCGCCGCCGTGCGCGAATGGCCGCAGGGCGCCTGGTCGTACTCGATGACGATCGACGGCTACGACAAGCCCATCACGCTCGTGGCGAAGGTGACGGTCGCGAAAACAGGCATCGCCATCGACTTCACCGGCACCAGCGATGCCGTCAGCAACGGCATCAACGTGCCCAAGAGCTACACCGACGCCTACACCTCCTTCGGCGTGCGCTGCGTGATCGGCCCGCACATCCCCAACAACGCCGGCTCGCTCGAGGTGGTGCGCGTCACGGCGCCCGAAGGCGCGATCGTCAACGCGCCCTTCCCGCTCGCCGTGGCCGCGCGGTCGACCATCGGCCAGATGCTGCCCGACATGGTGTTCGGCTGCCTGCGCCAGGCCCGGCCGGAGCAGGTGCCGACCGAGGGCACGTCCTCGCTGTGGAACGTGCGCCTCGCCGGCGGACAGACGATGCAGGGCGTCGACCCGACGCAACTGAAGGGCGCGACGCGCTTCAACGTCGTCGGCTTCAACACCGGCGGCACCGGCGCGCGCCCCGGCAAGGACGGCCTGTCCGTGACCTCATTTCCGAGCGGTATCCGCAACGTCGCCGTGGAGATCATGGAGACGCTGTCGCCGATCGTCTACTGGAAGAAGGAATACCGGCCCGATTCCGGCGGCGCGGGCCAGCACCGCGGCGGCCTCGGCCAGATCATGGAGATCGCGAACGGCGAAGCAGCACCCATGATCATCTCGGCGACCTTCGACCGCATCGTGCATCCGGCGCGCGGCAGCGCGGGCGGCGGCAACGGCGGCGGCGGGCGCCTGACGCTGAAGTCGGGCAAGACGATGCGCGGCTTCGGCCGGCAGGTCATCCCGGCCGGCGACCGCGTGGTGGTGGAAACCCCCGGCGGCGGCGGCATCGGCGACCCGAAGGCGCGGTCGCGCGAGGCGGTGGCGCGCGACGTGAAGAACGGGATCGTGACGGCGGAACAGGCGAAAAAGATTTACGGGTTATAACGACGGTTCACGCTTTCAATGGATCCCCGCCTGCGCGGGGATGACAAACCTAGTGCAAGGACGGTGGAAATTTCAGGCCGTCATTCCCGCGCAGGCGGGAATCCATTGACGCAATGGAGATGCTCATGCAGACCACTTTAAGGCTCGTGCTGGCCACCATCACCCTCTCCGCCGCGAGCGCGTACGCCCAGCCCTACCCCTCCAGGGCCGTCCGCATCGTCGTGCCCTTCCCGCCCGGCGGCGGGGTGGACCTCACCGCGCGCACGGTCGGCCAGAAGCTGTCCGAATACCTCGCGCAGCCGGTGGTGATCGACAACCGCGCGGGCGCGGCCGGCACCATCGGCGCGGAGCTCGTCGCGAAGGCGGTGCCGGACGGCTACACGCTGCTGGTCGCGGGGCCAGGGTCGGTCGCCGTCGCGCCGCTGCTGTTCCCCAAGCTCGGCTACGACCCGCTGCGCGACCTCGCCCCGGTGACGATGCTGGTGACCATGCCCTACATCGTCATCGCGCATCCCTCGGTGCCGGCGAAGAACGCAAAGGAGCTGATCGCGCTGGCCAAGGCCAACCCGGGCAAACTCAACATGGCCTCCGGGGGCGCCGGCACCGGCCAGCACCTCGCGGGTGAACTGTTCAACGTGATGGCCGGCATCAGGATGGTCCACATCCCCTACAAGGGCACGGCGCCCGCCATCGCCGACATCATGGGCGGCCACGCGGACCTCACGTTCTCCGATCCTTCCGTCGTGGCGCTCGTGAAGTCCGGCAAGCTGCGCGCGATCGGCGTGTCCGGCACGAAGCCATACGAAGCCCTGCCCGGCGTGCCGGTGATCGCGGAATCCGGTCTGCCCGGCTACGACGCGCTGAACTGGTATCCGCTGATGGCACCGACGGGAACGCCGAAAGACATCATCGCGAAACTCAACACCGAGGCCATCCGCGCGCTCGCCGCGCCCGACGTGAAGGACAAGCTGCTCGCGCAGGGCCTGATCCCGACGCCGATGACCCCCGACCAGCTCGGCCAGTACATCCGCGCCGACTACGAGCGCTGGGCGAAGGTCGTGAAGGCCGCCAACATCAAGCTCGACTGACATGACCGACCCCAAAGCCCTCCCGCTGCGCCGCGCCGGCGCCTTCATGCGCGTGCCCGGCCCGGAGGCGCGCAAGGCCTCCAAAGTCGGCATCGTCGGCCTGCCTTTCGACACCGGCGCGCATCCGCTCCGCATCGGGGCGCGGCTGGGGCCCACGGCGATCCGCGAGCAGTCGCTGCTGCTGCGACCGTACAACCCGCCGGAGTTCGACTTCGATCCGCTGGCGAAGCTGGACGTCGCGGACTGGGGCGACGTGGACGTGGTGCCCGGCCAGATCGACGACGCCTTCGCGAAGATCGAGCGCGTGATCGGCGCCGTGTTCGACGCCGGCGCCTGGCCGCTGACCATGGGCGGCGACGGCGCGGTGACGCTGCCGCAACTGCGCGCGGCGGCGAAGCGCCATCCGGGCCTCGTCGTGCTGCACATCGATTCGCACACCGATTCCAACCCCGAACCGAAGACCGGCCACGACACCGGCACCACCTTCACCCGCGCGGCGGAGGAGAAGCTGGTCGATCCCGCGCATTCGCTGCATGCGGGCATCCGCGGCACTTTCCGCATGCCCGGCATCCTGGCCACGGCGGAGCGCCTCGGCTACGAAGTGGTGCGCATGGCCCAGATCGAGAACATGGGCATCGCCGGGCTCGCCGCGCACATGCACGCGAAGGTCGGCGCGCGGCCCGTCTACGTGTGCTGGGACATGGACGTGTTCGATCCGTCGTGCGCGCCGGGCGTGTGCGCGCCGTCGTGGGGCGGCCTCTCCGCGCGCGAAGGCCTGGCGCTCATGCGCGGACTGCACGGCCTGAACGTGGTAGCGTTCGACGTGAACACCATCAGTCCGCCGCACGACGTGGGCGGCATGTCCGCATTCCTCGCCGCCAACGTCATGCTCGAAGCCATCCTGCTGTTTCTCCAGCGCCCATGAACGATCCCCGTCCTCCCGTCGATGCCTTCACGCACGCACGCGCGCAGTTTCCGGGCGCGAGCGAGGTCATCTACCTCGAGAACTCCGCGCGCTGCCTGCTGCCCGCGGCCGCGCGCGATGCCGCGCTCGCCTACTACGAGACGCGCATGCGCGGCGCCGCCAAGGAACACGGCGGCGTGTTCGACGCGGCCGAAACCACGCGCGGCAAGGTCGCGCGCCTGCTGCACGCGGAAGCCGACGAGGTCACGCTCACGCGCAACGTGTCCGAAGGGCTCAACATCCTCACCGCGTCGCTGCCGTGGCAACGCGGCGACAACGCCATCGTATGCACGGAAATCGAGCATCCGAACGGCGTCTACACGCTCTACAACATGCGCGACCGCCACGGCATCGACGTGAAGGTGGTGTCGCCCGCGGAGGATATGTCGATCCCCGCGGAGGCGATCATCGCCTCAATGGACGCGCGCACCCGGCTCGTCATCGTCTCGTCGGTCACGTTCTCCACCGGCGCACGCACGGATCTCGCGAGGCTCGGCGCCGCCTGTCGCAGCCGCGGCATCGTGCTGCTGGTCGACGGCGCCCAGTCGGTCGGCGTGCTCGAGCTCGACGTGCATGCCGCGCAGATCGACGCGCTGGCCGTCGGCGCCTCCAAGTACCTGTGCGGTCCGTACGGCTTGGGCTTCCTGTTCGTGCGCCGCGCGCTGGCGGAACAACTGCGCCCGGCCTACCTCGGCCGCTTCAGCGTGGACCTCGGCGATGCCCACGAAGGCGAAAAAGGCGGCGAGGATTACCGGCTCATGCCGGGCGCACGGCGTTTCGACCTCGGCAGCGGCAACTATTCGAGCGCGAACGCCGTCGGCGCCTCGCTCGACATCCTGCTCGACGTGGGTGTGCCGGCGATCGAACGGCATGTCATGGCGCTGTCGCGCGCGCTCGATGCGGGCCTGCGCGAGCACGGCATACCGCTGGTGAGCGGCATGGTGGAAGCCCACCGTTCGCATCTCGTGCTGGCGGGCCTGCGCCGTCCTTCGCCCCGCGCTGCGGCCGGCATCCAGTCGCTCGCCGGGCACCTCGCCCGCAACAACATCCGCGCGTCACTGCGGCAGGGCCGGCTGCGCTTTTCGCACCACCTGTACAACACCCCGGAGGAAATCCAGACCGTGCTGGCCAGCGTCCGCGACTGGGCGCGGCAGGCCGACCTTACTACTCTCAGGGAGAGCGCATGACCATCAAGCACACCGCCACCATTGTCCTGCTGGCCGCCGCCGCCACGTGCACCAGCGCCGGCGCCGCCGACGAGTACCCGAACAAGCCGATCCGCATCATCGTGCCGTACGCCCCAGGCGGCGGCACCGACGCGGTGACGCGCATCATCGGCCAGAAGCTGAACGAGCGCTTCGGGCAGACCATCGTGGTGGACAACCGCCCCGGCGCCGCCAGCATGATCGGCACCGAGATCACGGCCAAGAGCGCGCCGGACGGCTACACGCTGATCCTGTCCGACACGCCGCACACGATCAACCCGAGCATCCTGCGCAAGGTCCCGTTCGACCCGATCAAGGACTTCACGCCGATCGCGCTGGTCGCGTCCTCGCCGCTGATGCTCGTGGTGCATCCGGCCGTCCCGGCGCAAACCCTGAAGGCCTTTATCGAACTGGCGAAGGCCCAGCCGGGCAAGATCGTGCTGGCTTCGGGCGGCACCGGCGCCACCACTCACATCGTCGGCGAACTGTTCAAGCTGCGGGCCGGCGTTGACCTCGTCCATGTTCCCTATAAAGGCACCGGTCCCGCGCTCGCCGATGTCCTGGCGGGCCAGATCCAGTCCACGTTCACGACGACCCCCGGCGCGATGCCGCAGGTGAAAGCCGGCAAGCTGCGCGCGCTTGCCGTCTCCACGAAAAAGCGCTCGATCGGCGCGCCGGACGTGCCGACCTTCGAGGAACTGGGCGTGAAGGACTTCGAGGCCGCCAACTGGTACGGCTTCCAGGCGCCGGCCGGCCTGCCGGCGCCGGTGCTGAAGGTGCTGTCCACGGAGATGATCCGCGCGGCAACGCTGCCCGACGTCCGCGAGCGCTTCATCACGCTTGCCCTCGATCCGGGCACGATGCCGCCCGACCAGTTCAAGGCCTTCATCGCCGCCGAAGTGAAGAAGTGGGCGGCGGTGGTGAAAGCCGCGGGCATACAGCCGGAGTAACGCAGACTGTCATTCCAGCGAAAGCTGGAATCCATTGAGAATCCCTGGCTCCCTGGATTCCAGCTTTCGCTGGAATGACGGGCCACAACACGACAGCCCCCCATGCCCCTCGACAAGAACCTCAAACCCGACACCCTCCTCGTCCATCTCGAGCGCGATCTCCAGCGCTCGGCCGGCCTCGTCAATCCGCCGGTGTTCCGCGGCTCGACCGTGCTGTTTCCGGACGTCGCCACCTACGAATCGCGCGACCCGGACAACTACAAGTCCATGCGCTACGGCGTGCACGGCACGCCGACCACCTTTGCGCTGGAAGACGCGGTGGCGACGCTGGAGGGCGGTTACGCCGCGGTGGCGGTGCCGTCGGGACTCGCCGCCATCACCATCGCGCTATGCGCCTTCGCCAAGGCCGGCGACCACATCCTGATGGTGGACAGCACCTACGGCCCCTGCCGCAACTTTTGCGAGCGTCGGCTCAAACCGTTCGGCGTGGAAGTCGAGTACTACGACCCGCGCATCGGCGCGGGCATCGGGAAGCTGATCCGCAAGAACACCACCGTCGTCTACTGCGAGGCGCCCGGTTCGCTGACCTTCGAGATGCAGGACATTCCGGCCATCGCCAAGGCCGCGCACGCCCACGGCATCCCGGTGCTGGCCGACAACACCTGGGGCACGCCGTACTTCTTCCGTTCCTTCGAGCATGGCGTGGACGTCTCCATCCACGCCGGCACCAAGTACGTCGGCGGCCATTCCGACGTGCTGATGGGGCTGATCGTCACCAACGAGAAGTACTGGCTGCCGGTGCGCCGCACGGTCGCCGACTTCGGCACCTGCGTCAGCCCCGACGATTGCTACCTCGCGCTGCGCGGGCTGCGGACGATCGGCGTGCGCATGAACCACCAGCAGGAAAGCGCGCTCACCGTCGCCCGCTGGCTGGAGCAGCGCCCGGAAGTGCTGCGCGTGCTGTATCCCGCGCTGGAAAGCGACCCCGGCCACGCGGTGTGGAAGCGCGATTTCCGCGGTGCGGCTTCGCTGTTCGGCCTGGTCCTGAAGCCGGTCGCCTGGGAAAAAGTCGGCGCGGCGATCGATGCGCTGAAACTCTTCGGCATCGGTTCGAGCTGGGGCGGCTTCGAGAGCCTCGCGATCCGCACGGACGTGACCAAGGGGCGCACCGCGACCCAGTGGAACCCGGGCGGACCGCTGGTGCGCCTGCACATCGGGCTGGAAGACACGGCCGACCTGATCGCTGATCTCGAACAGGCGTTCGCGCGCCTGCGCTGACCATGGTGACTCCGCAAAATACCCCGCGCGACAAGACCCTGAACGGCCTGCTGCTCGGCACGCTGATCCTCGCCGGCATCGCGCTGGTGCGCGAGGGCCCGCACTACGACAACGTGATCGACGGCTGGCGCTTCTTCACCCTGGCGTTCTTCTCGGGTTCCCTCGCGGGCTTCATCGGCTGGACGCAGACCTTCAAGCTCACGCCGGCCTTCCGCATCGCGGGCGCCTACCGCCAGCCATGGCTCGCCGCGCTGATCGCCGGGGTCCTCACCTGCACCGCCGCGTCATGGCTGAACCGCAGTTTTTCCACGCCGACCGACACCGTGCTGACCGGCATGGTCGACCTGGTCGAGGAAGGCCGCGGCGACCGCTGGCACGTGGGGGTGAAGCTGCCGGACGGCCGCTTCGAACGCTACCTGATCGACAAGGACGCGGCGGAAGCGCTCAAGGGCGCCAAGGCCGTGCGCATCGGCGTCGCCCGCGGCCTGTTCGGCTTCGAGATCCTGAAGGACTTCGCGCCCGCCCCTCCGCCCGGCTAGAACAGCGGCTGCGTCAGGGACGTCCGAGTTCCTTGGCCCGCGCCTCGGCGGCCTTCAGTGCGTGCTGGCCCGAGACGATATAGGTCATCATCCCGCCGAGCACGATGCACAGGCTGACCATGTCGGCGACCTGCTTGACGGTGGCGCCTGCATCGATCGCGAGCTTTGCATGGCGGTCCGGATTGGGTTTGTGCGCGATGATTTCCACCGCCGTCGCGAGCAATTCGATCTCCCGCAGGCTCAGCCCATCGGGGTCCTTGGACTCGAACACGGTCCGGCGCAGCTTGACCCAGTCCACCATGACTTCGGGACGGTAGCGCGCGAGCCGCTCGTACGATTCCAGTATTTCGCCGTAGTATTCCTTGCTGTACTTGCGGACGTCTTCCAGTTCCGACTCGAGATCACGTTCGGTCATTGCCACTCCCCTGCGTCAGCGTGAAAAACCGGAAACGCTCACGACTTGCGTGGCGTGCCCTGGGCTTTGCCTTTCTGATAGGCATTCCATTTCGAAATCTGCGCCTGCAGGAACGCCTTGAACTCGGCGGGCGTGCTGCCGATGGGCCGCATCCCGTACTCCTTCAGGCGGTCCATGAACGCGGGCTCCCGGGTGATGGCGATCAGCCTGTCGTGCAATGCCTTGATGATCGGCTGCGGCGTGGGCGCAGGCGCCAGCACCCCCAGGAACCCGTCGAGTTCGTACCCCGGCAATCCCGCCTCGATCATGGTGGGCACGTCGGGCAGGGAACCCGTGCGCTGCAGGCTCGTCACGCCCAGCGCCCGCAAACGACCGCTGCCCAGCAGCGGCAGGATGGCGGGCAGATTCGGAAAGCTCACTGCGACCTCGTTGCTCAGGACCGCCGTCAGGGCGGGCGAGGCGCCCTTGTAGGGGACTTCGATGACTTTGAGGCCCCCAATGGAACTCAGCAGGTCGATGGCGAGCGACGACGTGGTGCCGGCGCCCGACGAGGCGACATTCAGCCGTCCCGGGTTGGCGCGCGCATAGGCGACAAGCTCCTTCACCGACCGGAACGAAGACGAGGCGGCCACCGTCACCACCAGCGGGGGCCCGTCCGCAATCAGACTGACGGCGGCGAAGTCCTTGATGGGATCGAAGGACAGCGACATCACGCCCGGATTCGCCACGAAATTGAAGCTGTTGATCAGCAGCGTGTGGCCGTCGGGATGCGCCCTGGCGACGATCTCGGCGCCGATGTTGCCGCTGGCGCCGGCACGATTGTCGTTGATGACCGGCTGGCCGGTGGTTTCCGACAGCCGCTGCCCGAGGAATCTTCCGAGGATGTCCGAAAAGCCGCCCGCGGGAAACGGGATCACGAAGCGCACCGGTTTGACCGGATAGTCGAGTGCGTGGGCCGGGCCCGCCGTCAGCAGAAAAAAAGCGAGCGCCACGCCGTGCAGCGAAATGTTCTTGTCCATGGCGACCGTGGTTGCCGGCGGGTGTGCCTGCAGGAATTCTACTGGCGAAGCAGAGTACCCCCTAGAAATATCCGTCCATGATCAGATCCACCCACGCCGGCACCCGCGGCGACTCGACCCGGTCGAACATCGGGATGTAGGGTTTGAGGTCGAGCACCGGCGTGCCGTCGAGCGCATCGAGTCCGCGCACCCGCACCCGCCCGCCGTCGATGCCGAGCAGTTCCACGGTGGTGATCCCGATGGGATTGGGCCGGTACTTGGTGCGCTGGGCGAAGACACCAAGCTCGGGCGCATCCGCCTGCCCGCGCGGCCGCCGGTGCAGATGCTGTGCCGGATCGAACTGCGCGCGGTCCAGCGCGAAGGTCACGATCACGTGCGAAAAATCCTCCAGCCGCTTCAGGCCGGGCACGAATTCCGGCAGGAGTTCGATGACGGAGTCGATGCGCGCCCAGCCGCCTTGCGACATCTGGTTCTGCGGCGAGCGTACCGTGCCGATGGATTGCAGACTGAAGCGGGCCGCCCCGCTCATGCCGCACGCGTACGGGCAGCGCCCTTCAGACGGAACAAGGATCCGGCCGCCATGCGGTCGGTCGCCACGCCAAGGTGCGCCAGCGCGATCCACAGGCTCGCCTGGTTGGAGGTGACCACAGGCTTGCCGAGTTCCTGCTCCAGCCGTTCGATCTGGTCTAACGCCAGCAGGTTGGTGCAGCTGATGAACACGGTGTCGGTGTCCGCGATGGCTTCGCGGTGCGCGAGCAGTCGCTCGACGACCATCTCGGAGGACACCTTGCGGATGGCCTCGCTCGTGGGACAGCGGAAGGCATCGGAGGCGATGACGCTGATGCCGCGGAAACGCAGGAAACCGATCTCATGCTCGTTCACGTCGTCCGGATACGGTGTCAGCATGAACACATGCTTCGCGCCCACCGCCTCCAGCGCGCGGATGACCGCGGTGGAGGTCGTATAGGCGGCGATGCCGGTGCCCTTGGTGATGCGGATCGCGAGCTCGTCCTCGCGGCCGGGGCCCGACAGGAAGCTGCCGCTGGTGCAGCCGTAGAGAATGACCTCCGGCTGTGCCTGCGCGAGGTCGTAGGCCGAGCGGTCCACGGAATCCATCATCGCCAGCAGGGATTCGCGCGTGATGCCGGACCCCGGCCGCGACATCCGGTTGAAATGGACCACCACGCCCTCGGGCGCGTGGATCGGCAGTTCGCGCTCCATCGCGATGTTGCCGGGCGGAATCAGGACGCCGATGCGGCGCACGTCGTTGTTCATGTCATCTCCTTCAGCCGTTAAACCACCCGGTCAGGATACCTTGCCGTAACCACCCCCGCCCGCCGTTTCCATCACCACGCGGTCGCCCTTCTTCAGCACGTGATGGTCGGCGGGATCGATCGGTTTGCCGTTCAGGCGCAGACCGCCGACCTTGCCCGCTTCGCCGCCGAAGATGCCCTTGGGCGCGGACTTGAAGCGCGTCATGATCATCGACGCCATCATCGGCTCGTCGGCCGCGACTTCCACCTCGAAACGCAGGCCGTCGCCGCCGCGCTTCGCGCCCGCGCCGCCGCTGCCGCGCCGGATGCTGCGCTCGACGACGCGAATGGGCGCCATCTGCTCGAAGATCTCGATCGGCGTGTTGGAGAGGTTGGACGGAAAGGACAGCATGGTGAAGCCGGCGCGGTGTTTGGTCGCGCCCTGCCCCGCGTTCATGAAATTGATCGCCGCGTAGGGACGGCCACGTTGCACGCCGGTCACGTTGATCGAGGAATTCGAGGAACCCTCGGCGATCGCGCGCTCCGGCAGCACCTTCGCCAGCGCCATCAGGATCGCCGGCACCATCATGTGGCCGATCATGCCGCGCCCGCCGCTCGCCGCCGGATACACCGGATTGAAGATGGAGCCGAGCGGCGCCGAGGTGGTGATCGGCGTGAAGCTGCCTTCGTTGTTGGGCACGTCCGGGCACAGCAGCGCCTTCACCGCGAACGCCGAATAGGCGAAGGTGTAGATCGGCACCACGTTGACCGCGCGCGGCACCTGCGCGCTGGAACCGGTGTAGTCGATCGACAGCTTCTCGCCCTTCACCGTCACCGTGCAGTTGATGAGGATGGGCTCCTCGAACCCGTCGTGCTGCGTCTGCGCGTGGTACACGCCGTCCGGCACGTCGCGGATGCTCTTGCGCATCGCCGCCTCCGAGCGGCGGCGGATCTCCGCGCCCAGCGCTTCCAGGTTGGTGTCCTTCAGCAGCGGCCGCAGGCGTTCCTCCAGCATCTTGCAGGCCGCGACCTGCGCCCAGATGTCGCCCAGCGTCTGCTCCGGCACGCGCACGTTCTGTCCGATCATGTCGAACAGCCCCTGCTCGGGCTTGCCGCCGCGGATCAGCATCAGCGGCGGAATCTGCAGGCCCTCTTCATAGATGTCGCGGATGCCGGCGTTGCGGATGCGGCCGCCGATGTCCGGCATGTGGCTGACCACCGCCGCGAAGGCGACGAGCCTGCCCTTGTCGAAGATCGGCATCGCGACGTTCACGTCGTGGATGTGGCCGGTGCCCATCCACGGGTCGTTGGTGATCATCACGTCGCCCGGCTTCAGTGTCTTCGCCGGAAACTTTTTCAGGAAGTGTTTCACCGTCGCCGGCAGCGTGCCGATGAAGGACGGGATCGACAGCACCGACTGCGCGATCGAGCGTCCCTGCGCGTCGCACAGCACCACGGCGAAGTCGTTGGCCTCGCGTACCAGCAGCGAAAACGAGGTGCGCACGAAGGCGGCGGAGGCCTCGTCGACCATGCTGACGAGGCGCTTCCACTGGATCTCCAGCGAGACGGGGTCGAGTTTCATCTTTTTCATCATCATTCCCTTCGATTCAGGAAAATCAGCCGCCAAGGCGCCAAGAACGCCAAGGAAACCGGCATCAGAGATCGGAAAACCAGTGTTTCATCGCATTTCTTGGCGTCCTTGGCGTCTTGGCGGCAAAAAACGTCATTCAAATTCCTTGATCGTGACCGACACGGTGTAGTCCTTGAGGATCTTCACCTCCGACTTCACCGGCACCACCAGCGTGGATTCGCGTTCTTCGAGGATGACCGGCCCATTGATACGCGTGCCGGGCTTGAGGGAATAGCGGTCGTAGACCGGCACCGCGCCGAACTTGCCCTTGGTCGGCAGGAAGATCTCGCGCTTGCCGCGCAGGACGGGCTTGGCCGAAATCCGGCTCATGTCGCCCCAGGTGAACTGGTGACTCTTCACCGGCGAGCGACCGGTCAGCCGCCAGGTGATGACCTGCGGCGCGGCGCCCGGGACGAGATGCCCGTAGAGCTGGCGGTAGCGCTGTTCGAACTCCTTCAGCAGCACCGGCGCGAACGCGGGCGTGATCTTGCGCCACGGCAGCGACACCGAGACATTGTGGCCCTGGCCTGCGTAGCGCATTTCGGCGCCGATGAACCAGTCGAGCGCGGCGGTCGAGGCACCCGCCGACTTGAGTTCCGCTTCCGCATCGGCCCGCAGTTCGCCGTAGACCGAGTTCACCTTGGCCCAGTCGATTTCGGCCACCAGCGTCGGGTTCGACCACGACCGGTCCACCCGTGCGGGGGCTGCGAGCAAGCCGAGGCACGAACCCGCGCCGGCGGCGATGGTCGCCAGCACGCGAGGGATGCGCAACTTGCGCGCCACTTCGACGACGTGCACGGGCCCGGCGCCGCCGGTGCCGACCATCGTGAACTCGCGCGGATCGAAACCCTTCTCCGCGATGTGGATGCGCGCGGCGGACGCCATGTTCTCGTTGACGATGTTGCAGATGCCCCAGGCCACCTGCACCGGGGTCAGCTTCAGCTTCGTGGCCAGTTTCTGCAGGGCCGCCTGCGCGAGGTCGCGCCGCAGCTTCATCTCGCCGCCGAGGAAGTTATCGGCGTTGAGGTAGCCGAGCATCAGGTCGGCGTCCGTAACAGTGGCCGCCGTGCCGCCCTGCCCGTAACAGGCCGGGCCCGGCACCGCGCCCGAGGATTCCGGGCCGACGTTGAGCAGGCCGAGATCGTTCACGTGCGCGATGGAGCCGCCGCCCGCGCCGATCTCGATCAGGTCGATGCTGGGGATCAGGATCGGCAGGCCGGAGCCCTTCTTGAAGCGCGACACGCGGGCGCACTCGAAGCTGTGCGCGATCAGCGGTTCGCCGCCGACAGCCACGCAGGCCTTTGCGGTGGTGCCGCCCATGTCGAAGGCGAGGATTTCGTTGATGCCGTTGTTGCGCGCGGTGTTCAGCGCAGACAGCACGCCGCCCGCCGGACCCGACTCCAGCAGCAGGATCGGGTTCTCCGCCGCGGCCTTGCCCGAGGTGAAGCCGCCACTCGACACCATGATGCGCAGCGGCGCCCTGGGCGCGAGTTCGTGCACGCGCGTGTCGAGACGGGCCAGATACTCGGCCACCAGGGGCTGCACGTAGGCATTCGCCGTCGTGGTGGACATGCGTTCGTATTCGCGGATCTCGCGCGCAATGCCGGAGGAAACGGAGACCGCCATCTTCGGGAAGCGTTTGCGGATGGCGGCCTGCAGCTTCCTTTCGTGCGTGTCGGTCACGTAGGCGTGGAGGAAGCACACGGCAACGGCTTCGATGTCCAGCTTGCCGAGATGGTCGAGCACCCGCGCGATTTCCGCATCGTCCAGCGGGGTGACGACCCGGCCTTCGACGTCGAGCCGTTCGTTGGCTTCGAGGCGCAGCGCGTCCGGCACCAGCGGCGTCGGAATTTCGAGGTTGAGGTCGTACAGTTCGTAGCGGATCTCGCGCGCGATCGTCAGCACGTCGCGCGTGCCCTTGGTCACGATGAGGCCGGTGCGCGCACCCTTGCGCTCGATCAGCGTGTTGGTGACGAGCGTCGTGCCGTGCACGACCTCGGTCACCGGCGCCTTCGCGGCAGCCGCGACGGAGGTCATCTGGCGCAGCAGATCGACGATGACGGTGCTGACCGCCTCGCCCGGGTCGTGCGGCGTAGTCAGCGTCTTGCCGACCCAGATGCGGCCGCCGGGGTTGAGGACGGCGAGGCCGTCGGTGAAGGTGCCGCCGATGTCGACGGCGATGCGGAGGGTGGAGGGTTTGCTGCTGGTTCGCTTGTTCACTGGATATCCATTGCATGAATGTAAGTTGCTTTCTGGACTCCGGCTTTTGCCGGGGTGACAGCAATCCGGAAGACCGCCGCCTTCCCCGATCCGTCATTCCGGCGAAAGCCGGAATCCAGAACGTTTAAACAATCTCGGAATAAAGATCCCGCCAATCCGGATTGGACTCCTCGATCAGCTTCAGCTTCCATTGCCTTTGCCATTCCTTGAGCTGCTTCTCTCGCGTGATCGCTGCGTCCATCGTCTCGTGTACTTTGAACCACACCAATCGATGCACCCCGTACCGCCTCGTGAAACCGGGTACCACATCTTCCTTGTGTTCCCATACGCGTTTGATCAGGTCCGAGGTGACACCAACGTACAAGGTTCCGTTTCTTTTGCTTGCAAGAATGTAGACGCAGGGTTGTTTCATGTCCGCCCTCCTGGATTCCGGCTTTCGTCGGAATGACGGCACTCAAGAAATCTCCCTGATCTTCTCCCGCCGCTTGAGCCACCAGGCGTAGGCCTCAGGCAGCAGGTCGAGGTAATCCGGATCGCCCAGCGCCTTCGCGGCGTGCACCGGCCAGTTCGGGTTGTACATGAGCTCGCGCGCGAGTGCGATGAAGTCGGCCTGGCCCGCCTGCAGGATGGCCTCCGCCTGCGTGGGCTCGGTGATGAGGCCCACCGCGCAGCTCATGAGGCCGGCTTCCTTCCTCACACGCTCGGCATACGGCACCTGGTAGCCCGGCGTGCGCGGCACGATCGCCATGTTTAGCGGACCGCTGATGCCGCCGGAGGAACAGCAGATCACGTCGATGCCGCGTTCCTTCAACGCTTTGGCCAGCGCCACCGTGTCGTCCATGTTCCACGCGCCGCCCTCGCCGTCGACCGCCGACACACGGAAGAACAGCGGCGTCGCCGAAGGCACCGCTGCCCGCACGGTTTCCGCCACTTCCAGCGCGTAGCGCATGCGGCCGGCGAGGTCGCCCCCGTAGCCATCGGTGCGCTGGTTCGCCAGCGGCGACAGAAATTGATGAATGAGATAGCCGTGCGCGCCGTGGATTTCGATCAGGTCAAAGCCTGCGTCCAGCGTGAGCAACGTTGCCTCGCGCCAGGCGGCGAGCGTCGCGCGGATTTCGGCGGGCGTCAGCGCGTGCGGCACCTGCGCTTCCGCGCGCGGCGGTACGGCACTGGGCGCGATCGGCTGCCACGGCGCCATCCCCTTCGCCGCGTCCGCCGCCGTCAGCGGCGCAAAGTTCGTCCATGGCGGCCCGCACGCCGCCTTGCGGCCCGCATGACCGAGCTGCATCGCGGGTATGGCGCCGTGCCCGCGCAGGAAGCCGGTGATCCGGCGGTACATCGGCACGTGCTGCGGGTTGTAGATGCCGGCGCAACCGTACGTTTTGCGGGCGCGCGCCTCGACCGCGGTCTCCTCGCAGAACACGATGCCGGCGCCGCCCAGTGCGAACTTGCCCAGGTGCACGAGGTGCCAGTCGCCGGGCCCGCCGTCGGCCGACGAGTACTGGCACATCGGCGACACCACCACGCGGTTGCGCGCGGTGAGGCCGCGCACGGCGGCCGGTGTCATCAGCAACGGCCGCGCCGCGGCGTTCACGCCAGCTCGACGGCTGCGCGCTTGATGCGGCGGCAGGCTTCTTCTAGTTCGGCTTCCGCGGTGGCGATCGACATGCGGAAGTACGGCGACACCCCGTAGGCCTCGCCCTGGATGACGGCGACGCCGCGGTCCAGCATGTGCAGCACGAAGTCCTGCTCGGTGGCGATGATCTTGCCTTCGGGCGTGCGCTTGCCGAGCGTCCCCGCGCAGCTCACCCACATGTAGAACGCGCCCTGCGGACGGAAGCATTCAAGCCCGGGCGCCTCGGCCAGCGCCGCCAGCACGAGGTCGCGCCGTTTCTGGAACGACCGCGCGCGCTCGGGAATCAGGTCCTGCGGGCCGTTCAGCGCCTCGATCACGGCGGCCTGGCTGATCGACGACGGATTAGACGTGCTCTGCGACTGCAGCTTCGCCATGTTTTTAATGAGGGCCTGGGGGCCGCCGGCATAGCCCAGGCGCCAGCCGGTCATCGCGTAGGCCTTCGATGCGCCGTTCACCGTCAGCGTGCGATCGAAGAGCCGCGGCTCGACCTGCGCGATGGTCGCGAACTTCACGCCGTCGAACAGCAGGTGTTCGTAGATGTCGTCCGACAGCACCCAGACGTGCGGATGGCGCAGCAGCACTTCGGCCAGGCCTTTCAGCTCCGCGGCCGAATACACCGCCCCGGTCGGATTGCACGGCGAGTTGAGCAGCAGCCACTTGGTGCGCGGCGTGATCGCCTTCTCCAGCGCCGCCGGCGTGAGTTTGAAGCCCGTTTCCGGGCCGCACTGCACCGACACCGGCGTGCCGTCCGCCACCAGCGGCATGTCGAGGTACGACACCCAGTGCGGCGCGGGCACCACGACTTCGTCGCCCGCCGACACCGTCGCCATCATCGCGTTGAACACGATCTGCTTCGCGCCGGTGCCGGCCGTCACCTGGTCGCGCGCGTAAACCAGGCCGTTCTCGCGCTTGAACTTGGCGCAGATCGCGTCCTTCAGCGCGTCGGTGCCGTCCACCGTCGTGTACTTGGTTTCGTTGCGCTCCATCGCGCGAATCACCGCCGCTTTCACGTTCGGCGGCGTGTCGAAATCCGGCTCGCCGATGGTGAGCCCGATGACGTCGCGGCCTTCGGCGCGCAGTTCGCGCACGCGCTGGGCGGCGGCGTTGCTGGGGGAATGCTTGATGCGGTCGAGCCGGGGAGCGAAGAAACCCATGGGGAGAGGTCCGGAAGCGTCCGCAAGACCGGACGGACCCCGATGGTAGAACTGCGTGATTCTTATCACAAATGGGAAATTACGATTTATTATTACGCTATGGCGAATAATCAGAAAGGCCCGATCTCCCTCAAGCACCTGCGCAGTTTCGTGGCCGTGGCCGAGGGCGGCGGCTTCACCCAGGCCGCCGCGCGGCTCTACGTCACGCCCTCCTCGCTGACCGCCACCATCCAGCAGTTCGAACAGGCGCTGGGCCTCAAACTCTTCGACCGCACGACCCGGCGGGTGAGCCTGACACAGGACGCCGTCGGTTTCCTGCCAGTGGCGGAGCGCCTGCTGCGTGATTTCGACGCGGCGATCGCCGACGTGCGGGCGGTGGCCGGGCGCCAGCGCGGACACGTCAGCATTGCCGCCGCACCGTCCGTGATCGCGCACATCCTGACGCCGGCGATCGCGCGCTTCGGCCAAGACTTCCCGAACATCAGCATCGCGGTACGCGACGCCGGTTCGGGCCTGGTGCAGCAGATGGTGCTGGGCAGCGGCGCCGATTTCGGCCTGACGAGCCCGTGGACGAAAGACCCGAATCTCGAATTCCGGCCGCTGCTGCGCGACCGCTTCGGGCTTGTCTGCCGGACCGATCATCCGCTGGCGAGGCAGCGCAGCCTCGCCTGGAAGCAGTTGCGCGACCAGCCCTTCATCGGGCTCGCCGACGATACCGGCATCCACGCGATGCTGAAGGAGGTGCCCGGCCTGCCGGCGACGCTGCGCGAGGCGCGTTACGCAACCTCCAGCAGCCATTCGCTGCTGGCGATGCTGAAGCAGGGACTCGGCATCTCCGTGCTGCCCGCGCTGACCGCGCTCGAGGCGCCGCTGGAAGGGCTCGTGTTCCGCCCGCTCACGGAACCCGCGCTCGACCGCGAAATCTGCCTGATCACGCGCCGCGGCCGCGCGCTGTCGCCGGCGGCGCAGGCGCTGCTCGAGCGCGTGCTGGAGATCGTGCACGACGGGCCGCTGCCGGCGGGCGTGAAAGCGGCCGTCAAACTGCCCTGAATCAACTGCCCGGCACCGTGCCCGGCGGCAGCGTGAGGCAATGCGCGGCAATCTCGCGCGGCTGGCAAAACCAGATGCGCTCGGCGAGCGCATGGGCGCGGATCGCCTGCAGAGTCTTGCGCAGGGGATGCAGCCGGTACGGCTGGCCGAACACGTACGGGTGGACCGACACGTTCATCACCAGCGGCCGTCGCGTGCACTCGACGATCATTTCCTCGAACTGGTCCATCACCATGTCGCAGAACTCGCGTGCGGAGTGCTTGCGGTGGATGTTCTGTTGCGAATCGTTCAGCTCCACCGGGTACGGCACCGACAGGAGGGGCCCCGCGCGCGTGCGCATCCACACCGGCTGGTCGTCCATCGGCCAGTCCATGAGGTAGGTGTAGCCCGCCTCCTTCAGGAGATCCGGCGTGTATGGGGACTCGTAGGCGCCCGCGCCCATCCAGCCCTGCGGCCGGGCGCCTTCGTGGCGCGCGATGGTGTCGGTCACCTCGCGGATCAGCCGCGCCTCGTCGTCCTGCCACACGCCGCGCAGGTCCTCCGCGTTGGTGCGGCCGTGCGCCACGATCTCGTCGCTGCGCTTGCGCGCCGCGTCGAGGATCTGCGGGCAGTAGTCGTAGAGCAGGCTGTTGGTGTTGTGCGCGAGCGGAAGCTTGAGTTCGTCCGCGAGCTCGAACAGGCGCCAGATGCCGACCCGGTTGCCATAGTCACGCCACGCGTAGTTGCGGTGCGTCTGCGGTTCGCCGGTCTTGGCCGGGTCGTGGCCCTTGCCGGCACCGAAGGCGAAGACCTCGATGTTGGTGGTGATCGTGAACGCGAGCCGCTTGCCGCCCGGCCAGGAATAGTCCTTGCGCTCGACGATGGGTGAATAGTCGTAGCGCGGGTTTTTCGGCAGCAGCGTGCTGGCCATACGGATCTCCTCGGGAATGCTCAGTCTAGCTTAGCACCCGAGGCCGTGACCGCCGCGCCGAGCTTGCCGATCTCCGACTTGATGTGCGCGGCGAACTGCTCGGGCGAGTTGGTCATGGGCTGCGCGCCGAGGTTGTTGTAGACGTCCTTCATCTCCGGCAGGTTCACCACCTTCGCCAGTTCCGCGTTCAGTCTGTTCAGCACCGCCGGCGGCAGGTTCGCGGGCGCGAGTACCCCGCTGTAGAGCACGATCTCGAATTTGGGCAATCCGCCCTCGGCGATCGTCGGGATGTCGAGGCCCGGGATGCGCTTTGCCGTCGTCACACCCAATGCCTTGATGCGTCCGGCCTTGAACGACGGGATGACCGCAGGCGTGGTGCCGAAGGTCAACGCCACCTCGCCGCCCAACAACGCCTGGACCGCCGGCGCGCTGCCCTTGTAGGGCACGTGGATCATTTTCGTGCCGGACTGCGTCTGGAAGGTTTCGCCCGCGAGATGCAGGATCGTGCCGTTGCCGGAGGAGGCGTAGGCGATCTCGCCGGGCTTGGACTTCGCCAGCGCGATCAACTCCTTCACGTTCTTCACCGGCAGCGAGGGATGCACGACGAGGATCAGCGGCGTGGACGCGACGAGCGACACCGGCGTAAAGTCCCGCACCGAATCGTACGGCAGCTTCTTGTAGAGACTCACGTTGATGGCGTGCGTCGTGATGTCCTGGAACATCAGCGTGTAGCCGTCCGGCGCGGACTTCGCGACGAGTTCGGACGCGATCGTCGTGCCTGCGCCCGGGCGGTTTTCCACGATGACCTGCTGACCCATCGCCGCGGACAGGCGCGCCGCGATGGCGCGCGACAGCACATCGGAAATGCCGCCAGGGGTGAAACCGACGATCAGGCGTATCGGTTTGACGGGATATTCCGCGGACGCGGACTGTGCGAATGCGGAAGCAGGCACGGCCAGCAAGGTCGCGCCGGCAACGATGAATCGAATGACCCACATGGAAAGGCTCCGGGAAGATGACGGTTACGTCGAGGGAGCGAAAGGCCAAGCAAAAAGCAGACCCATCCCGACGGAGCAGCACTTCATGCGCGTTGCTCAGAGGCCTGCGTAGGCCTCCGCGAAGCGCGCCTTCAACTCCTGCTTCAGCACCTTGCCGATCGCGTTCACCGGCAGGCCCTCGACGAAGAACACGCGCTTCGGTACCTTGTAGCCCACCAGTTCGAGGCGCGCGCGCGCAATGATGGCCTGCTCGGTCGGGCCATCGGGCGCCACGCACAGCACCGCGGTCACGCCTTCGCCGAAATCCGGATGCGGCACGCCGATCACCGCGGCGTCCTGCACGCCGTCGATGCGTTTGAGCACGTCCTCGATCTCGGCCGGATACACGTTGTAGCCGCCCGAAATGATCACGTCCTTGGCGCGCGCCACCAGATGCAGGTAACCGTCGCCGTCGAAATGCCCGACGTCGCCGGTCCTGAACCAGCCGTCCGCCGCAATTTCCTCCGCGGTGAGGTCGGGACGCTCCCAGTAGCCGCGGAAGATGCTCGCGCCGCGGATGCGCACGTCACCGTCCCTGCCCGCCGGCAGCGGCTGTCCGTCGCCGCCGGTCACGCGCACTTCCGTCACCGGCAACGGGATGCCCACGCTGCCGGGCTTGCGCACGCCTGTACATGGGTTCGTGGCGATGATGCCCGCCTCGCTCATGCCGTAGCGCTCCACGATCCGCTGTCCTGTGTGCCGCTCGAATGCGAGGAACGCATCCTCCGACAACGCCGCGGACCCGGACGCGAACAGCCGCACGCCCGCGCAGGCAGCGGCCGTCAGGCGTTCCGACTTGAGCAGGCGGTGGTACATCGTCGGCACGCCCATGAACACGCTGCAATGGGCCATTCCGTCGATCACGGCGTCGGTCTCGAAACGCGCATGCCACTGCAGCGCGCAACCCGACGCCAGCGCGCAATGCGTGGACACGAACAGGCCGTGCGCGTGAAAGAACGGCAGGCTGTGCAGCAACACGTCCTCCGCGGTGAAACGCCAGGCCTCGCGCAGCGCCACCGCGTTGAGCAGCAGCGAGCGATGCGTGTGCATCGCCCCCTTCGGCTTGCCCGTCGTGCCAGAGGTATAGAGGATCGCCGCCAGATCGCCGGCCGCGGGCCGCAGCCCGGCGTGCGGTGGCAACACACGCGCGCGGTCGGCGAGGCTGCCGCCGCCGTCTTCCAGCGTTTCGACGGCGACCGTAGTACCCAGCCAGTCGCGGACCATGCCGGCGCGCGCTTCCGCGCAGACCACCAGCGATGGGCGGCTGTCCTCCAGGAGGTGGCGCGTCTCCGGCGGCGTGAACCCCGGGTTCACCGGCACATATACCGCACCGTAGCGCAGGCACGCCAGATAGAGGAGCAACGCCTCCTGCGACTTGTCGACCTGCGCGGCGACGCGGTCGCCCTTCGCGACGCCAAGCGCCGCGAACACGGCCCCGTAGCGCGCGGCGCCGTGCTCGGCCTCGCCATAGGTCAGTCGCCGCCCGTCGGGCAGGATCAGCAGCGGACGCTCATCGCGCCAGGCCGGCCGGCAGCCGTCGAGGAAGGAACCGCCGTGCGCCCCGGCTTCACCCAACGTCAGCATGGGTGACCCTCAGTCGTAGAAACGCGCGTACTCCTCGAGTGCGATGCGCGGCGGCTGGAACGTATTGATGATCGCGGCCGGATCGGGATGGCCCACCCCCATGCCGCAGATCACGGCGCGGTCTTCCGCGATGCCGAGCTCGCGGCGGACGATGTCCGGATACTCCGCGATCGAGGCTTGGGCGCAGGTGTGCAGCCCCTTGGCGCGCGCGGCGATCATGATCGTCTGCAGGAACATGCCGTAGTCGAGCCAGCTCCCCTTCTCCAGCCCGCGGTCGATCGTGAACACCAGGCCGAGCGGTGCGCCGAAGAAGTTGTAGTTGGTCGAACGCTGCGCCTTCATCCGCTCCTTCTCGCCCTTTGCAATTCCGAGCGTGCCGTAGAGGCCCCAGCCGCACTGGCGCCGGCGGCTGAGGAAGGGCTCGACGATCGGATCGGTGTAATAGTTGTAGTCGCGCTTGTGCCCCTTTTCTTCCGCGAGGTAGGCGCCCTGGATCGCGCCGCCCACGCGCGCCAGCGTCGCCCCCGTCAGCACGTGTACGTCCCAGGGCTGCAGGTTGGAGCCGCTCGGCGCACGCCCGGCGAGCACCAGCAGCTCGCGGATGACCTCGGGCGACACCGGGGTCTTGAGGAAAGCACGGATGGAGCGGCGGGACTGGATGGCGTCCGTGACGGCGTCCGTGCTCGATGGTGAATGATCAGGCATGCGTTCCCCTTAGGTGGTGGTGTAAAGCGCCGCCGCCCAGCTCCGGTGCAGCGGCCGCACGGTCTGCCCTATCGATGTGCAATGCAAAACGTGCTGCCACGGCCGGCCCTGCGGGGCTCGCCACGCAGACCTTTGCTTAGACACGCTTTTCCGGAGCGATGCGGGATTGCCGGCGGCACGCCCTCCCGGCGCGTGCGCCTCGGAACGATTCTTGCACACAACTATCGTGCCATGAAAACACCTGCCGCCCGCATCCTCATCGTTGTTGCCACCGTTGCCCTGCCCGCCGGCAATGCCGCCGCCCAGGACGCAGCCGGATTTCCGGCACGTTCAGTCCGCCTCGTCGTGCCTTTTTCAGTTGGCGGCGCGAGCGACATCATGGCGCGCGTCGCCTCGCCGCGCCTGACGGAGGCCTGGGGCCAGCAGGTGATCGTGGACAACCGCACTGGCGCAGATGGCCGGATCGCCACCGAAATCGTCGCCAAGAGCGTGCCTGACGGCTACACCCTGCTGGTGGTGGAACCGGCGTTCGTCATCGCGCCGGGCCTGTTCTCGAAACTGCCGTTCGACGTCAACCGGGATTTCACCCCGGTCGTCCTGCTCGGCAAGGCACCGCAGGTCTTCGTCGTTCACCCGTCGTTCCCGGCGCGCACGGTGAAGGAGTTCATCGCCATCGCCAAGGCCCGTCCCGACGACCTCAATTTTGCGTCGCCCGGCACCGGCTCCGCCGGCCACCTCGCGGGCGAACAGCTGCGCACGCTGGCCCGCATCCAGTTCGTGCACATCCCGTACAAGGGCGCGGCGCCCGCGCTGGTCGACCTGCTGGCCGGCCAGGCGAGTTTTGCGTTCGTCTCGGTTGCTTCCGCGCTGACCAACGTCAAGGGCGGCAAGCTGCGCGCGCTCGCCGTCACCACGCCGGAGCGGTTCGCGGCGCTGCCGGAGACGCCCACGCTCGATGAAGCCGGGGTCAAGGGTTTCGATACCAAACAGTGGTGGGGCGTGGTCGCACCCTCGGCGACGCCCAAGCCGGTCATCACCCGCCTCAACGCCGA
Source organism: Burkholderiales bacterium (assembly GCA_050741255.1). Lineage (GTDB taxonomy): Bacteria > Pseudomonadota > Gammaproteobacteria > Burkholderiales > SG8-41 > CAZXNF01. The sequence goes on along the minus strand of JBOIEQ010000028.1, from coordinate 6,741 downwards.
CTTCGTGAAGGCCATGAACGCGCCGGAGGCGCGCGAGCGCGTGTCCACGCTCGGCGCCGAGGTCACGACGACGACGGTCGAGGCCTTCGGCACCTACCTGGCCGAAGAAACCACGAAGTGGGGCAAGATCGTGCGCGCGTCCGGCGCCAAGGCGGACTGACCGTCACCGGCCGCTCCGGCCGGCACGCCGCCGGAGATCGTGAACCGCTACAACCAGTGGGTGCGGGAAGCGGTCGCAGCACCCGAACTGCGCGACCGGCTGATCGAACTCGGCGCCGACATCTTCACGCTGTCGCCCGAGGAGTCAGCAGATTCCTGCCGATGGAGATCGAGCGCTGAAAAGGCGTGGTCGCCAAGGCCAGCATCAAGCTCGATCCGTGACCCGGGGTTTCGTCCTTGCGCTGACCTGTCTAGACAGAGGGCGCGGAGGGCGCGGAGGACGCTGCCAGACGCTTGGCCTTCCGGACTTCGGAGGCGATCCCATCCAGATAGGCCTGTAATTCCTGAACCACCGCCTTCAGTCCGAGATCCTCGGCGCGCTTGATGGCTTTTCGCAGGTCCACGGCTTTGACCCGGCTCTCTTTGGCCGCCGCGATGATAATGCGGGGATCAAAACTTTTTTTGGCAGGCTTCATAGGCAGGTTCCGGGGTGATGGGTTCCCAGTGTATTGAATAAAGCCTGTCCCGGGTTCCTTTATCCGGCAGCGAAAAACAGAGGCTCGACAAGGCACGCAACTGCGGGGTTGCCTCAGCTTAGAGCGCCTAACAGAATGAAACACGTGTGCGTTGCGACCAGAATTGTTGATGACGCGAAGGCCGATGGGGGCTGTATGCCAATACTGCCCCTTGAGGCCGACAAAGTCAGCGGCGATTCTGGTCGCAACCCAGGCGAATGCCTCGAAATATCAACGAGCTATCCAGGGGCTGGCACGAGTTTGGCCCATGGCGTTGTTATCTGCCTTGACCGTATACCCCATACGGCCGGCGGCAGATGCCTAGCCCTGAGCCAAACTCGTGACAGCGCATCGCGCGTTTCATCCTGTTAGGCGCTCTTACTCCCCTTTCATCCCCGCCTCCCGCGCCACTTTCGCCCATTTCTCCATGTCCACCGGGATCATCCGGCGCAGTTCGTCCGGCGTCCGGATGTCCACTTCCGCACCTTCGGCCGTGAAGCGCTTCTGCGTCTCGGGCAGGTTCAGGTAATTCCCGATTTCGGTGTTGAGCCTCAGCACGACCGCTTTCGGCGTGCCCATCGGCGTCGCAATGGCCCACCAGTTGTTGGCGTCATAGCCCGCCACGCCGGACTCGGCGATGGTCGGCAGATCCGGCAGGGTGGAAGCGCGCTTCAGGCCGCCGGTCGCGAGCGGTTTCAGTTTTCCCGACCGGATGAACGGCAGCGACTGCACGATGGAGCCGAGCGTCATGTGTGACTGGCCGCCCATCACATCGATCATCGCCGGCAGACCGCCCTTGTAGAGCAGGATGGTGAGGTCGGTGCCCGACTGGCTGCGGAACAGCGCGGAGGCGAAGTGCTGGAAACCGCCGGCACTCGCCATGGTGAACTGGCCCGGCTTCGCCTTCGCCAGCGCCACCACTTCCTTCACCGAGTTGACCGGCAGCGACGGCCCGACGGCGAGCACGGTGGGCCCCGCGCCGAGCATCGCCACCCAGTCGAAACCCTTGATCGGATCGTAGGGCAGCTTGCGCACCGCCGGGTTCATGGTGAACGCGGCGGACGCCATCAGCAGGGTGTAGCCGTCGGGCGCCGCGCGCGCGACCATGTCGGTGCCGATAATGCCGTCCGCGCCCGGGCGATTGTCCACCACCACCTGCCGGCCGAGCCGCTCCGTGAGGGCATGCGCGACGTAGCGCGCCATGATGTCGTTGCTGCCGCCGGCCGCCTGCGGCACGAGCAGCCGGATCGGCCGGGCCGGATAAGGTTCGTCCGTGGGCGTTCTCTGCGCCGCCTGCGCGGGGAGCACGGCGAGCATGGCGCCCGGAAAAACGCAGAGGCACACCGCAAGCTTCGATCTCATTCGTTCCTCCTCCAAGGTAACGCGAGCGACCGGCACGTGACGCGGCGTCACGATACGCCTTGCGCGGGAGGAGAAGCAAGAACAACCCTAAGGCATGATTTCCCCGCCATTGGGGTGCAGGATCTGGCCGCAGAAATACCGTGCTTCGTCGGACGCCAGGAACACGAACGAGGACGTGACGTCTGCCGTAAGCCCCAGCCGGCCGAGCGGCAGGGCGGCGGCGTGCTGTGCTTTCGCCGCGTCCGTCAGCGGATCGAAGCCGGTGTCGATGAGCCCCGGGGAGACGCCGTTGACCAGCACGCCGTGCGGTGCGAGTTCTTTGGCCACCGCCCGGGTGAAGGCGATGACGCCGCCCTTCGCGGCGGAATACGCCGCGTAGTTCGCACGGCCGATGTAGCCCAGTTGCGAACACACGTTGATGATGCTGCCCTGCTGGCGCGGGATCATGTGTTTCGCCGCCTCGCGGGTGCAGAGAAAGGTGCCGCGCAGGTGCACCGCCATCATGGCGTCCCAGTCGGCCGCGCTCATCTCGGTCAGCGGCTGCGCGCGCTGGATGCCCGCGTTGTTGACCAGCACGTCGATGCGTCCGAACGCCGAGACGACGGTCCGCATCAGGTCGACCACGGCGCGCTCATCGGTGACGTCCGCTTGGTAGGCCTGCGCCCGGCGGCCCGCGGCCCGTAGTTCCTGCACGAGGCGCTCGGCGGCGTCCGCCTGCGCGATCCAGCCGATGGCCACGTCCGCGCCTTCCGCCGCGAAGGCGAGGGCGACGGCGCGGCCGATCCCCGTATTGCCGCCCGTGATCAGGGCGGCCTTGCCCTCGAGCCGCTTACCCACCGCCCGCACCTGCGCGCAACGCGTTCATTCGACCCGGATGTTGAGATCCCGGATCAGCTTGCCCCACTTCGCCGACTCCGCTTTCAGCATCGCGTTGAAGTTTGCGCCGGTATCGAAGATCGGTTCGTTGCCCGACGCGGTGATGCCCTTCTGCACGTCGGGACGGCTCATGACTTTTTTGAGGTCGGCCTCCAGCCGTTGCATGACCTCGGGCGGCAGGCCCCTGGGCGCCAGCATGCCGGCCGGGATGTTGGATTTGTAGCCCTTCAGGCCCGACTCATCGATGGTGGGCACGTCGGGCATGAACGGCGAGCGCCGGCTGCCGCCCGACCCCAGCGCGCGCAGGCGATTCGACGTCACGTGCGGGAGCACCACGGACACGCCGACGAACGCGGTCGGCACCCGGCCCGCGATCAGGTCCGGAATCTGCTGGGAAGAGCCCTTGTAAGGCACGTGGGTCATGTCGATGCCGGCGAGCGACGTGAACAGCACGTAGGACAGGTGTTGCGACGTGCCGGAGCCGGACGTCGCGTAGTCGATGGCGCCCGGTTTGGCTTTCGCGAGCGCGATCAGTTGCGCGACGGTTTTGACAGGCAGCGCCGGATGCACCACCAGTACCTGCGAGGTATCCGCGATCTGGCCGATGGAAACAAAATCGTTCAGCGCATCGTACGGCAGATCCCGGTACAGCGCGCCGCTGATGACGTGCGACACCGAGGTGCCCAGCAGCGTGTAGCCGTCGGCGGGCGACTTGGCGACGATCGCGGCGCCGACGGTGCTGCCCGCCGCGGGACGGTTGTCGATCACGACCTGCTGGCCGAGCTCTTCCGCCAGGCGCGGCGCCACGATCCGCCACGGCGTATCGGTCGAACCGCCCGGCGCAAAGGGCACGACCAGCCGGACGGACTTGGTCGGATAGTTCTGGGCGTAACCGGGCGAACAGATCATCACGCCCAATCCCGCCACCAACCACTGCAATGCCAATCCCGAATGCCGCTTCATGTGTTCTCTGCCCCTGCGCGTAATCGATGCCTGCATGGATACCGACCGGACGCACGCGCCCGATCCCGAGCCCCCTTCACCCGCACACAGCGCTTTGGCAGCTTACGTTGACCACTGTTTTTTTAACGGCGATTCATTA
>JBOIEQ010000028.1:0-2717 GCA_050741255.1 Burkholderiales bacterium | reverse complement strand
GATTCATTATGATCGAAATCATTTCGCCATGCAGGACACCTGACCACCGATCCGCACACGCCAAAAGAAAAAGGGCCGGTCAGAGACCGGCCCTTTTTTTGGATCTGGTAGGGGGTGCGAGGATCGAACTCGCGACCAACGGATTAAAAGTCCGCTGCTCTACCAGCTGAGCTAACCCCCCTTTGGAAAAGCCGCGAATTCTACCGGGGCGCGCGGGGCAGGGCAAATCTCGGGGTGGGTTGTGGATCCCCGCCTGCGCGGGGTTGACGGTTCTGACGGAACCATGACGCTGGATCCCGGCCTGCGCCGGGAAGACGGCCCTCGTGACGGCGCTCAGGCTTCCCGCAGCATCCGCCAGTATTCGAACTTCATCGTCGCGACGGCGCCCGCGACCAGGGCGAAAAAGGTCAGGATCGAGCCCAGCGCGAGCGTGGAGAACCCGCTGATGCCCTGCCCGACCGTGCAGCCCAGCGCGGTGACGCCGCCGAAGCCCATCAGGGCGCCGCCCAGCATGTGGCGGCCCATGTCGGCGGCGGAGGTGAAGCTCTCCCAGCGGAACGTGCGCGACACCAGCGCATACGCCAGTGAACCGGCGATGACGCCGGCCACCGCGGCGACGCCGAAGCTGACGCCCAGCGACTTGTCGGACCACAGCATCAGCAGTTCCAGCGCGTAGGCGAAGGGCGCGACGAAGGTCAGCGATTCGGCCTGGCGCGAATTGGTGCCGAAGAAGGCCATGTCCAGGGTCTCGGGGTTTTCCCGGTAGCCGAGGTGGCCGGTGACATACCAGCCGGCAGCAACGAGCAGGCCGACGACCACGCCGCCCAGAATGTAGTCACGGCTTTCCCGGAACCCGCGGTCCTTGAACGCAAAGGCCAGCAACGCGCCGCCCAGCGCCAGCGCGATCGCGAGTTGCCAGGTCCGGCGGTCGCCCGCCACGGCGGCGAACAGCGTGGGCAGGTCCTGCCCCTTGAGGCCCCAGGCCTCGAAGTTGATCGCGACGGGCGCGAGCAGCGTCACGCGCCACTGCGCGAACAGCCCCTTCAGCGTCATGTACGCGGCGATGGCGAGGAACACGGCCACCACCACCGACTTGAGATTGCCGCCGCCGATGCGGATCAGCGTCTTGGAACCGCAGCCGGAGGCGAGCGTCATGCCGACGCCGAACAGCAGTCCGCCGACGATGAACGACAGCCAGGTGAAGTTGGGGCCCGTGTAGAAGGACTTCGACAGGTCGACGAGACCCGCGAGCGCCAGCCCGTTCGCGCCGAGGATCGCCACCGCGATCGCGACCAGCCACATCCGCATGCGCCGCCAGTCGCCCATGTTCACGACGTCGGACACCGCGCCCAGGGTGCAGAAGCTCGTCTTGTTGCCGACGTAGCCGAAGATGAACGCGATCGCGAAGCCGAGCGCGGCAACGAGTTGCGTGGTGTGGGGACCGCCTTCCATGGGGTGATTGTACGCCGAGAGACGGTTAACGATGCCCCGTCATACCGGCGAAGGCCGGTATCCAGAAACTGCTTTGAAGCGTGTCTTCACTGGATTCCGGCCTGCGCCGGAATGACGGAAGAAGAATCAGGCGTAGCGCGTGGGGTCGGGAACGCCGGCGGCGGCGAAGCCCCCCTTGCGCAGGCGGCAGGAGTCGCACACGCCGCACGCGCGGCCGTCGTCGGTGGCCTGATAGCAGGAAACCGTGAGCGAATAGTCGACGCCCAGGCGCGTGCCTTCCCGCACGATGTCGGCCTTGGTGAGCGCGATGAGCGGGGTGTGCAGCGTGAGGGGGCGACCTTCCACGGCGGCCTTGGTCGCGAGATTGGCGACGGTCTCGAACGCGCGCATGTACTGCGGGCGGCAGTCCGGGTAGCCCGAGTAGTCGACGGCATTGGCGCCGAAGAAAATGTCGCTGGCGCCGACCACTTCCGCGTACGCAAGCGCGAGCGACAGGAAGATCGTGTTGCGCGCCGGCACGTAGGTGACGGGAATCGCGTCAACCTGGACCCCGCCGGTCGGCACGGCGATGGCGGCGTCGGTGAGCGCCGAACCCCCGAACACCGTGAGATCGAGCGGCACGACACGGTGCTCGCGCGCACCGAGCGCTTTGGACACCCGCGCAGCAGCGGCGAGTTCCGAGCGGTGGCGCTGGCCGTAGTCCACGGCGAGCGTGTGGCAGTCGTGGCCCTGTTCGCGCGCCAGCGCGAGAACGGTCGCGGAATCCAGGCCGCCGGAGAGCAGGACGACCGCGGGCTTCACTTTGCGGTCAGCCGCCGCTTCGCCTTCTCCGCCGCGTCGCTCGCCGGATACTTGCCGACGATCTCTTCCATCGTGCGGCGTGCCACCGCCGATTCGCCCAGTTCCGCCTGCGAACTCGCGATGTTGAGCATGGCGTCGGGCACCGACGGGCTGTCGGGCCAGGCCTTGACCAACGCCTGCTGCGAGGTGATCGCGTTGCGATAATCGCGCAGGTTGAAGTAGGAGTCGCCGATCCAGTACTGGGCGCGCGGCGCGAGCGTGCTCTTCGGATACTGCTTGAGAAAGTTCTGGAACGCGAAGATGGCGCCCTGGTAGTTGCCGATGCGGCGCTGGCTCTGGGCGGACTCGTACGCACGGCTCTCGTTCGGATCGAGGGTGACCTGGGTCGGGGGGGCTGTGGGCGCCGAAGGCGCGGCCACCAACACGGGCGGCGCCGCGGTGGGCGCAGCAGCAGGTGCTGGCGG
>JBOIEQ010000027.1:0-36558 GCA_050741255.1 Burkholderiales bacterium | reverse complement strand
GCCCCGCCCCGCGCGACCGGCCACCTGCGTCAGCAGCGCAAACAGGCGCTCGGGCGCGCGCAGGTCCGTGCTGTAGAGCGCGTTGTCGGCGTTCAGCACGCCGACCAGCGAGAGGTTCGGGAAGTCGTGGCCCTTCGCCAGCATCTGCGTGCCGACCAGGATGTCGACCTCGCCCGCCTCGATGCGCGCGCGCAGGTCCGTCCAGGCGCCCTTGCGCCGCGTGGCGTCGCGGTCGATGCGCAATACTCGGGCCGCCGGCAGCAGACGGGCGAGCGCTTCCTCGATGCGCTGGGTGCCCGCGCCGACCGGCACCAGTTCCTGGCTGCCGCAGCTCGGACAGGCGGCCGGCGCCGGCTCGCGGTGGCCGCAGTGGTGGCAGCGCAGCCCCTGGCGGTCGGTGTGGTACACCAGCCGCGCCGAGCAGCGATGACAGGGCGCGACCCAGGCGCAGGTCCGGCACACCAGCACCGGCGCGTAACCACGGCGGTTGATGAACAGCAGGCTTTGTTCGCCGCGCGCCCGGGTGGCCTCCAGCGCATCGAGGAGCGGCCGCGACAGGCCCTCGGTCAGGTCCGCCGTCCGCGTATCGATGCAGCCGATCGCGGGCGGCGTACCGCGCGCGCGCGTCGGCAGCTCGAGCCGGGCGTAGCGCGCGCGCTCCGCGTTGTAAAACGTCTCCAGCGAGGGCGTCGCCGAGCCGAGCACGATGGGCACGCCGCGCTGGCGGGCACGGTAGACCGCGAGATCGCGCGCCGAGTAGCGCAGGCCCTCGCCCTGCTTGAAGGAACCGTCGTGCTCCTCGTCCACGATCACGAGGCCCAAGGCCGGCAGCGGCGCGAAGACGGCGAGCCGGGTGCCCAGCACGATCCGCGCCGTGCCCTGCTGCGCCAGCCGCCATTGCGCGAGGCGCTCGCCGCCGGCCAGCCTGCTGTGCAGAGTGACGAGTGCGGCGCCGGGAAAGCGCAGGCGGAAGCGTTCCTCGAGCTGCGGCGTGAGATTGATCTCGGGCACCAGCACCAGCGTCTGGCGGCCGCGCGCGAGCGCGTCCGCGATGAGTTGCAGGTAGACCTCGGTTTTGCCGCTGCCGGTGACGCCGAACAGCAGCCACGCGTGAAAGCCGTCGCCGGCGGCGCGGATCTGCGTGAGGGCGGCAGCCTGTCCGGGCGTGAGCGTGGGCCCGGGCGCCGGCGTTACCGTGGTGGAGAGCGGCGGTGCAACGGGCGCCGTCGCGATCGATTCGGCTGGTTCGACCCAGCCCAGCGTGCACAGCGTTTTCAGCGCGGCCGCTCCGCGCGGCGACAACTCCCGCACGTCGGCCAGTGAAAGCGTGGCGGTTTCCGCCAGCCGCGCCATCAGCCGCCGCTTGATCAGCGCGCGCGCCGGCAGCGTCGCGAGATCCGCCGCGTGGCCGGCGGCGGTCAGCCGGAAGTGCTCGGCGGTCGCCGGCGTTGCTTTGGGCTGGCGCAGCGCGGTCGGCAGCACCGCGGCGCAGACCTCGCCGACCGGGTGCTGGTAGTACTCGGCGCAGAAGCGGATGAGTTCGAGCACGTCCTCGTCCAGGGCCGGTTCTTCGCGGATGATGCGGCGTGCCAGCCGCAGGCGGCCCTCGGCGATCTCCGACCGTCCACCGACCGCGAGGATGATGCCGACCGCTTCGCGCCGGCCGAAGGGCACCACCACGCGCCGGCCCACATCGGCCTCCGTGGCTTCGGCGCGGTAGGTGAACAACTGCGGCAACGGCACGTCGAGCGCGACGTGGATCAGCGACATGGCGACAGGCCCATGGCGGAGCGGGCCCGCCGGGATGTGGATAACTGTGTTAACTGAACCCGAGTAGGCATGCGGGTTGAATGGAGAGTGTGTGCTAACAAATGAGATTTTTCGCGGATAGTGCAATAAATATACGAAAAATCAATAGGTTACAACAACCATCCCAGTAGAATTTATCCACCGGTCGGCGGACGGTTGCGGCCCGCCGGCTGTGCATAAGCCGTGGCCGGTAAACCCGGAAAATACGCCCGCTCAGTGGTAGCGAGCGCTCAGTTCGTGGACCGTATCGACGAGCACCGTGACGTTTTCCGGCGGGGTGTGGCGGTCGATGCCGTGGCCCAGATTGAAGACATGGCCGCTGCCTTTGCCGAAGCTCTCGAGCACCCGCGCGGTTTCGCGGCGCACCGCTTCCGCATCCGCGCCGAGCACGGCGGGATCGAGATTGCCCTGCAGGGCGACGCGGTTGCCGACCCGCGCGCGCGCTGCGCCGAGGTCCGTCATCCAGTCCACGCCCAGCGCGTCGGCGCCGGTCTCGGCCATCGCTTCCAGCCACTGGCCGCCGCCCTTGGTGAACAGGATGTTGGGCACGCGGACGCCGGCGTGACTGCGATGCAGTCCGGCCACGACCGGTTGCAGATAGCGCAGGGAAAACTCGCGGTACGCGGCGGTGGACAGCAGACCGCCCCAGGTGTCGAACACCATCACGGCCTGCGCGCCGGCTTCGATCTGCGCGTTCAGGTAGGCCACCACCGCGCGCGCGTTGATCTCGAGGATGCGGTGCAGGAGGTCCGGCCGCGCATAGAGCATGGCCTTGGTGCGCGGGAAGCCTTCGCCGCCGCGCCCGTCGATCATGTAGCAGGCGAGCGTGAACGGGCTGCCGGAAAAACCGATCAGCGGCACCGCGTTGTCCAGCGCGCGCCGGCACGACGCCACGGCGTCAAACACGTAGCGCAGTTCCGACAGGTCCGGCACGGTGAGGTTGGCGATTTCCCATTCCTCGCGCAGCGGCCGCTCGAAGCGGGGGCCCTCACCTTCCGCGAAATACAGGCCCAGGCCCATCGCGTCGGGCACGGTCAGGATGTCGGAGAACACGATGGCCGCATCCAGCGCGTAGCGCGCGAGCGGCTGCATCGTGACTTCGGTCGCGTAGTCGGGGTTTTTGCACAATCCGAGGAAGCTGCCGGCGCGCGCGCGGGTGGCGTTGTACTCGGGCAGATAACGGCCAGCCTGGCGCATGAGCCACAGCGGGGTATGGGGCACCGGTTCGCGCAACAGCGCGCGCAGGAAAGTGTCGTTCTTGAGACGGGACATGGGCGAGACAGGCCGGTGGTGGAGGTGAACCCTGCAGGCCGTGGGCCCTGCAGGGTCCGGGCCGCGCAGTTTAACGCGGCAGCTCGGAACGGCCGGTCAGGAACTCGTCGACCGCGCGGGCGCACTGCCGGCCCTCGCGGATGGCCCACACCACCAGCGATTGGCCGCGCCGGATGTCCCCCGCCGCGAACACCTTGGGCACGGAGGTGGTGTAGCAGCCCGCGCCGTCGGTGGTCGCCCGCGCATTGCCGCGGGCATCCTTCGCCACGCCGAACGCGTCGAGGGCGCCAGCGAAGGGGCTGACGAAGCCCATCGCCAGCAGCACGAGGTCGGCCGGCAGCTCGAATTCGGAGCCCGGTTCTTCCACCATCTTCATCTGGCCGCCTGCGCCCTGCTCCCAGCGCACGCGCACGCCGGTGAGACTCTTGACCCGCCCGCCTTCGCCGTTGAACCGTTTGGTGGCGACGGCCCAGTCGCGTTTCACGCCTTCCTCGTGCGACGAGGAAGTGCGCAGCCGGATGGGCCAGTACGGCCACACCGGATTGCGTTCAGGGTTGGCGGGTTCACCGAGCAGTTCGAACTGGGTGACGGACGCAGCCCCATGCCGGTTGGAGGTGCCGACGCAGTCGGAGCCGGTGTCGCCGCCGCCGATCACGATGACATGCTTGTCTTTGGCCCACAGCTCCGGTACCGCGCGGTCGCCGGCGACGCGGCGGTTCTGCAGCGGCAGGAAGTCCATCGCGAAGTGCACGCCGTCGAGTTCCCGTCCGGGAACCGGCAGGTCGCGCGGCTGCTCGGCACCCCCCGCCAGCACCACGGCGTGGAAGTCGGCGAGCAGGGTTTCGGGATCGACCGGTTTGGCCTGGCGGTTGCCGGCGCCGACCGGCACCGGACCCACGCAATGGTTGGGCCGGAACTCGACGCCCTCCGCTTCCATCTGCTCGAGCCGGCGGTCGATCAGCCATTTCTCCATTTTGAAATCCGGGATGCCGTAGCGGAGCAGGCCGCCGATGCGGTCGTTCTTCTCGAACACCACCACGGCGTGGCTGGCGCGCGCGAGCTGCTGCGCGGCCGCCAATCCGGCGGGGCCGGAGCCGACCACCGCCACCTGCTTGCCGCTCTTGCGCGCGGGCGGCAGGGGCTTGACCCACTTCTCTTCCCAGGCCTTGTCGATGATCGCGTGCTCGATCGACTTGATGCCGACCGGATCGTTGTTGATGCGCAGCGTGCAGGCTTCCTCGCAGGGCGCGGGGCAAATGCGGCCGGTGAACTCGGGGAAATTGTTCGTCGAGTGCAGCGTTTCGATCGCGCGCTGCCAGTCGCTCTTGTAAACGAGGTCGTTGAAATCCGGGATGATGTTGTTGACCGGGCAGCCGGTCATGCAGAACGGGATGCCGCAGTCCATGCAGCGCGCGCCCTGCACCTGCGCGTGCGCGTCCGACAGCGGCTCGACGAACTCGCGGTAGTGCTTGACGCGTTCGCGCACCGGCTCCGCCGCCTCGGCCAGCCGTTCGTATTCCAGAAATCCCGTGACTTTTCCCATGCTCGTCTTCGCTTCGGCGTTCGTTTCGTGTTTCGTCAGATCTCAGGCCGCGATCTTGCGGCCGCTGGCGGCCAGCTCCGTCAGCGCGCGGCGGTATTCCTTTGGGAATACCTTGATGAAGCGCGCGCGGGTGTCGGCCCAGCGCGCGAGCAGGTCCTCGGCGCGCCGGCTGCCCGTGTATTTTGCGTGGCGCTCGATCAGGCGCTTCACCACGACTTCGTCGGCTTCGCCCCCGTGCCAGAATTCCTGCGCGACTTTCGCCTGCTGTTCGGACTCGGTCAGCAGTGGCTCGAGGTCGACCATTGCGGTATTGCAGCGTTCGCTGAACCGCCCGTCCTCGTCGAAGACGTAGGCGATGCCGCCCGACATGCCGGCGGCGAAATTGCGGCCGATCATGCCCAGTACCGCGATCGTACCGCCCGTCATGTATTCGCAGCCGTGGTCGCCCACGCCTTCCACGACGGCCTGCGCGCCCGAATTGCGCACGGCGAAACGCTCGCCGGCGACGCCGCGGAAGTAGGCTTCGCCCGCGATGGCGCCGTAGAGCACGGCGTTGCCGGTGATGATGTTCTGCGTCGGCTCGCCGCGGAACTTGGGCGACGGCTGCACGCTGATGCGCCCGCCCGACAGCCCCTTGCCGGCGTAGTCGTTGGTGTCGCCGATGATGTCCAGCCACACTCCTTTGGCGAGGAAGGCGCCAAAGCTCTGGCCCGCGGTGCCGGCAAAGCGCGCGTGGATGGTGTCGTCGGGCAGGCCGGCGTGGCCGTATCGCTTGGCGACCTCGTGGGAGAGCATGGTGCCGACCGTGCGGTTGATGTTGCGGATCGGCATTTCGATCTTCACCGGTTCGCCGCGTTCGAGCGCGCCCTGGGCGAGTTCGATCAGGCGGTGATCCAGCGCGCGGTCGAGCCCGTGGTCCTGCGGTTCGCGATGGAAACGCGCCACTTCGGCCTCGACCTGCGGCTGGTGGAAGACCCGCGAGAAATCGAGACCGTGCGCCTTCCAGTGCTCGATGCCCTTTTTCGTGTTGAGCAGGTCGGCACGGCCGATCAGGTCGTCGAAGCGGCGGATGCCCAGCTGCGCCATCAGTTCGCGCGCTTCCTCGGCCACGTAGAAGAGGAAGTTGATGACATGTTCGGGCTTGCCCGAGAACTTCCGGCGCAGCACGGGATCCTGGGTCGCCACCCCGACCGGGCAGGTATTGAGGTGGCACTTGCGCATCATGATGCAGCCCTGGGCCACCAGCGGCGCGGTGGCGAAGCCGAATTCATCAGCGCCCAGCAGCGCGCCGATGACGACGTCGCGGCCGGTCTTCATCTGGCCGTCGACCTGCACGGCGATGCGGCCGCGCAGGCGATTCAACACCAGCGTCTGCTGCGTCTCGGCGAGGCCCAGCTCCCACGGCGTGCCCGCGTGCTTGATGGACGACCAGGGGCTCGCGCCGCTGCCGCCGTCATGCCCGGAGATCGTGACGTGGTCGGCCTTCGCCTTGGCCACGCCGGCGGCGACGGTGCCGACGCCGTCTTCCGACACCAGCTTGACGCTGATCGAGGCGGACGGATTGGCGTTCTTCAAGTCGTGGATCAATTGCGCCAGATCCTCGATCGAGTAGATGTCGTGATGCGGCGGCGGCGAGATCAGCTCGACGCCGGGCGTCGAGTAGCGCAGCAGCGCGATGTACTCGGAGACCTTCTTGCCGGGCAGTTGCCCGCCCTCGCCGGGCTTTGCGCCCTGCGCCATCTTGATCTGGATCTGGGTGGCGGACGACAGGTATTCCGCCGTGACGCCGAAGCGGCCCGACGCGACCTGCTTGATCTTCGATTTCAGCAGATCGCCTTCCTGCAGTTCGAGATCGCGTTCGACGGCGCCCTTGCCAAGGCGCGACAGCAGCGTTTCGCCGGCCTTGATCGGCGCGTAGCGGTTGCGGTCTTCACCCCCCTCGCCCGTGTTGGACTTGCCGCCGATGCGGTTCATGGCGATGGCGAGCGTCGTGTGTGCCTCGGTGGAAATCGAGCCGAGCGACATGGCGCCGGTCGCGAAACGCTTGACGATCTCGGCGGCGGGTTCCACTTCCGCGAGCGGTACCGGCGTGCAGCGGTTGAACCGGAACTCGAACAGGCCGCGGAAGGTCATGTGCCGGCGCGACTGGTCGTTGATGATCTGCGCGTATTCCTTGTAGGTCGCGTACTGGTCGTTGCGCACCGCGTGCTGCAGCTTGGCCACCGCGTCGGGCGTCCACATGTGTTCCTCGCCGCGGACGCGGTAGGCGTACTCGCCGCCGGCATCCAGCGCGCCGGCGAGCACGGGATCGTTGCCGAAGGCTGCGCGGTGGATGCGGATCGCCTCTTCGGCGATCTCGAACAGGCCGATGCCCTCGATGCTGGAGGTGGTGCCGGTGAAGTACTTGTCGATCACGGCACGTGTCAGGCCCACCGCCTCGAAAATCTGCGCGCCGGTGTACGACATATAGGTCGAGATGCCCATCTTGGACATCACCTTGCGCAGGCCCTTGCCGATCGCCTTGATGAAGTGCTTGCAGGCCTTGGCGCCGTCGACGTCGCCTGGCAGCAGTTTCTGCGCGGCAAGCTCGTGCAGCGTCTCGAGCGCGAGGTAGGGGTGGATCGCTTCCGCGCCGTAGCCGCCGAGGAGGGCGAAATGGTGCACTTCGCGGGCGGAACCGGTTTCCACCACCAGGCCGGTGGAAGTGCGCAGGCCCCTCCCCGTCAGGTGCTGGTGCACGGCCGACAGCGCGAGCAGGGCCGGAATGGCGACGTGCGAACGGTCGAGTTTGCGGTCGGAAATGATGATGATCGAATAGCCGGCGCGCACGGCATCCTCCGCCTGCGCGCACAGCGAGGCGAGCCGCGCCTGGATCGCTTCCTTGCCCCACTCCAGCGGGGTGGTGATGTCGAGTTCGAAGGACTTGAACTTGCCGTCGGTGTACTTCTCGATGTGGCGGATCGCTTCCATGCGCTCGAAGTCGAGCACCGGCTGCGAAATTTCCAGCCGCAGCGGCGGGTTCATCTCGTCGATGCCCAGCAGGTTGGGCTTGGGACCGACGAAGGACACCAGCGAGGTGACCAGTTCCTCGCGGATCGGGTCGATCGGCGGGTTGGTGACCTGCGCGAACAGCTGTTTGAAATAGTGGTACAGCGTCTTGTTCTTGTCCGTGAGCACGGCCATCGGCGAGTCGTTGCCCATGGAGCCGATCGGCTCCTCGCCGTTCACGGCCATCGGCGTCAGGATGAACTTGATGTCTTCCTGCGTGTAGGCGAAGGCCTGCTGGCGGTCGAGCAGCCGCTCGGCAGAGGGCTCGCGCTTCTCCGTCGGCGCGGGGAGTTCGTCGAGCTTGACGCCGATGCGTTCGATCCACTCGCGGTAGGGCTTGGCGGACGCCAGGGTGTCTTTCAGTTCCTGGTCGTCGATGATGCGGCCCTTTTCGAGGTCGACGAGGAACATCTTGCCGGGCTGCAGGCGCCAGCGCTTGACGATCTTCTCCTCGGGAATCGGCAGGCAGCCGCACTCGGAGCCCATGATCACCAGGTTGTCGTCGGTGACGATATAGCGCGCCGGACGCAGGCCGTTGCGGTCGAGCGTGGCGCCGATCTGGCGGCCGTCGGTGAAGGCGATCGCCGCCGGGCCGTCCCATGGCTCCATCATGGCGGCGTGGTATTCGTAGAACGCGCGGCGGTTGGGTTCCATCTGCGTGTGGCCCTCCCACGCCTCCGGAATCATCATCATCATCGCGTGCGCGATGGAATAGCCGCCCATCACCAGCAGTTCGAGCGCGTTGTCGAAAGACGCCGAGTCGGACTGGCCGTCGTAGATCAGCGGCCACAGCTTGGCGAGATCCTGGCCGAGCACCGGCGAGGAAATGGCGCCCTGCCGCGCGCGGATCCAGTTCACGTTGCCGCGCAACGTGTTGATTTCGCCGTTGTGGGCGATCAGGCGGAACGGATGCGCGAGATCCCAGGTCGGGAAGGTGTTCGTCGAGAAGCGCTGGTGCACGAGCGCCAGCGCCGAGGTGACGCGCGGATCCTGCAGGTCGAGGTAGTACTCGCCGACCTGGTCCGCCAGCAGCATGCCCTTGTAGACCACCGTGCGCGCCGACATCGACGGCACGTAGAACTCCTGGCCGTGGGCGAGTTGCAGCGCCTGGATCGCGTGGCCGGCGCTCTTGCGGATGATGTAGAGCTTGCGCTCCAGCGCGTCGGTCACGGTGACGCCCTTGCCGCGGCCGACGAACACCTGCTTGATCACCGGTTCGATTTTCTTGACCGATTCGCCGAGGCCCGCGTTGTTGCGCGGCACGTCGCGCCAGCCGAGCAGCAGCTGGCCCTCGTCCTTGATCGCGCGTTCGATTTCATACTCGCAGGCGAGCCGCGAAGCCGGTTCCTGCGGCAGAAACACGAGGCCGACCCCGTACTGACCCGCCGGCGGCAGTTTCACGCCCTGTTTGAGCATTTCCTCGCGGAAAAACCGGTCGGGCATCTGCAGCAGGATGCCGGCGCCATCGCCCGCCAGCGGATCGGCGCCCACCGCGCCGCGGTGGGTGAGGTTCTTGAGGATCTGCAGACCCTGCGCGACGATCGAGTGGTGCTTCTCGCCCTTGATGTGCGCGACGAAGCCGACGCCGCACGCGTCATGCTCGTGGGCGGGGTGGTAGAGGCCTTGCGGCGCGGGCAGTCCTGGATGGTTCACACGTCACCTCGTCGTACTGAGCGGGCCCGGGCGTCCGGGTCGGCGGCGGCACCGGGCGCATCAACGGCCGGATTACAAAAGTTGTACGAAAACTGCGGCGGAACCTTGAACTATATCGACTCAGTTCACGGACTGCAAGACCTTGAAAACCCAAAGATATCCGGGAGTTGCTGCGGCGCGTCAGAAAAGCCGCGCCGGGGGCAGGGAATCAGATCTCGTCCACCGCGAACAGCCGGCGGTGTTCGCGCATGGCGTAGCGGTCGGTCATGCCCGCGATGTAGTCGGCCGCGGTGCGGGCGCGGTCGGCTTCGGCGCGGGTCTGGTACTGCGGCGGCAGCAGGCGGGGCTCGTCCATGAAGGCCCGGAACAGCTCGGCGATGACGCGCTTCGCCTTGTTGGTCATCCGCACCACCTGATAGTGCTGGTACAGGTTGATGCGCAGAAAGCGCTTGAGCACGAGTTCCTCGCGCCGTACCGCCGGACTGAACGCCACCAGCGGCGGCGCGCGATGCACGTCCTCCAGCGTCTGCGGACGGTGGCGGCGGATGTTGGCGGCGGTCTGCTCGGTGAGGTCGTTCACCAGCGTGTTGATCATGCGGCGCACGGTTTCGTGGATCAGCCGGCGTTCGCCGATGCCCGGATAGGCACGTTTCACCGCGCGCAGGTGGCGGGCGACGATCGGGATCTCGCCGAGTTCCGCCAGCGACAGCAGGCCCGAGCGGAGCCCGTCGTCCACGTCGTGGTTGTTGTAGGCGACTTCGTCCGCGAGATTGGCCAACTGGGCTTCCAGCGAGGGGCGCCGGTTCTTGAGGAAGCGTTCGCCGATGGCGCCAAGCGTCCGGGCGTTGTTGCGCGAGCAGTGCTTGAGGATGCCCTCCCGCGTCTCGAAGGTGAGGTTCAAGCCGTCGAAAGCGCCGTAGCGCTCCTCCAGCCGGTCCACCACGCGCAGGCTCTGCAGGTTGTGCTCGAAGCCGCCGTAGGGCTTCATGCAGGCGTTCAGCGCATCCTGGCCCGCGTGTCCGAACGGCGTGTGGCCGAGGTCGTGAGCGAGCGCGATGGCCTCGGCGAGGTCTTCGTTCAGCCCCAGCGCGCGCGCGATGGAGCGCGTGATCTGCGCGACTTCCAGGCTGTGCGTGAGCCGCGTGCGGAAGAGGTCGCCCTCGTGATTGACGAAGACCTGGGTCTTGTATTCGAGGCGGCGGAAGGCGGTGCTGTGGATGATGCGGTCGCGGTCGCGCTGGAATTCGCTGCGGCCGACCGGCGGGGCTTCTTTCAGCAGGCGACCGCGCGTGTTGTGCGGCCCGACCGCGTACGGCGCCGGACCGGGGACCCGTTCAGTCATCGCCGGCCGGATCGTCGAGCACCGCGGCGAGCGCGTCCGGCGAAATTTCCGCGGTCAGGAAAGCGTCACCGATGGCTTTCAGCAGGATGAAGCGGATGCGGCCGCCCTCCACTTTCTTGTCGAGACCCATCAGTTCCAGATAGCGCGTGCGCCCTAGGTCGGGGGCCGTTACCGGCAGGCCCGCGCGGGCGAACAAGGTGCGAATGCGGGCCACGGCCGGCGCCTCGAGCAGACCCATCCGCCGCGAGACGCGCGCGGCCAGCACGGTGCCCGCGGCGACGGCCTCGCCGTGCAGCCACGCGCCATAGCCCAGGCCGGCCTCGATGGCGTGGCCGAAGGTATGGCCGAGATTGAGCAACGCGCGCACGCCGCTTTCCTCACGTTCGTCGGCCGCCACGACCTCGGCCTTGTGTTCGCAGGAGCGGGCGACGGCGTGTGCGAGCGCGCCCGCGTCGTGCCGTAGCAAGGCGTCCAGGTTCACCTCCAGCCAGTCGAAGAAGGCGGCGTCGCGGATCAGGCCGTACTTGATCACCTCGGCCAGCCCCGCGGCGTACTCGCGCGCGGGCAGCGAGGCGAGCGTGCTGGTGTCCGCCAGCACCAGCCGCGGCTGGTAGAAGGCGCCGATCATGTTCTTGCCGCCGGGGTGGTTGATCGCCGTTTTGCCGCCGACGGACGAGTCCACTTGCGCGAGCAGGGTGGTCGGTGCCTGCACGTAGGGCATGCCGCGCTGGTAGGTGGCGGCCGCGAAGCCGGTGATGTCGCCGATCACGCCGCCACCCAGCGCGATGAGGGTGGTCTGGCGCTCGCAGCGCGCCGCCACCAGCGCATCGAACAGGGTATTCAGGGTGCGCCAGTCCTTGGCCGCCTCGCCCGCCGGCAGTACGATCGCCGTTGTGCGAATGCCGGCCGTCGCCAGCGCCCCCTCGAGGCGCGCGAGATACAGCGGCGCCACCGTCGCGTCCGTCACGATGGCCGCCCGCGGCTGGGGCAGATGCGGCCTGACCAGTTCCCCGCGCGCGAGCAGGCCCTCGCCGATCGCGATGGGATAGCTGCGACTGCCGAGCGCGACGTTCAGGGTTTGCATGCGGGGTGTTCCTGCAGGCGCTCCACGATGCGGTCGGCGAGCGCCTGCAGGCTCTGGCTGCCGGTATCCACGGTCACGTGAGCGACTTCCTGGTAGAGCGGTTCGCGCGCGGTCAGCAATTCCGTGAGCCTGGCGCGGGGATCGGGGGTCCGCAGCAGCGGGCGGTGCCGGTCGTGGCGCGTGCGGCGCCACAGCTCGTCCACCGCGGCGCGCAGGTACACCACGCAGCCCCGGCCGGCCAGCAGCGTCCGGTTGTGCGCATCCAGCACGGCGCCGCCGCCGGTGGCGAGCACGATGCCGTCGCGCGCGGTCAATTCCTCGATCAGGGCCGCTTCGCGGACGCGGAAGCCGGCTTCGCCCTCGATGTCGAAAATGACGGGGATGCCCACGCCGGTACGGCGTTCGATTTCGTGATCGCAGTCGACGAAGGCCTTGTCGAGCCGCTTGGCCAGCATGCGGCCGACCGATGACTTGCCGGCGCCCATCAGGCCGACGAGAAACACATTGCCGGGTATCGAAGGCGCGGCGGGGATCGCCGCGTCCGCGTGCGCTGTCATGCCGCGATTGTAATGGATGGCCTTCGCGCGGCCGGCGCCAAAGCGAACGGCCGGCCGGGGATGCCCCGGCCGGCTGTGCGGGTCGGGTGACCGGTGCTCAGCGCAGGGTCAGATTGTTCTTGAGGATGCGCGGGCTGATGAACACGAGCAGTTCGCTCTTGTCGTCCTGGCGCAGATCCTGGCGGAACAGGAAGCCGATGTAGGGCAGGTCGCCCAGCACCGGCACCTTGGTGACGGAGTTGATCTCGGTCGACTGGTAGATGCCGCCGATCACCACGGTACCGCCGTTGTCCACCAGCACTTCGGTCGAGACCTGCTTGGTGTCGATCGACGGGCCGGACGCGGTCACCGTGCCGACGGCGTCCTTGTGGATGTCGAGCTTCATGATGATGTTGTCGTCGGGGGTGATCTGCGGCTTCACCTTGAGCGACAGCGTGGCCTTCTTGAAGGAGATCGACGTCGCACCGCTGGAGGTCGCCTGCTGGTACGGGATCTCCGTGCCCTGCTCGATCGAGGCCTCGGTCTGGTCGGCCGTGATCACCCGCGGGCTCGAGATGATCTTGCCCTTGCCGTCGGCTTCCAGCGCGGAGAGTTCCAGGTTCAGGAAGCGCGTCAGCGCGTCGTTGAACAGCACCAGCGAGAAGGCGCCCGCCTGGCGGCCGTTGATGTTGGGTGCCGGCAGGTTCACGCCCAGCGTCTGGGCGAGGCTCGGAATCGGCGTCGCGATCTGCGATGAGAAGAACCCGGTGGCGTCCAGCGAGCCGCCGAGCATGACCTGCGAATTGGTGTTGGCGATCGGCGAGCCTTCCCGCGTGTTGATGCCCAGGCGCACGCCGAGGTTGCGCGAGAACGTGTCGCTGGCTTCGACGATGCGCGACTCGATCATGACCTGGCGCACCGGAATGTCGATCTGGCGGATCAGGCGGCGCAGTTCCTCCAGCCGCGCCGGCGTGTCCTGCACGAACAGCGTGTTGGTGCGCGGATCGATCACCGCGCTGCCGCGCTTGGACAGGATGCGCTGCTCCTTGTCGGTCACGATCTTCTGGAAGGCGTCGGCCTTCATGTAGTTCAGCACGAAGGATTCCGTGCGCAGCGGCTCGAGGTCGGCGATCTGCGCCTGGGCTTCGAGGGCCAGCTTCTCCTTGGTGGCCAGTTCCTCGCGCGGCGCGATCCACACCACGTTGCCGTTCTTGCGCATGTCGAGGCCCTTGGCCTGCAGGATGATGTCCAGCGCCTGGTCCCACGGCACGTCCTTCAGCCGCAGCGTGAGGTTGCCGCCCACGGTGTCGCTGGTGATGATGTTCAGGCCGGTGAAGTCGGCGATCACCTGCAGCACCGCGCGCACTTCCACGTTCTGGAAGTTGAGCGACAGCTTCTCGCCCTGGTAGCCCTGGCGCGAGCCCTGGATCAGCTTGTTCGGGTCCTCGACGATGGGCCGGACCTCGATGATGAAGCGGTTGTCCGCCTGGTAGGCCGACTGCTCCCAGTTGCCGCGCGGCTCGATCGAGATGCGCGTGTTGTTGCCCTGGGTGAAGGTATCCACCTGGGTCACCGGCGTGCCGAAATCGGCCACGTCCAGGCGGCGCTCAAGATTCTTGGGCAGGCCCGTGTTCAGGAAGTCGACGACCAGCTTTTTGCCTTCGTTGCGCAGGTCGATGCCGACCTGGTTGTCCGAAAGTTCGACCACGATGCGCGCCTCACCCTTGTTGCCGCGCCGGAAGTCGACATCGCGCACGCTGTGGCGGTTGTCCTTGGCTTTCTGTTCGGCGAAGTGCGAAACCGCGGGGGCCGCGCCGCCGGCGGTGGCGGGGGCCGCGCCGCTGCCCGTGGATTGCAGCACGATCAGCAGGTTCTTGCCGTCGATCTTGGCGTCATAGCCGACCTGGCGGCCGAGGTTCAACACCAGGCGCGTGCGGTCCGCCGTCTGCACGAGGTTCAGGCTTTTCAGGTCGCCATCGCCGACTTCCTGGCGCGCCTTGCCGGTGGCGTTGGCCACGCCCATCAGGTCGAACGCGATGCGCGGTGGATTGTCGATCGCGAAGGCCGCGGGCAGATTGGCCAGCGCCTCCTTGAGGGCGACCCGCACGACGATGGCGCCACCGGTCTGGGTGGTGACGTTGATCGAGTCGATGCTGTTGGCGGGCACCTGCGCGTTCGCCGCGGCGCTGCACAGCAGGGCGGCGGCAAAGCCGACCGCGAGCAGAAGTTTTTGGCTGAGCTTGTTCATATTGTTCTCCCTAAGTCTTTCTGCTGCTGATGCTTGAGGCATACTTATTGTGCGGCGCCGTCGTCGATCAGTTGCACCGTGCTGATGCGTTCCGTCCAGTCGCCGCCGCCGTCCTGTACGAGTTCTTTCAACTTGAGGCCGCCCTCCGAGATGCCTTCTATCCGTCCGAAGTTCTGGCCGATATAGTTGCCCGTCTTGACGCGGAACAGGTTGTTGTCCGGCGTCTTGATCAGCGCGAAGGTGTCCTTTTTCTGCTGCAGTGTGCCCACCATGCGCAGGTTCTCCAGCGGATAGGATTCGAGGGGTTCCTTCTTGCGGCTGAAATCGGGCTGCAGACCGGTGCCCGCGGTTTTCGGCGGCTCGATCTTGCGCGGCCGGAACGGGTCGGTGAGGTCGTAGGCCTCGTAGGCGAACGGCTCGTAGGGTTTGACCTCCGGCAGCGGCGGGATGCGGCCTTGCGGCAGTTCGTCGGCCTTCTTTACGAACTCCTTCAGGTCGGAGTAAGACTCGCCGCTGCACGCGCCGAGGAGCGCGCAGGCGGCCAGTGCGGCGAACTGGCGAAGACGGGGCGCGTTCATTTCTTCGGCGCTCCCTTGGTTGTCTTGCGCTGCTTGGTGATCTCGTCTTCGTCCAGGTAGCGGTAGGTCTTGGCGACCGCATCCATGTTGAGACCGCCGTCCTTGCCCGGGGTGAGGGCCACGTCGTTCAGCAGCACGATGCGCGAGAGCTTCGCGACGTCGCTCGCGAAGGCGCCGATGTCGTGATAGCCGCCGGTGATGCGGATATTGATCGGGAGTTCGGCGTAGAAGTCGGCCATCGTTTCGGTGGCCGCCGGTTTGAACAGTTCGAACTGCAGGCCGCGGCCGAGTCCGGCCTGGTTGATGTCGGTGAGCAGGGCGTCCATCTCCGACTTTCCGGGCAGTTGCCGCAGCAGCGCGCCGAACGATTTCTCGATGTCGGCCAGTTGCTGCCGGTAGGCTTCCAGGTCGATCGCCACCTTCTTCTTCTCGATGAAGGTGTTGCGCAGTTCCGCCTCTTTCTTCTGGGCGGCCTCGATGTCGGCGAGCTGGTTCTGCCAGTCGAACCAGTAGCCGGCGCCGATCGCCAGCACCAGCACCACGGCGAGCACGAGCAGCTTCGGCAGCGCGGGCCAGCTGCCGATGCGCTTGGGGTCTAGCCTGCGAAAGTCGTCGAGATTCATGATCGTCTAGCCTTGCTTGCGGGGGGTACTTTTCTTGCTGTCGCCCGCGGCTTCGGTCCGCACCAGGTTCACGCTCAGCGTGAAATCCGAAAGCCGCGCGGACGACTTGTCGGTGATGGCCTTGATTTCGATCAGGTTCGGTTTTTCGAGCCAGGGCGACGACTCGAGGTTGCGCATGAGCGTCGACACCCGTGCATTCGACTGCGCCAGGCCGTTGATCGTGACTTTGGCGCCCTGCTGCTTGATGCTCTTCAGGTAAACGCCGTCCGGCAGCTGGCGTACCAACTGGTCGATCAGGTAGACCGTTTCATTGCGGTTTGCCTGCAGCGATTCGACCACCTTCTTCCGGGCGAGGAGCTGGGCCGTCTGTTCCTTCAGGCGCTTGATCTCGTCGATCTGCTTGTCGAGGATCGCGATTTCGCCCTCGAGGTAGGTGTTGCGGCCCTTCTGTTCCTCGAGCTGGCCGGCGAGGTAGGTGTGCACGGCGAACCAGATGGCGACGCCCATCCCGAGCACGCCGCCGCCCATGATGAAAAAGTCCCGCTGCTGCTGCTTGCGTTTGAGCTCGCGGTGGGGGAGCAGGTTTACGCGAATCATGCGTCGAACCTCCGCATGGCCAGCCCGCACGCCACCATCAGGGAGGGCGCGTCGGTGGCCAGGTACTTGGGCCGGATCTTGGAGGACAAGGCCATGTTGGCGAACGGATTGGCGATCAGCGTGTTGACCTGGCTGCGCCGGGCCACCACTTCGTCGATGCCGGGAATCGAGGCGCAACCGCCGGCCAGCAGCACGTGGTTGACCTGGTTGAACTGGGTCGAGGTGAAGAAGAACTGCAGTGCGCGGGCGACTTCGAGCGCCAGCGTGTCCATGAAGGGCTGCAGGATGTCGGTTTCGTAGTTGTCGGGCAGCCCGCCGGTGCGTTTGTAGGCCTCGGCATCCTCCGGCGACATGCTGTACTGGCGCTGGATCTCCTGCGTCAGCTGGTTGCCGCCGAACGGCTGTTCGCGCATATAGACGGAGGTGCGGTTGCGCAGGACGTTGACGTTCATCATCGTCATGCCGACGTCGACGATGGCGATGTTCTGGTCCTTGCCGTTATCGGGCAGCTGCCGCTCGATCAACTCGAATGCGGTCTGGGTGGCGAAGGACTCGACGTCCATGACCAGCGCCTTCAGCCCGGCCGCCTCGGCCGCCGCCACGCGGTCCTCGATTTTTTCCTTGCGCGAGGCCGCGATCAGGACTTCCATGTCTTCCGGGTTATTGGGCGCCGGGCCCAGCACCTGGAAATCGAGGTTGACCTCGTCCAGCGCGAACGGAATGTACTGGTTGGCTTCGCTCTCGACCTGCGGTTCCAGCTCGTCCTCGTTGAGGCCGGCCGGCACGATGATTTTCTTGGTAATCACTGCGGACGCCGGTAGCGCCATCGCCACGTTTTTGATGGTGCTGCCGAGCTTCTTCCAGCCGCGCTTCATGGAATCGCTGACCGCGTCCAGATTCATGATGTTGCCGTCGGTCACGGCGTCCCGGGGCAGGGGCTCGACGGCGTAGCGCTCGACCCGATAGACCCCCTTGCCGGCATCGGCAATTTCGACCATTTTGACGGCCGACGAGCTGATGTCGCAGCCGATCAAGGGCGCTGATTTGCTCTTGAACAGCCGCTCCAGCGCGGCGAAGTCGAAATTCAATTTTCCCTTAAGCATGGGTGGGTTAGGGCCACTTTGGATAATTTACATGAGACTCTAGCAACAACTATGTGGTGAGTAAAGCAAATTGCCTGTTAAGATTTGCAAAATTGCAACACTTGCCAGACCGTCCGGTCCTGGCGCTTGTCCAAGTCTCCTCCCAGACCGCTGTCCGGCTCCCGGGTTCCCATGGGGGAATGTTGCAAGTTACTGATTTTTAGATAGAATTAACTGTCCATGAAACTGCGTTGGTGGGCCATACCCGTCTTGTTAGTCGCCGTGGTCGTCGCCGCGGGCGGGCTGCTGGCCTCTTTTGTGGCCGTCATCATCTACCCCAGCCTGCCGTCGCTGGGCGCGCTGACCGACTATCAGCCCAAGATTCCGCTGCGGATCTATGGCTCGGACGGGCGACTGATCGGGGAATTCGGCGAGGAGCGGCGCGCGGTCGTGCGCATCGCGGCCGTGCCCAAGACCATGCGCGAGGCGATCCTGGCCGCCGAGGACGAGCGCTTCTACCAGCACGGCGGCGTGGATTATCTGGGCATCCTGCGCGCCGCGCTGTCGAACGTGGCGGCGGGCGGCGCCCGCCAGGGCGCGAGCACCATCACCATGCAGGTCGCGCGCAACTTCTTCCTCTCGAAGGAGAAGACCTACACGCGCAAGATCAACGAAATCCTGCTCGCCTTCAAGATCGAGCACAACCTGTCGAAAGACCAGATCCTCGAGCTGTACGTCAACCAGATCTATCTCGGGCAGCGCGCCTACGGCTTCGCGGCGGCGTCGCAGATCTATTTCGGCAAGCCGCTCGAGCAGCTGACGCTCGCCGAGGCGGCCATGCTGGCGGGCCTGCCCAAGGCGCCCTCGCGCTACAACCCGGTGGCCAACCCCAAACGGGCCCAGATCCGTCAGCAATACGTGCTGCGCCGCATGCTCGAACTGGGCAGCATCACGGAAGCCCAGTACAAAACCGCCGAGGCGCAGCCGCTCGCCGTCAAGCGGGAGGTCAATGACTTCGCGGTACGCGCCGACCATTTCGCCGAGATGGTGCGGCAGATCGTGTATGAAAAATTCCAGGAGGACGCCTACATCAAGGGCTTCCGCGTCTACACCACGCTCGACACGCAGTATCAGGAAGCCGCGTACGCGGCGGTGCGCAGGGGAGTACTCGATTACGACCGGCGCCACGGCTATCGAGGACCCGAAGGCTATGCCGAGGTGCCGGCCAAGGCCGGCGAGGAGGCGTACGAAGAGGCGCTGCAGGACGAGACCGACAGCGACGATCTGGTGGCGGCGCTGGTGCTGGAAGCGTCCCCCGCCGCGGTCAAGGTCTTTCGCCGCGGCGGCGAAACCATCGAGATCAAGGGTGATGGCCTCAAGTTCGCCGCGCGCATGCTGGGCGACAAGGCCGGCGCCAACCAGCGCATCCGGCGCGGCGCGATCGTGCGCATCCAGAAGGACGACAAGGGGGCCTGGCAACTCGTGCAGCTCCCGCAGGTGGAGGCCTCTCTGGTGTCGCTCGACCCGCGCGACGGCGCGATCCGAGCGCTGATCGGCGGTTTCGATTTCGTGCGCAACAAGTACAACCACGTCACCCAGGCGCTGCGCCAGCCGGGCTCGAGCTTCAAGCCCTTTATCTATTCGGCGGCGCTGGAGAAAGGCTTCACCGCCGCCACCATCATCAACGACGCGCCGCTGACCTTCGATGCGAGCCAGACCGGCAGCGAGCCGTGGGAGCCGAGAAACTACGACGGCAAGTTCGAGGGTCCGATGCGGTTGCGGACCGCGCTCGTGAAATCGAAGAACCTCGTGTCGGTGCGCATCCTGCAGGCGATCACGCCGCAGTATGCGCAGGACTACATCACGCGCTTCGGCTTCGACGCGAAATACCATCCGCCCTATCTGACGATGGCGCTGGGTGCCGGCAACGTCACGCCGATGCAGATGGCGGGTGCCTACGCAATCTTTGCCAACGGCGGTTTTCGCGTGCAGCCGTACTTCATCGAACGCATCGAGGACGCCAAGGGCAATGTGCTGGCGCGCGCACAACCGCAGCGGGCCGGCGAGGGTGCCGAGCGCGCGATCGACGGCCGCAACGCGTTCATCATGAACAGCATCATGGGGGACGTCGTGCGCGTGGGCACCGCGGCGCGCGCAGCGCAACTCGGGCGCACCGATCTCGCCGGCAAGACTGGCACGACCAATGACTTCGTCGACGCGTGGTTCTGCGGCTACAACAAGAGCATGGTGGCGGTCGCCTGGATCGGCTTCGACAATCCGCGCACGCTCGGCCACAACGAAACCGGCGGCGCCGCCGCGCTGCCGATGTGGATGGGTTATATGGGCCGCGCGCTGAAAGGCGTGCCGGAGGAGCCGCGCACGCCGCCCGAGGGTGTCGCCGCTATCCGCATCAATCCTGCGACGGGCATGCGTGAGCCCGACAAGGGCGGCCTCGTGGAGTATTTCTTCCACGAGTTCCCGCCGCCGGAACCCGACCACGAGGCGGCGCCCGCGGCGCTGCCGGGGAGCCCGGGCAGCACCGCGCCCGCCGTGCCGGGCAAAGCCGAAGACGTGCGCAACCAGCTGTTCTAGTCCGCGCGTGGGGAAAGACCGCGGCCGCAATCTGGAGCGCGCGCGACTCGCGCACATGGCTGCGCGGCTGATGGCCGAAGACGGCATCGAGGATTACGCGCTCGCCAAGCGCAAGGCGGCGCGCGCGGCGGGCATCCCCGACATGCGTGACTTGCCGGACAACGCGGAAATCGATGCCGCACTCGCGGAATACCGGGCGATCTACGAAACGACGGCGCACCCCGCGCGCCTACAGCGCCTGCGCGAAATCGCGCTCGAGACGATGCGTGCACTCGCGGATTTCAATCCCCATCTCACCGGCGCCGTACTGAAAGGCACCGCGGGCCTGTTCGCGACCATCCACCTGCAGCTTTTCACCGACCGCGGCAAGGCGCTGGAACCGTTCCTGCTCGACCGGGGGATGACCTATCGCGCGGGTGCCGTTCGCTTTTACGCAGGTGCGCGCGAGGTGATGGCGCCGGTGTACACGCTCGAGCGCGACGGTGTGGAGATCCAGGCGGCGCTGTTCACCGCCGCCGACCGGCGTGCGCCGCTGGCCACGCACCCCGGGGGCACGGCCCTGGAACGGGCGCGCGAGGACGAAGTGGCGGCGTTGATCGCCGCGGGCGCGATTACTTCCTGAGCCACGCCGCGGCCTGCGGCGCGAAGTAGGTCAGGATGGCGTCGGCGCCCGCGCGCTTGAACGCGAGCAGCACTTCCATCACCGCCGCGCGTTCGTCGAGGTGGCCCCCGGCGCAGGCGGCTTTCAGCATCGCGTATTCGCCGCTGACCTGATAGACGAAGGTCGGCGCGCGGTAGGTGTCCTTCACGCGGCGCACGATGTCGAGGTAGGGCAGTCCCGGCTTGATCATGATCATGTCGGCGCCTTCCGCGAGGTCGAGTCCGACTTCCCACAGCGCTTCATCGCTGTTGCCGGGATCCATCTGGTAATTGCGCTTGTCGCTCTTGCCGAGCGAGCGCGCCGAGCGCACCGCGTCGCGGAACGGGCCGTAGAACGCGGAGGCGTATTTGGCGGCGTAGGCCAGGATGCGGGTGTGGATAAAGCCCTTCGCGTCCAATGCGGCGCGGATTTCGCCGACCCGGCCGTCCATCATGTCCGAGGGCGCCACGATGTCCACGCCGGCGGCGGCGCAGACCAGTGCCTGGCGCTTCAGGACAGCGATGGTTTCGTCATTGAGCACGTAGCCGTTGCGATCGATGACGCCATCCTGGCCGTGCGTGGTGTACGGATCGAGCGCCACGTCGGTGATCACGCCCAGATCGGGGAAGTTCTTTTTCAGCGCCGCCACCGTGCGCGGCACCAGACCGTCCGGATTGGCGGCTTCGCGACCATCCGCCGTTTTCTTCGAGGGCTCGACCGCGGGGAACAGCGCCAGCGCGGGGATGCCCAGCCGCAGGCAGCGTTCAGCGTGCGGCAGCAGCCGGTCCACGGTGTAGCGCTCGATGCCCGGCATGGATTGCACCGCCTCCGTACGCGCCCGGCCGGGGATCACGAAGACCGGGTAGATCAGGTCATCGGTCGAGAGCCGGTGCTCGCGCGTGAGCCGGCGGGTGAAGTCGTCGCGTCGTCCCCGCCGCATGCGGCGGCGTGGATAGGCACCAAGGGGGATCATGATCTCGCAGCGCCTGATGGTGATAAGAGATTGATTAAAAATAAAAAACCGGGACGGGCCGGTGGGCGGCAAGACGCGGGAACTTACGTCGCGGCAGCGCGTCATAAGAGTGGACGATGTCCCCATCGTCTCCCGCTTCACCTCCCTGAGCGGGAGCCTTAATTCTTAAGGCTTTAACCCCCGGTTTACTCCCCTTTAACCGGGGGTTTTTTATGTCCTGCGTCCGGCTGCGGTTCCTGAAACTCCAGGGGCCGCAGCCAGGCCGCAACCCGCTGTGCCGCTTCGACGATACCGGTTTTCGCCAGACTCGAGAAGAGTTGCAGCGTGGCCTGCGGCAGCAGCGCGGACAATGCGGCACGGGCCGTCACCAGCGCTTCGCGGGATTGCCGGGGCGTCAGTTTGTCCGCTTTCGTGAGCAGTACATGGACGGGCAGGCCGCGCGGCGCGAACCAGGCGAGCAGCTGTTTGTCGAGCGGCGTGAGCGGATGCCGGGCGTCCATCAACAGCATCAGCCCGGCGAGATTCGCGCGCTCGGCGAGGTAGCCGCCGACCAGCACCTGCCAGCCGTCGCGCACTTCACCCGGCGCGGCGGCGTAGCCGTAGCCGGGCAGATCGACCACGGCGCAGGCCTCGTCCAGGTCGAACAGGTTGATGAGCTGCGTGCGGCCGGGGGTTTTGCTCGCGAATGCGAGATTCTTGCGCCGGGCCAGGGCATTGAGCGCGCTGGATTTGCCAGCATTGGAGCGACCGGCGAACGCCACTTCACGGCCGGCCGGCGGCGGCAACTGCACCAGTTCGGCGACCGAGGTACGGAATTGCGCGCGCGCGAAAAGCTGCAAGGCGGGGTCGCGCGCGGCAGCCACTTCGGCCCGCGACACCTTGGCGCGGCGTTCTTGTAAAATGCGCATCTTTTCGATCATAACCGAACGTCGGGAGCAGGCATGCCGCGCGCAGTAAAACAGGGGACCATGGACGCCTTGATGACCGCCACGCGGAGCCGTTTTCTGACGGGCGTCGTCGTCGGGGCGGCGGCGATGCTGTTGGCGGTGGCCGGCCCGGAAGCACGGGCGGCGGAAGCGGCGGCCGGCCGGGGCGATCCTGCCAAGGCGGAGAGCATCGCCAACCAGGTGTGCGCGGCCTGCCATGCGGCCGACGGCAACAGCCTGATTCCCGCCAACCCCATCCTCGCGGGCCAGATCGCGGACTACACCGCCAAGCAACTGGCCGACTTCAAGAGCGGCAAGCGCAAAAGCGCCGTCATGATGGGCATGATTTCCAGCCAGTCGGCGGAAGACATGCGGAACCTCGCGGCCTTCTACGCGAAGCAAAAACCAAAAGCGCGCACGGCCAAGGATGCGGCACTGGCTAAACAGGGCCAGGCGATCTACCGGGGCGGCATCATGGCCAAGGGCGTCGCGGCCTGCAGTTCCTGCCATTCGCCGAACGGCGCGGGCCTGCCTGCGCAATTCCCGCGGCTGGCCGGCCAGCACACGGAGTACACCATCGCCCAGTTGCAGGCCTTCCGTTCGGGTGAGCGGTCCAACGATCCGAACCAGATGATGCGCGCGGTGGCCGCCAGGCTGAGCGATCAGGAGATCAAAGCGGTGGCCGAATACCTCGCCGGGCTGCGTTGACCGGCAGGCCTCTGCCCGTGCTGAAAAGGGTGACTGCGGTCCCCCTTTTTTGTGCGCGTTATTTCTGCAGCCCCGCCAGCGCACGATCGGCGGCCGCCAGCGTTTCCGCGATGTCCGCCTCGGTATGCGCGGCGGACACGAAGCCGGCCTCGAAGGCCGACGGCGCCAGATACACGCCCGCGTCCAGCATGGCGTGGAAAAACCGACCGAAGCGGTCCTGGCCGCTCGTCATCACCTCCGCGTAACTGCACGGCGCTGCGGCCCGGAAATAGAGGCCGAACATGCCGCCGAGAGATTGCGCGCTGAAGGCGATGCCGTGGCGCTGCGCGGTCGCCACGAGACCGTCGGTGAGTGCGCGCGTGGTCGCGCCGAGGCGGTCGAAGAATCCCGGCGCCTCCATCTGCTTCAGCGTCGCGAGACCCGCCGCCACCGCCACCGGATTCCCGGACAGCGTGCCAGCCTGGTAGACG
The DNA here is from genome assembly GCA_050741255.1 of Burkholderiales bacterium. GTDB lineage: Bacteria > Pseudomonadota > Gammaproteobacteria > Burkholderiales > SG8-41 > CAZXNF01. Next base: position 12,834 of record JBOIEQ010000027.1, on the reverse strand, counting down.
GGACCGAGCGGCGATATTTTCTGCATGATGTCGCGCCGGCCGCCGAAGGCCGCCACCGGTAGCCCGCCGCCGATGACCTTGCCCAAGGTCGTCAGGTCCGGTGTGATGTTGTAGACGCCCTGCGCGCCGCGCGGACCCACACGGAAGCCCGTCATCACCTCGTCGAAAATCAGCACCGCGCCGTGCTTCGTGCACAGCGCCCGCAGTGTTTCCAGAAAGCCCGGCGCGGGCAGGATCATGTTCATGTTGCCGGCGACCGGTTCGACGATGACGCCGGCGATACGGTCGCCCTCGCGCGCGAAGGCGCGTTCGAGGCCGTCGGTGTCGTTGTAGTCGAGCACTAGCGTGTTGGCGGCGGCGCCTGCCGGCACGCCGGCCGAACTGGGATTGCCGAAGGTGAGCGCGCCGGAGCCGGCCTTCACCAGCAGGGCGTCGGCATGGCCGTGGTAGCAGCCTTCGAATTTCACCAGCGTGTCGCGCCCCGTGTAGCCGCGCGCGAGCCGCACCGCGCTCATGGTGGCCTCGGTGCCGGAACTCACCAGCCGCACGAGTTCCAGCGACGGCAGGCGCCGGATCAGCAGTTCGGCCATCTCGACTTCGAGGGCGGTGGGCGCGCCGAAGGACAATCCGTCGGCCGCCGTCCGTTGCACGGCCGCGATGACTGCGGGGTGCGCATGGCCGAGGATGAGCGGGCCCCATGAGCCGACGTAGTCGAGATAGCGCTTGCCGTCGGCGTCCCACATATGGGCCCCCGCCCCGCGCGCGAAGAAGCGCGGCGTGCCGCCCACCGAGCGGAACGCGCGGACCGGCGAATTGACGCCGGCGGGAATGACCTGCTGGGCCTGGGCGAAGAGGGTTTCGTTGCGGGAAGTCATGCGGAGGTCTTTGCAAAAAGTCCGGCGATGCGTGCCGCGGCCGCGCGCGTGTCGGCGGGATCGAACACCGCGGACACGACCGCGAGTGCATCGGCGCCGGCGTCGATCACCGCGCGAGCATTGTCGGCGGTGATGCCGCCGATGGCGACCAGCGGCTGGGGAAAACGGGCGCGTGCCGTGGCGAACAAGGCGAGCGGCGCATGCACCGCGCCGGGTTTGATGCGCGACGGATAGACGGCGCCGAAGGCCAGGTAATCGGCGCCCGCGGCCTGCGCGGCGACGGCACGGTCGAGTTCGTTGTAGCAGGAGATGCCGAGCAGGCGCCGCGGGCCGAGTTGCCGGCGCGCGGCCGCGGTATCGCCGTCGTCACGGCCGAGATGCACGCCATCCGCGTCGAGTTCAAGCGCGAGCGCGAGATCGTCGTTGATGATCAGCGGCACGCCGGCGCGGCGACAAACGGCGAGCAGGGCCTCGGCCTGTGTGCGGCGTAGCACGGGCGTGGCGGTCTTGTGCCGGTACTGAACCATGCGCGCGCCACCGGCAATGGCGTCGGCGACCCGTTGCGCGAGCGTCCCCGTGTCTTCGATTTCCGGGGTGATGGCGTACAGGCCGTGCAAACGCTCAGGCGCCGGGCTTGTCGGTCTCATCGTCTTCGCGCGCCCAGAACAGCCGGTCCGGAATGTACTGGCCCATTCCCGGACGGAACGCCGCTTTCAGGGTCTGCCACGTGTATTCCTGTGCGTCCTTCACGGCGTCGGGTACCGCCAGCCCATTGGCCAGCGTGGCGGCGAGCGCGGAGGCGAGCGTGCAGCCGGAGCCGTGGTACGTGCCTGGCAGCCGCTCCCAGCTGTCGGTGCGCACCACGCCGTCGGGGCCGTAGAGCGTGTTGATGACCTTGGGCGTGTTCTCGTGCGTGCCGGTGACCAGCACGTACTCGCAGCCGGTGGCGAGCAGGCGGCGCGCGCATTCGGCGGGATCGAGTTCTTCGTGCTCGTCGGGATCGTGGGCGGCGAGCCGCCGCGCTTCCAGACTGTTGGGCGTGAGGATGGTGGTCTGCGGAATCAGCAGTTCCTTCAGCGCCGCGATCAGATCCTCGCTGGCGAAGCTGTCGCCACGTCCCGACGCCAGCACCGGATCCAGAACCAGCGGTACCTCCGGGTAATCGGATACGACCTCGGCGATCGCCGCCACCGTTTCCATGCTGCCCAGCACGCCGATCTTGAACGCAGCGACCGGCATGTCCTCGAGCACGCAGCGCGCCTGGTCGGCGACCCATTCCGCGTCCAGCGGCTGCACGTCCTCCACGCCCAGCGTGTCCTGGATGGTGGTGGCCGTCACCACCGACAGCGGGTGGCAGCCCATGGCCGCCAGCGTGAGCAAATCCGCCTGCAGGCCGGCGCCGCCGCTGGGATCGGTGGCCGCAAAGACGAGCACGAGCGGCGGCGCAGCGGCAGCGGGATCGCTCATGCGGGCAGGCGGCGTGACGGCGGCGGCACCGGCGCGCGGTCTGGGAATCGTGGGGAGAGGGCCGGAGGCAAGGGGCGGGATCGGCTAGAATGCGTCGCGATTGTAGCCGAATGCCGCCGCCCTCCGTGCGCGGCGCCGGGCGTTTTTCCCTGCAGGCAATGGTTACTTTCTTCGCGTTTGCCCCGTTCACCGCTTTCGCCACTCTCGAATCTCTCATGACCACCGAACCCAGCGTCCATAAAGCCTACATGTGTCTCATCTGCGGGTGGATTTACGATGAAGCCGCCGGACTGCCGGGCGAAGGCATCGCCCCCGGCACGCTGTGGAAGGACGTGCCGGTCAACTGGACCTGTCCGGAATGCGGCGCGCGCAAGGAAGACTTCGAGATGGTGGAAATATAAGAGGCCGTCATGCGCATCCTGCACACCATGATCCGGGTCGTCGATCTCGACCGTTCGATCAAGTTTTATACTGAAGTGCTCGGCATGCGGCTCTTGCGGCGCAGCGATTATCCGGAAGGGCGTTTCACCAACGCCTTCGTCGGCTATGAGGACGAAACGAAGGCGGCGGTGGTGGAGCTCACGCACAACTGGGACACCAAGGCTTACGACCTGGGCACGGGCTTCGGTCACCTCGCGCTGGCGGTCGACGACGCCTACAAGGCCTGCGAGGAAGTCAAAAAACGCGGCGGCAAGGTCACCCGCGAAGCGGGGCCGATGAAGCACGGCAAGACCGTGATCGCCTTCGTCGAGGACCCCGACGGCTACAAGCTGGAGTTCGTGCAGGGTCGTTAGCCCTCTGCGCCGCCCCTCAAAGGGGGCCGCGCGCCGCGAGGTAGTTGGCCGCCCGCGCGTAGTCTTCCACCGCCACGGTTTCGCCACGCGCGCCGGGATCGATGTTCAGCGCGCCGATCTCGTCCCCGCTCAGCAGCAGTTTCCAGGCGTTGCGCAGGGTTTTGCGCCGCTGCGAGAACGCGGCAGCCACCGCGCGGGCAAACACTGCCTCGTCGGCGATCGCGGGCGCCGCAGCACCCAGCGGCGTCAGGCGCACCACTGCCGATACCACCCTGGGCGGCGGATCGAACGCCTCCGCCGGTACGTCGAACAGTTTTTCGATGGCGAACCGCGCCTGCAGCATCACCGACAACCGGCCGTATTCCTTGCCCCCGGGCGGCGCCGCCATGCGATCGACGACTTCCCGCTGCAGCATGAAGTGCGCATCGCGCAGGTGCGGCAGGTACGGCACGAGGCGGAACAGCAGCGGGCTCGAAATGTTGTACGGCAGGTTGCCCACCAGCCGCAAACCGCTGCCCAGCGTCGCGAAATCCACCTGCAATGCGTCGGCTTCCACCAGCGTCAGTTGCGCCGGCGGGAATTCCGCCCGCAGACGGGCGGCGAGGTCGCGGTCGAGTTCAATCGCCGTGAGGTGGCCGAGCGCGGCCACGAGCGGCCGCGTCAGCGCGCCCAGCCCGGGGCCGATTTCGATCACGGGGTCACCCGGCCGCGGGCCCAGTGCGTCGACGATGCGCGACAGGATGTGCGCGTCGACGAGGAAATGCTGGCCGAAGCGCTTGCGGGGGACGTGGGCCCCCATGGCGACTAGCGGCGCCGCGCGGTGAGCGTGACGGCCAGCGCCAGAGCGGTGCGCAGGCTGCCCGCATCAGCGCCACGTCCGCCCGCCGCGGCGAGGTCGAGCGCCGTGCCGTGATCGACCGAGGTGCGCACGAACGGCAGCCCGAGCGTGACGTTGACGCCGGCCCCGAAGCTCGCGTACTTCAGCACCGGCAGACCCTGGTCGTGGTACATCGCCAGCACGCAGTCGGCGCGCGCCAGCTGGTCGCGATTGAACAAGGTGTCCGCCGGCAACGGGCCTTCCACGGCGATCCCGCGCTTGCGCAGCAGGGCGATCACCGGGGCGATCACGTCGATCTCCTCGCGGCCGAAGTGGCCGCCTTCGCCCGCGTGCGGATTGAGCCCGGCGACGAGGATGCGCGGCCGGCGGCAGCCGAAGCGGGTGCGCAGATCGTGCGCCAGCACCTCCAGCGTGGCGGTGAGGCTGTCCCGGGTGATGGCGGCGGGCACGTCCTGCAGGGCCAGATGCGTGGTGGCGAGCGCCACGCGCAGGCCGCGGCCGGCGAGCAGCATCACCACGTGCGGCACGCGTGCGCGCGCGGCGAGGAATTCGGTGTGCCCGGTGAACGCGATGCCGGCGTCGTTGATGACGCCCTTGTGCACGGGCGCGGTGACCATGGCGTCGAAGCGCCTGGCGAGGCAGCCGTCGGCCGCGGCCTCGAGCGTGGCGATGACGTGCGGCGCATTCGCCGGCTCGAGCCGGCCGGGGGTGACGGCGCGGGCGACCGGTACGTGCAGCACGCTGAGTCGGGCCTCGCGCCGGCGGGGGCCGTCCGCGGCGAAGTCCGCCGGCTGCCAGGCCACGCGATGCCGCCGCGCGCGCGCGGCCAGCACCGCCCGATCGCCGACGACGACGACGCGCGCGCGCGCGCGCGCGGCAACCTGCACGGCGAGATCGGGACCGATGCCGGCCGGTTCGCCGGCGGTCAGGGCGATGAGGGGGACGCGCTTCAGCGCAGCCTCAGCGCGCGGCGGATTCGAGCCGGCGTTCGATGAAGACGGAATCGAGCATCTGCCGGATCCACTCCTGGTACGCCTCCTCGGATTTTGCCTGGCGCAACGCCATGCGCGCGCGCATCTTCTGCTGGTCGCCGGACATGTCCTGGTCGCGGCGCTGCACGACCTGGATCAGGTGCCAGCCGAAGGGCGAGCGCACGGGTTCGCTGATCTGTCCGGGCTTGAGGGCATCCATCGCCTTCTCGAAGTCCGGCACGGTGTCGCCCGGCGACAGCCAGCCCAGGTCGCCGCCGCGGGAGGCGCTGGCGTCCTCGGAGTTGATGCGGGCGACCTGCGCGAAGTCGCCGCCGTTGTCGAGGCGCTCCTTCAGCTTGACGAGCTTGGCGCGCGCATCCTTCTCGGCGACCAGTTCGTTGGTCTTGATGAGGATGTGGCGGGCGTTGGTCTGCGTCACCATCAGCGGCCCGCTCGCGCCGCGGCGCTCGTTCAGCCGGAGGATGTGAAAGCCGTTGGGACTGCGCAGCACGTCGCTCGTTTCGCCGGGTTTGAGCTTCTGCACCGCCTCCGCGAACATCGACGGCATGCGGGCGGTGTCCCGCCAGCCCAGGCTGCCGCCCTGGACCGCGTCCGGCGCCTCCGAGAACGCGGCCGCCACCTGGCGGAAATCGGCGCCGCCCCGCAATTGCGCGAGCGCCTGGTCGGCGCGTGCGCGCCGGGTCTGGATCTGCTCGGGGCTGGCTTTTTCGGGTACCGAGACCAGGATGTGCGAGAGGTTGTACTCGTCCGGCGTGCCGGAGGCCGCCTTCTGGCTGGCGATAAGGTTGTCGACCTCGGTGTCGGTGACGATGACCCGGTTGTCCACCTCGCGCTCGCGCAGGCGCGCCATCACCATTTCGCCGCGGATGTCCTCGCGGAAGCGCGCGAACGGAACGCCCTGCTTTTCCATCACGATGCGCAATTCGCCGATCGAGAGCTTGTTCTGCTCCGCGATGCGCATAAGCGCGGCCTCCAGCTGCGCGTCGTCCACCCGGAGGCCGGTGTCGCGGGCGAACTGCAGTTGCGCCCGCTCGGCGATCATGCGCTCGAGGACCTGCCGCTCGAGCACGTCCTGCGGGGGCAGCGGGGTGCCCTGCTGCTTGAGCTGCTGCGAGAGCAGGCGCAGGCGCTCGTCCAGCTCGTGGCGGGTGATCACTTCGCTGCCGACGACGGCGACGATGCGGTCGATCGCCAGCACCTGGCGCGGGCGGGTCGGCTGGGCCAAGGCCGGCGCGGCGCCCAAGAGCGCGAGCAGCCCCAACATCTCGAGCACCAGCGCGAAACCGGCGCGGCAGCGGAAAACGGAAACGGACATCAGCGGTAGTTGGAGAAGGGGTCGACGTCGGAAGGCGCACGCTGGATATTGGCGGCATAGCCCGGCACGCTGCGGCGCAGCAGTTGCTCGGCAGTATTTCCGACCTTGGAGAGGCCCGTAAGTTCGAGTTGGATGAAGAAAGAATTCACTTCCTGGGCGGTGGTGGTCGCGAAGCGGTGGAACACGCCGCGGATCGCCCAGCAGTCGTCCGCGTACTCCAGCCCGGCCAGCCCTTCCAGCGTGCGCTTGTCGTTGAACGAATAGTTCCAGCGGCCGACCACACCCAAGCCGTTGGCGAACCGCCATTGCCCGGAGAGGTCCATTTGGTCGACGTTGGGATTGGCGGTGTTGACCGCGCCCACGATCGGGACCTGGTCCTGCCGCACGTAGCGGTAGGCGGCGTTCAGCAGCTTGCCGGGCTCGGGGTTGTAGCGCACCGCGGTGAAGGCGCGCTGCACTTGGGTCTGCTGGGTGGTATATGCGACGCCGGCGTCGAGCGTCCAATGCGGGATGATCAGGCCGCTCACCGCCGCGAGCAGGTCGGAAGTGCTGTTGGGCGTCGGCAGCACGCCGGGGATCGTCACCCGCTGGCGCTCGATGAAGTAGCGCTGCGCGATGCCCGCGCGGATGCGCTCGACGCCAGTTTCGGACTGAATCAACCGCGACTGCAGGCCCCAGGTGATGGCGTGCAGGTCGTTGATCCGGTCGTAGCCCGAGAACTGGTTTTCGGTGAACAGCGTCGCGAAGCTCAGATCCTGCTGCGTGCTCTCGAAATTGGGAATGCGGGTCTGGTCGCGGTACGGAATCCACGCGTAGTAGACGCGCGGCTCGATCGTCTGCGTCACCGCGCCGCCGAACAATTGGGTGTCACGCTCGAACACCATGCCGCTGTCGACGCTCACGATCGGCGTCGTGATGGACTGGTTGAAGTCCGGCACAATCGTTTTATTGTCGATCGTGTACTGGCGGTAATTGACCCCCACCTTGGGCGTGATGTAGCCGAACGCGGTCGTCAGCGGCAGCGCGATGGACGGGTAGGCCATCCAGCGCTGGCCGTTCGGCAGGTTGATCTGCGGATTCTGGAAATCGTTGTAATTGGAGATGAGATCGAGGTCGAGGCCGGCGACGTCGGCCTTGGCGGCGTTAAGCGTGATCTGCGGGGCGCGGCTGTACGGTGCGGTCGTGGGATTCGCCGGATCGACCTGCAGCGTCTGCCAGCGCTGGTAGAGGGCGTTGACGTTCCAGGTGCCGCCGTTCCACCAGGTGCCGTTGCGGCCGAGCGTCGCCTCGCGCGGCAGCACCGCCTGCGAGGTCTGCGCCACGTTGGTCGACAGGTCGGTGAAGTAATTGGAATCCGAGACCTGCTGGACGTTCACCATCCCGTACCACGGGCCGAAGTTCTGCTGGTGGCGGAACGCGCCGAAGTAGCGGTACTGGTCGTTGCTGTTCTTGTCGTTGGGCAGTACCTGGTAGAAGGCGCGGCCGCTCAGGCTTTTCTCCAGATAGCGAAACTCCGAGTCAAGCATGAAACCGTTGTTCTGCAGGTAGCGCGGCGTGAACGTCGCGTCATAGTTGGGCGCGATGTTCCAGTAGAACGGCAGTCCGACCTGCACGCCGGTACGGCCCGTGGTGCCGATAATCGGTGTCAGGAGCCCGGTCTTGCGCTCTTCCTTGAGCGGAAACGACAGGTACGGCGAATACAGGAGGGGCACGCCGTAGAACTCCAGCGTCGCGTCGCGGGCGACGCCGGTGTTCTGGTCCTGGTCGAGCGTCAGCTCGCCGGCGCGCACCTGCCAGGCATCGTTGCCGCATTCGCAGGTGGTGAACGTGGTGCGCTCCGTGCGCATGCGGGCGCGGCTTTCGAAGTCGATGCGGTCGGCGGTGCCGCGCGCGAAGGTCGCGGGGGCCACGGGCGTGCGTTCGTAGGCCGACACCGGGCGCTCGCGCGGGGCCTTCGGCGGTTCCGGCCGCAGCTCGAACGTGGTCCCCGTCATGAAGCCGCGCTCGTCCTGCAGGTTCGCTTTCAGGCGCGTGCCGGTGAGTTTGTCGCCGAAACGCTCGAAGGCCACGTTGCCTTCGGCGGTCACCTCGTCCGCCTGCGGGTCGTAGCGCAGCCAGTCGGCGAAAATGCGCTGGTCGCGCCGCCGCAGCCGCACGCTGCCTTCGGCCTCGAACTCGCGCTCCATGTACCCGCGCAGGTTGTCGGCATCCACGAACACCGGCACTTCCTCCTGCAGGCCTGGCGGCGGGCGCAGAAACGACGGTTGCATCCGCAGGCGGATCTCGGGCTCGGCGGCGGAGGCCGGCGCAGGGGCAGGCACCGGCGCCGGTGCCTCTGCAGCGTGTGCGCCGCCCGCGCCGGCCAGTGCGAACGGCAGCCATGCGGCGAGCGACGGACGAAACGGCATACGGAAAAAGCGCGGGGGACGCATGGATTGTTTCGGGGGGAGGTCCCGGCAGCCAGCCAGCCGGGAACGCGGTGGTAAAATCGCACAATTTGCTAGGGAAGGCAATGCGCGAAGACGATCGCGTGCGCGCGCTTCGTGCGTGGCTCACCACGGCGCTCCCGGACCCGGGCGCGGGCGCCGGAACGGCCCTCTCCAGTGCGTCCGCGGACGCCAGTTTCCGGCGCTATTTCAGGGTCGCCCGGGGCGCGGAGACGTGGATTGCCATGGATGCGCCGCCCCCGCGCGAGGATTGCCGGCCGTTTGTGAGCGTGGCCGCCTTGTTGCGCGAAGCGGGACTGAACGCCCCGCAGGTGCTCGCGCAGGACCTCGAACAGGGGTTCCTGCTGCTGACGGATCTGGGCACGCAGACCTATCTGGCCGCCCTGACGGTGGGGGACGCCGATGCCGCAACGGCCGATCGCCTGTTTCGCGACGCGCTGGAGGCCCTGATCGTGTGGCAGCGGAGCACGCGCGAGGGGGTGCTGCCGGTCTACGATGCCGCGCTGCTCGAACGCGAACTCGCCTTGTTTCCGGAGTGGTACATCGCCCGCCATCTGGGCATCACGCTGACCGCCGCCGAGCGCGACGCACTGGCGCAGGTGGAAGCGCGTCTGGTCGCGGCGGCGCTCGCCCAGCCGCGCGTATTCGTGCACCGCGATTACATGCCGCGCAATCTCATGGTGTGCGCGCCCAATCCGGGCGTGCTCGACTTCCAGGACGCTGTGCTCGGCCCCATCACTTATGACGTCGTGTCGCTGTTCCGGGATGCATTTCTGAGCTGGGAGGAGGCCCGCGTGCTGGACTGGACGGCGCGCTACTGGGAGCGCGCCCGCACCCGCGGCCTGCCGGTGCACGCCGACTTCGGCGCCTTCTACCGCGATTTCGAATGGATGGGCCTGCAGCGCCACCTGAAAGTGCTTGGCATCTTCGCGCGGCTCAACTACCGCGACGGCAAGCCCGATTACCTGGCGGATACGCCGCGCTTTATCGCTTATGCCCGCGCCGTCGCGCAGCGTTACAACGACCTGGCCCCGCTGGCGCGGCTGCTGGACCGTCTGGAGGCGCGCGTGCCGACGACCGGGTACACGTTCTAGCGCGCGGCATGTCGCTCGCCCGCAAAGACTGGTATTGGCCGCCAAGATGCCAAGGCGCCAAGAGAACCGGAAGATCGCGTCTTCAGTTGCGTGGTTGTCGTTCTTGGCGTCTCCGCGTTTTGGCGGCCATATCCGTGTTTTTCTTTCCCGCATGAGGGTCATGATCCTGGCCGCAGGAAGAGGCGAGCGGGCTAACGATCCGCACGCTTACCCATGAAAGTGATGATCCTGGCTGCGGGACGCGGCGAGCGGATGCGCCCGCTGACGGACCGCGTGCCGAAGGCGCTGGTGGAAGTCGCGGGCAAGCCGCTGATCGTGTGGCAACTCGAGCGGCTGGTCGCGGCCGGGCTGTGCGAGATTGTGATCAACCATGCGCACCTCGGCGCGCAGATCGAAGCCGCGCTCGGCGACGGGAGCGGTTTCGGCGCCCGCATCGCCTGGTCGCCGGAGCACGAGGCGCTGGAGACCGCCGGCGGCATCGCGAACGCGCTGCCGCTCCTGGGCGAGGCGCCGTTCGCCGTCGTCAACGCCGATGTCTGGTGCGATTTCGACGGCGCGCGCCTCGTGACCGCGGCGCGCGCGCTCGACGGTCGTGCGCGGCTCGCGCATCTGGTGCTGGTGCCCAATCCCTCTCACCATCCACAAGGCGATTTCGGGTTGCAGGGAGAACGCGTGTCGCTCACGCCGCCGCTGTTCACGTTCAGCGGGATCGGCGCCTACCATCCCGCGCTGTTCGCGGACGTCGTGCGCGGCGCCAGGGCGCAACTCGCGCCCCTGCTGCGGAATGCGATCGAACGCCAGTCGGTCAGCGGGGAGCGGCATGGGGGCGTCTGGCTCGACGTGGGCACGCCGGAACGCCTGCGCGAGGCGGCGGCATTGGCAGGAGCCGGACGGGCCCCGTCGCTATAATCGGCGGCATCATGTCCCAACCCAGGGCGGCATCGTCCGCCGCCGTACCCGTCTCCATTTTTGCCGACCGCCGCCGCCGTCTCGCGGAGGCCATCGGCGAAGGCGTCGCCGTCATTCCCACGGCGCCCGAACGCGTGCGCAACCGCGACGCGCATTACCCGTACCGCTTCGACAGCTATTTCTATTACCTCACCGGCTTCATGGAGCCGGAGGCGGTGCTGTTCGTGACGGGCGGGGCGGCGCCGCACAGCGTGCTGTTCTGCCGGCCGCGCGACACGGAGCGCGAGATCTGGGACGGCCATCGCTACGGCCCCGACGGCGCGCGCGAGGTTTTCGGCGTGGATGAAGCCTTCACCATCGATACGCTCGACGCCAAGGCGCCGACGCTGCTCGCCAACCGCCCCGCGCTGCACGTGCACCTGGGCGAGGATCCGGGCTGGGATCGCCGCGTCGTCGGCTGGCTGAACGCGGTGCGCGCGCAGGCCCGCTCGGGGGTCGCGGCACCCCCGGAAATCCGCGACGTGCGTACGCTGCTGGATGAAATGCGGCTGGTGAAGGACGCCCATGAACTGGCGACGATGCGCCGCGCCGCCGCGATCACCGCGGACGCGCATCGACGTGCGATGCGCCTCGCACGGCCGGGCACGCGCGAATACGAAGTGGAAGCCGAGCTGATGCACGAGTTCCGCCGCCGCGGCGCGCAGGCGCCGGCCTACACGCCGATCGTGGCCGGTGGGGCGAATGCGTGCGTGCTGCATTACGTCGAGAACAACGCGCTGCTGAACGACGGCGAACTGCTGCTGATCGACGCCGGCTGCGAAGTCGATGGTTACGCCGCGGATGTCACGCGCAGCTTTCCCGTCAATGGCCGCTACTCGGGCCCGCAGCGCGAACTCTACGAAGTGGTGCTGGCGGCGCAGGCGGCGGCGATCGCCGAAGTCAAACCCGGCGCCGCCTGGGAAGCGCCGCATGACGCGGCGGTGAAGACGCTCGCGCGCGGTTTCGTCGACGCCGGTCTGTGCCAGGGCAGCGTGGACGCCGTCATCGAGTCCGGTGATTACAAGCGCTTCTACATGCACCGCACGGGGCACTGGCTGGGCCTCGACGTGCACGACGCGGGCGACTACAAGCGCGACAAGGCATGGCGGCCGCTCGTGCCCGGCATGGTTCTGACGGTTGAACCGGGTTGCTACGTGCGCCCGGGAGAGGGCGTGCCCGAGCGCTACTGGAACACCGGCATCCGCATCGAGGATGACGTCGCGGTCACCGCCGGCGGCTGCGTAGTGCTGACCGCGGACGCGCCCAAGTCGGTAGCGGAGATCGAAGCGCTGATGCGCGAGGCGCGATGAGCGCACCGGCCACCTGCGCGGTCGCCGTCGCGGGCGGCGGTCCTGTGGGTGCTGCGGCCGCGCTCGCGCTGCACGGCGCGGGCCTTGATGTGCACTGGCTCGCCGCTGCCGATGCGCCCGCGCCCGCCGATCGGCCGCTGGCGCTGTCGCGCGCCAGCCTGTTGTTGCTGGAACGCCTGGACGCGCGCACGGCGCTCGACGGTGCCACCACCATCGACCAGGTGATCGTCTCGCAGCGCGGCGGCTTCGGCCGCGTGGTCATGACGGCCGCCGAGGCGCGCGTGCCCGCGCTGGGTTGCGTGGCCGCGTACCGCGACGTGCAGGCCGCGCTCGCCGCCGCCGTGCAGCGCCGGCCTATCGTCTGCCATCCCGCCGCGGTCACGGCCGTTGAGGTCGCGCCCGGGGACGACCGCATCACGGCGACCTGCGCCGATGGCCACCGCGTCAGCGCGCAGCTCCTGGTCTGTGCCGACGGCCGCGCGGCGAACCCTCTGATGGACGGCCCCGTGCTCGAACGCGATTACGGTGCGATGGCGCTGACGGCGAATCTCGCGACCGCGCAGCCGCATCGCGGACGCGCGTTCGAACGCTTTACCGCGGACGGCCCGATCGCGCTGCTGCCGCGCGGCGACGGCTACGCGCTCGTGTGGACCCTGCCGCCGGCGGAAGCGGAGCGGCTGCTCGCCTCCCCGGACCGGGAATTCCGGGCCGCGCTCGCCGCCGCGTTCGGCGCGGCGGCCGGCCCCTTCACCGG
>JBOIEQ010000026.1:0-36707 GCA_050741255.1 Burkholderiales bacterium | reverse complement strand
CCTCAGGGCATATCAGGCGACCGTCCGGGTACAAAATCTGCTCGTCTGTCGGGAAAACCGGAGAGTCCCGCCGTTCATGTTCTGGTTGGCGTGCAATACTGCACACATCGTGCGCCCGAGCGCCGTGGCGTGTGTACTCCATCAGAGTCCCCCGTCCCACCTTCCCAGCGCGCCACGCCGATCACACCATGCATCCTGAGACCATCTTCGCCAAGACCGCCAAGGGCGTTCTCGATCTCAAGAACAAGGCCATCCGCCTGACGCGCGAGCAGACGCTGGTTTTTCTGCTGGTCGACGGCAAGTCGACGCTCTCCGAGGTCGAGGGCAAGGCGACGATCGCCGCGGCGCAACTGACCGAGACCGTTGCACACCTGCTGAAGGAAGGCTACATCCGCGTCTTTTTCGAGCCGCCGAAAACCAGCGAATCGGCGCCGGTGACCGGTGACGACGATCTCGACTTCACCTCGCCCAAGGCCGTGGCCGCGCTCAGCAGCGAAGCGCAGGCCCGCGGCAAGGCCGAAGCCGAGGCCAAGGCGCGCGCCATGACCGAAGCCCAGCAGGCCGTTGAAGCCAAAGCGCGCCAGGAAGCCGAAGCACGGGCCCGCGCGCTGGCGGAAGCCAAGGCGAAGGTCGAAGCCGAAGCCAGGGCCAAGGCGGAAGCCGAAGGCCGGGCGGCCGTCTCGGCGCGCGAGCGTGCCGAAGCCGAAGCGCTCGCCGCCAAGGAAAAGAACGCCAAGGCGGAAGCCGAGGAACGCGTCCGCCAGGCCATGCAGGCGAAGGTGAAGGCCGATGCCGAAGCCCGGATGCGCGCCGCAGCCGAGGAACGCGCCAACCAGGAAGTCAAAGCCAAGACCGAGCTCGAAGCACGCGCAAGGGCGGAAGTCGAAGCCCGTCTGCGGGCGGAACTGGAAGCGCGCGCGCGCGCGGAAGCCGAAGCCAAGACGCGGGAACTGGTTGAATCGAAACTCCGCGCGATGGAGCAGGCCCTGAAGGAGGCCGAGGCGCGCGCCGCGGCGGAAGCCGAAGCGCGCGAGAAAGCGGAAACCGACGCCATGGCGCGGGCCGAGGCCGAAATCCGGGCCCGGCACGAAGCCGAAGAGCGCGCACTGGCCGCCGAACGCGCCACTGTGGAGGCCCGCGCGATGGCGGAAACCGCCGCCCGCGCTCGCGCGGAAGCCGAAGCCAAGGCCGCCGCCGAAACGCTGGCGCGCGCCGAAGCCGAAAAACGCTCGCGCGAGCAATCCTCGGACGCCGTTCGCGCCGATGCGGACAGACTCGTGCGGGCCGCCGAGCAGGACCGCCTCGAAGCGCTTGCGCGCGCCGAGGAAGCGACCCGTGCCCTGGTGGAAGCGCAGACCCGGGGCCGGCAGGAAGCCGAAGCGCGGGCCGAAGCCGAGCGCAAGGCGCTCGCCGATCTCGAACGCCGGGCGCAGAACGAAGCCGAACGCATCGGCCGCACGGCCGAACTGGAACTCGTCCGCGTCGAAGCTGAGGACAAGGCGCGCGCGCAACTGAAGGAAATCGAGGTCAACATCCAGAAGGCACGCGCGGAAGCCGAAGCCCGCGCCGAAACCGAACGCCGTGCCCGCGAGGACGCCGAAGGCCAGGCCGCCGCCGAGCGCAAGGCCCGCGAAGAAGCCGAGGCCCGGGTCGTGGTCGAACGCAAGGGCCGCGAAGACGACCAGATGAAGGCCGCCGTCGCCTTGCGCGCCCGCGAAGAAGAAGCCCGGCTCGCGCGGGCCGACGCCGAGGCCAAGGGTGTGTCCGAGCGCGAGGCCCGCGAGGATGCCGCCGCCGAACGCAAGGCGCGCGAAGAAGCCGAAGCCCGCATCGAGACCGCGCGCGCGGAGGCCGAGGCCAAGGCCCGCGCCGAAGTCGAAGTCCTGATCGAGACCGAACGCAAGGCCCGCGAGGAAGCCGAAGCCAAGGCCGATGCGGAGCGCAAGGCCCGCGAGGAGGCCGAGAAGCGCATCGATGCGGACCTCGCCAAGCGCACCGAGGCGGAGCGCGCCGCGCGCGAAGAAGCCGAAGCGCGCGCCGATGCGGCCCGCCTGGCTCACGAGGAAGCCGAAAAGCGCATCCGCGAGGAAGCGAGCCTGCAGAACGAAGCCGCGCGCAAGGCGCGCGAGGATGCCGAACGCTCGCTGGAAGCCGCCCGCCTCGCCCACGAAAAAGCGGTCGCCAAGGCGCAGGCCGAAACCATGCTGCGCGCGCAGGCCGAACAGAAGGCGATGACCGAGAAGAAAGCGCGCGCCGCCGCGGAAGATCGCGCCAAGCAGGAAGCCGTCGCACGCGTGATGCAGGAACACCGCACCCGCGAAGCCGCCGAAGCGACGATCCAGCAACGCGTGCAGGAGGAAATGCGATCGCTCGCGCAGGCCGAGCGCGACGCGGAGGTGCGGGCACGCGTGGACGCGCAATCCCGCGCGGAAGCGGTGGCGGCGCAAAAAGCGCTCGAACGCGGCCTGCTGCCCACCCAAGGCACGGCTGCCGTGAAGCGCGCGCGTGCGCCACTGCCGTGGGCCAAAATTGTTGTCATCACGGTGGTCGTGATCGTGGCCGGCGGGCTGGGCCTGCTCCACGTGATTCCGCTGGCGGGCTACATCCCGGGCGCCGAGAAAGTCCTGTCGGAGCGGCTCGGCGAGCCGGTCAGCATCGGCAGCCTGCGCTTCACGCTGGTGCCCTCGCCGCAGGTGCGGCTCGAGCAGGTGGCGATCGGCGGCGGGCGCGAGGTGAAGGCCGGCCTGGTCGTGATTCCGGTGTCGTCGCTGGCCGTGCTGGAGAACGAGAAGTCGTTCGACCGCATCGATGTCACCGCCGTGACGGTGGAGCAGGACTACGTGCCGCGGCTCGCCAGCTGGGCGGCGGCTCCGGCGAGCCCGGGACTGAAAATCCGGCGCCTGGTGCTGACGCCGGTCAAGATCAACACCCGTGGCTTCGAACTGCCGTCGGCCGAGGTCGACATCACCTTCGCCGCCGACGGCGGCTACGAGAAGGCCGTGCTGCGATCGGGCAAGGGCAACTTCGAGGTTTCCCCCGTCAAAGGCCAGGCGGCCACGCAGGTGAAATTCTCGGCGCGCGAGTTCACGTTCCCGGTCGGGCCGGCCTTCACCTTCGACGAGTTGAACGGCACCGGCCTGCTGACCGCGAACAGCTTTTCCGTGGCCGCGCTGGAAGGCCGTTTCGCGGGCGGCACGCTGCATGGCGAACTGCGCGCGGGTTGGGGGGACAAGACCGCATTCGACGCGGATTTCCGCATGAAGGGTGCCAACGCCGCGCAGGTGATGGGCCATTTCACCCGCGCCTTCGAAATGGCCGGCACGCTCGACCTGCAGGGCAAACTCGCGTTGCAGGGCGCTTCCCTCGACGTCCTCTTCGCCGAACCGCGCCTCACCGGGAATTTCACCGTCATGCGCGGCTCGTTCAACAACGTGGATCTCCTGCGCGCCATCCAGGCACCGAACCCGAACGGCACGCGCGGCGGCAAGACCGCTTTCAATGAACTGCGCGGCGAGGTGCTGGTGGCCGGCAACCGCGTCATCTACCGGCAGTTGCAGCTCCTGTCCGGTCCGATGAACGCGAACGGCGCCATCAACGTCGGGGCCGAATCCGATCTCAACGGCCGCGTCACGGTGGAGGTGGGCTCCAAGTCCGTCGTCATCGCGCGCGGCGCGCTGAACGTACAGGGCTTCGTGAAGGATCCGATCCTGCGGCCCTGACAATGTCCCGTGTTCCCGTGAATCCCCGCCGGCGCCGCTGGCTCGCCGCCGGCGGCGCAACGCTCGGCGCCGCCGCGCTTGCCGCCTGGTACAAATGGCCCGACGAGGGGATCCTCAATCCCTGCCGTGCCGCGCTGCCGTCGCCGCTCGCAGATCACGAGGTCATGCGCTCCGCCTGGGCCGGCCTCGACCCCGCGCGCGTATGGGACTGCCATGCGCACCTGGTGGGCATCGGCGACTCCGGCAACGGTGCGTGGATCAACCCGCGGATGGAAAGCCGTCGCTACCCATTCGAATACGCGCAGCGCCTGTTCTTTCTCAATGCGGCCTGCGCGGATGCGGAGCCCGGCCACGTGGATACGGCTTTCGTCGCCCGCCTGCTGAGCCTGATCGAAGGGATGCGGCCGGGCGTGAAGGTCATGCTGCTGGCCTTCGACCATCATGTCAGGCCCGACGGCACGGTCGACCTGGAAAACTCCACCTTCCACATCCCGGACGCCTACGCCGCGCAGGTGGCGCGCGCGCATCCGGACTATTTCGAGTGGGCGGCGTCCATCCACCCCTACCGTGCCGACAGCGTGGCCGCGCTGGAGTCCGCGAAGAAGCTCGGCGCACGCGCCGTCAAATGGCTGCCGGCGGCGATGGGCATCGATCCGTCTTCGCCACAATGCGATCCGTTCTACGCTGCGTTGAAGCGGCTCGACCTGCCGCTGATCGCGCATGCCGGGATGGAGCGCGCCGTGCATGGCGAGGGTTACCAGCACCTCGGCAATCCGCTCAACTTCCGCCGCCCGCTCGACCACGGCGTGCGGGTGGTGATCGCGCACTGCGCGTCCCTCGGCGAGGACATCGATCTCGACAAAGGCCCGAACGGACCGCTGGTATCGAGCTTCAGCCTGTTCGCCCGTCTGATGGGAGAAGCCCGCTACGAAAAGCTGCTCTACGGGGACATCTCGGCCATGACCCAGTTGAACCGCGTGGGCGAAGCGCTGACGACAGTCATCGAGCGCACGGAATGGCACCCGCGGCTGCTGAACGGCTCCGACTATCCGCTGCCCGGCGTGATGCCGCTATTTTCACTCGAATACATGGCGGAAAAACGCTACATCACGGCCGAGGCCGCGCGCGTGCTGTCGGAAGTGCGGCGGCACAATGCGCTGCTGTTCGACTTCGCGCTCAAACGCAACCTGCGGGTCAACGGAAAATCATTCTCGGCTTCGGTGTTCGAGACGCGCGGCTTCTTCGATCGGCCTGCGCCGGCCGGCTGAACACGCACTCTCGATCGTTCAATCGGATGCGGGCGCAACAAGCCGTGCACCGGGTTCGATAGTGACATCCCGCACCGTGCCCGAGTAGCGGAATATGCCGTGGCGCGCGTAAAGATCGCCGCTAACCGGCCCGCGGCGATCGAGGCCGATATCCAGCCCCTCATAGAGTCCGTTCATCAATGTCGGCGACAGTTCGCTGAACGGCGCTTGCGCCACGCCATCGATGAGGAGCCGGCCGCGTCCCCGCCTGGCGCCTAGCGCCTCGTATTCGAGCGTCGCCGCGAGCACTCCCGGCTGCAATTTCACCGGCGCGAGCGCTGCGGCGTCGCCGAAGCCGTTGTAGAACAAGTGCAGGCTGCCCGTTTCGATGTACATCACCATGCCGCCGCCGGGATCCCCGATCGCCCACAGTACGCCCGCATCACCCTCGCGGAAATCAAAGCGGCAGGTGATCCGGTAGCTGCGATCGGCGATCATCGGCATCACCACCCCGCGGTGCACGGTCTGCGCGCCCGGCTGGAAGGTGCGCGACGCCGGTTGGCGGTTGCGCAGATGCGGCGGGCCGTCATTGAACAGCTTCTGCTGGCGCTTGCGGTTGTCGAGCGGGTAGACCTGGTTGGCCCAGGCGGCACGATCGAAGGCGGCCGTCAGCGCCGAGAGCCGCTCCGGATGGCGCGTGGCCAGGTCGGTGCCTTCCGAAAAATCCGCCGTCAGATTGTGCAGCGTCCAGTTGTCGAGATCGACCGGCTCGCCGCGTTTCTGCAGCGAGCGTGCGAGCCATCCGTCCCGGTAGAAGGCGCGGTTGGCCCAGCACTCGTAATACTGCTCCGTGCGCGCCGGCGGCGCAGCGGCATCGAACAGCACGCGGGCGAAACTTGCGCCGTCGAGCGGCCGCGCCGACCGGCCGTTGACCGTTGCGAGCGGTTCCAAGCCAGCCAGCGCGAGCAGCGTGGGCATCACATCGGTAACGTGCGCGAACTGGCTACGGATCTCTCCGACGTCCCGGATCTTCGCGGGCCACGAAATGACGAAGGGCACGCGCCGCCCGCCGCCACCCGTGTAGGTCTTGTAGGTCGGGAACGGCGTGTTGGAGACCTGCCCCCAGCCGGCCGGATACAGCGGCATGCTGCGTGGCCCGCCCAGCCGCTCCAGGCTCCCACTCGCGCGCTCGGCCGCCGCATCAGCGCCCTCCGCGCGGTCCGCGAAGCGCCGGTTGCTGTCGACACGCCCCGTCACACCGCCGGCGTCGGTGGCCCCGTTGTCGGAAGAAAAAACGATGATCGTGTTGTCCAGTTCCCCTATCGATTTCAGGTAAGCGCTCAGCCGACCCAGGTTCTGGTCCGCGCAGTCCAGCACGGCGGCGTAAGCCTCCATGTGCCGGGCGTATAGCGGCCGGTCGGCGGGATCGGTGTCGTCCCATGACGGCACCTTCGGATCCGGCGGCGCGAGTGGTGTGCCGGGCGGGATCAGGCCCATCGCGAGCTGGCGCTGGTGACGCTCCGCGCGGAGGCGCGTCCAACCAGCGTCGTAGCGCCCACGGTACTTCGCAAGGTCGACCGGCTTCGCCTGCAGGGGCGCGTGCACGGCGTTGTGCGACAGATAGAGAAAGAAGGGTTTGCCCGGCGCATGCGCGCGCAGGTCGCGCACGAAGCCGATCGCCTTGTCCGTCCAGTCGTCGGTCGAATAGTAATCGGGCGGGTAATCGTCGATCGGCAGCACGGCATTGCCGAGCATCAGGCGCGCGGGGAAGAAGTAACTGGTCTCCCCTTCCATGAACCCGTAGAAGCTTTCGAAGCCGCGCTGGGCCGGCCATGTGTGCTTGGCGGACGCCGGATTGCTCTGTCCCACCAGCGTGTTGTGCCATTTGCCGACCATCTGCGTCGCGTAGCCGCGCTCACGCAGCGTCTCGGCCAGCGTGGCCGCATCGAGGGGGATGTCGCCCGAATACCCGGGAAAACCCGGATGGTTGTTCGCGAGCCATCCGCTGTTGACTGCGTGCGCGTTGATGCCGGTCAGGAGTGCTGCGCGCGCGGGCGAACAGATCGGATGCGTCGTGTAATGGTTGAAGCGCAGGCCGCGCGCGGCGAGCGCGTCGATGTGGGGCGTTGCGATCTCCGAACCGTAGCAGCCGGCATCCGAGTAGCCCATGTCGTCCATGTAGACGATCACGATATTGGGCGCGCCCGCGGGCGCGCTCTCCGGCTCGGGCCACCACGGTGTCGATTCCTCGCGGGTGCGGCCGATCTTGCCCTGGAACGCCTGGCTGTCCTCGGTCATGTCAGTCCGGGCGGAGGTCGGCCTCTTTCACGAATTTCGTCCAGCGCGCCGTCTCCGCGCGGAGCAGCACGCCGAAGGCGTCGATGGTCTCGTCAACGGCGACGAGTCCGAGTTGCTCGTAGATTTTGACCGTACCCGGTTCGCGGGCGATCTCGCGCAGTGTAGCGTGCAATTTCTGGCGGATCGCGAGCGACGTGCCCGGCGGCGCGATGACCCCGGTCCAGCTCGTCACCTTGGGGTCCGGAAGTCCGGCCTCCGGGAGCGTCGGCACGTCGGGCAACGCCGCAAGCCGGTGCGGCCCGGCTACCGCCAGCGCGCGCAGGCGGCCGGCGCTGGTATGGGGCAACGCATTGCCGCTCGCCGAAAACACGAACTGGAGCTCGCCGCGGATGAGGTCCGTCAGCGCGATGCCCACCTGCTTGTAGGGCACATGCGTGGCCTTCACGCCGACTGACCGTGTGAAGAGTTCGGCCGCCAGATGCGCCGGCGTGCCGTTGCCGCCGGAACCGTAGGCGTAGGCGCCCGGTTTGGCTTTCTTCATCTGCTCGACAAACTCGCCCGCTGTCCGCGCCGTCGACGCCGGCGGCACGACCAGCACCGTGTACTGCAGGACCAGCAGCGACACCGGCGTCGACTCCCGCACGAGGTCCAGCGGCGCTTGCGCCATCAGGGCCAGCGAGACCACCACCGACATGTTGGTCATGGCCAGCGTGTAGCCGTCCGGCGTGGCCCGGGCGAGATCGAGCGTGCCGATGATGCCGGTCCCGCCCGGCCGGTTGTCGGCGACGACGTTGCGCTGCCAGCGCTCGGTCAGGCTCTGCGCGAGACGCCGCGCCACGATGTCGGCGCCACCGCCGGCGCCGAACGGGATGATCAGCCGGATGTTCTTCGCGGGGTAGGTCGCCGCAATTGTGTCGGCGGCCTGGGCCGGAAGCCCCGCGCAGGCAAGCAGACCAAGCAGCGCGACACGGGAGGCACAACGGTGCGGCATCACGATCGTTTCCTCACTGCGGCTCGACACCCGCGCTCTTGACGACCTTCGCCCACTTCGCGATCTCGTTGCGGATGAAGACGGCGAAGTCCGCGGGCGTGTTCGGCGCGGGGTCGACGCCCTGCTCGGCCAGGCGCCGCTGCAGATCCGGGCTGTTGAGCGCCGCGACGACTTCGACGTTCAACCGCGTCTGCACCGTCTTGGAGATGCCGGACGGCGCGCAGATGCCTTGCCAAGCCGTCACTTCGAAGCCCGGCACACCGGCCTCGATGAAGGTCGGCACATCGGGTAGCTGCGGCGTGCGCTTGGCCGATGTCACGCCCAGCGCGCGCACCCGGCCCGCCTTGATGGTGGCCTGCTGCGTCGACACGTTGTTGAACATCGCCTGGATCTGGCCACCGAGGAGATCCGTCACCGCCGGACCGCCGCCTTTATAGGGCACGTGCACGACGTCGATGCCGGTGATCGCGCGCAGCCATTCCATCGACAGGTGCGGCGAGGAACCGGGGCCCGACGAGCCGTAGCTGAGCTTGCCCGGATTTTTTTTGGCGTAGGCGATGAACTCGGGGACCGATTTCACCGGCACCGAAGGATGCACCACTAGTACATTGGGCACCGTGTACATGAGCGAGATCGGCGCGAAATCCCGTATCGGATCGTACGGCAGGTGTTTCTGGATCGCCGGCCCCATGCCGTGGTTGTTGATGCCGCAGGTCACCAGCGTGTAGCCGTCGGGGGCGGAGCGCGCCACCAGTTCCGTGCCGATGGTACCGCCCGCGCCGCCGCGGTTGTCGATCACGATCTGCTGGCCGAGGCGTTCCGTGAGCGCCTGGCCCAGGATGCGCGCCACGATGTCCGTCGTGCCGCCGGGCGCGAAGGAGACGATGAGGCGGATGGGTTTCGTCGGGAACGGTTGGGCATGCGGCTGGGCGTGCGCGACACCGGATATAGCAACGATGCCGGTTGTCGCGACCGCAACGATCAGGGAAGATACCGGGCGACAGTAGCGTTGCATATCATCCCCTCGCAGGAGTGCCCCGGACGTGCCGAGAAAGCGGAAAGATCTGACCATCGCGCCCGCCGTGACCGCGCTGGAAGAGGACGTGATCTTCGGCCGCCTGCGCCCGCTCGAGCGGCTGACCGAAGAAGACGTGATGAACCGGTTCCGACTCACCCGCCACCTGTCCCGGCAGGTCCTGCAGCGCTTGCGCGCGCTCGGCATCGTGGCCGGCGACCGCGCCGGCGGCACCATCGTCCGCGCGTTTTCGCTCGAGGAAATCGAGCAGATCTACGAGGTGCGCGAACTGCTGCAGGAACAGGCGCTGCGGCGCATGCCCCTGCCGGTTCCGCGGGCCGTCATCGCGCGGTTGCGGGAAATCCACCGCCGTTACTGCGCGGCGGTGCGCGCCGGCGATCTCAGCACCGTCTTCCGCGCCAACGACGAGTTGCACGACGCGATCTTCGATGCCTGCGGCAACGCCGTGCTGGCCGATGCCATCAAGAAGTACACGTGGCTCACCCACGGCGTGCGCTCGCGCGTCTTCGCGGATCCCACGCATCTGAAACGCGCCACCGACGACCACGGGCGGCTGATCGACGCGCTGGAGGGCGGCGACCGGACGGCGCTGATCGAGGTGAACCGCCGGCATGTGAATCATCCGAAGCACGCTTACGTGTCCGCGCAGCAATGGCAGCAGACGCCGGCGGCGGCGCCGGCCGCGTCCCGCAAGCGGGCGCCAAAGAAGAAGTAAACACCCGATCCTCTCACGCCAGCCCTTTCAGGAAGCGGTCCAGCGCGGCGAGAAATTTCTCCGGCGCTTCGACCAGCACCAGCTCGCCGGTGTTGGGGATGAGTTCGAAAGCCGCGCCCTGGATGCGCGCGTGCAGCAGCCTCGCCATCGCCGGACCCGGCCCCGCATTCCAGCGCTCGAGGTCGCCCGCCACCACCAGCGTCGGCACCTTGATGGCGCCCAGCTCGGCATCGCTCACGCACTTCGTGCGCAGCGCCTTGGCCCATTGCGCGAACTGCTCGGTCCCGCCGGTCACGTAACGGTCGGCGGCCATGCGCCTGTCCACCAGATCCTTGACCACGTCGAAATGGCTCTCCACGAACGCGTTGCTGAGTCCCGACATCACCCAGTAATAGCTGTAGAGCTCCTGGTCTTTTTCAAGGATCGCCTGCTTGAAGCGTCCGCCCATCTGCACCGAGCGCATGTCGGGCAGTTCGAAATGGGGATTGAGCAGCGTGCAGGACTCTACCCGTTCCGGGAAGTCGATCGCGCAGCGCATCGCCACCTGCGTGCCGCCGACCCAGCCGACCAGATGGAAACGCTCGTAGCCCAGCCACTGCGCGATGTCGATGCAGTGCCGGGCGAACCGCGCGAAGCCTTCCACGGGATTCGCCATCTGGCGCGCCGCCGCGGAATCGAAGAAATTGAAGTTGACCACCGTGAAGCGGCCGGCGAGATGCGTCCACACCGGATCCCAGATACCGGTTTCCCAGGCGATCATCCGGATCAGGAAAATGAGCGGCTTGCCTGGCGCCCGGCTGACGTGCACCGGTACGCCTTCCCAGGTTTCGTGCTTGATATCGGGCTTGGCAGAGGTCATGCCGTCACCCGCTTCAGCGTGCCGCCGGTTTGACGTGCGCCCGCGGATTGTGGTCCGCGTAAACCTTCTCGCGATCCACCCCCTTGCGCAGGCCGGCCTGCATGCGGCCTTCGACGGCGATCAGTTCCTCGGCGTAACCGACCACCTGCTCCACAAGCGCGCCGGGAATGACGAGGCAGCCCTCGGCATCGCCGAATACATAGTCGCCGGGGTCCACCCGTACCGCATTGCTGACATGGCCGGGCATCGTGATCGGCACGTTGTAGTCGAGGAAAGCCCAGCGGCCCTTGCTGCTCATCGGGCTCAGCATGGGCGCGAACACCATGAACCCCTGGTCGACGAACTCCGGCACATCGCGCACAGGGCCATCGACGATGGCGCCGCGGCAGCCGTGCTGCATGTAGCCGAGCGATACGTTGCCGCCGATCACCGCGCCTTCACGATGATGACCGGTCTCGATCACCGCAATGCAGCCTTCGGTCGCATGGCGGTCGATCTCGAATGCGGGCTTGGCCTTCCCCTGCGGTGGCGTGACCGGCGCGCCCCCGGCGGCGCTGACGCCGCGGATACAGAACGCCGGCCCCGCAACGCGCATGCCCGGACTTACCGGCCGAAGCTCCATCGACAGCACCTGGTTGAACAGGCCCATGCTGTCGAAGACGTCGCTCAGCGCGCCGGAATCGAGTTTGAGGAGTCGTGCCGAGATCGCTTTGCTGTCCATCGCGTCGTCCTTATGGGTTCGGTTTACTGCAGCGCCGGAAACGCGGCACGGATGACGTCGTCCGGACATCCGGTCTTGCAGGCCGCGGAGTGCAGATCCTTTGCCACCCCGCCCGCCAGCATGATGCCTTCGGTGTCCGCGCGCCGTTCGTTGCGGAACTCGCGCTCGCCGGGCATCAGCACCTCGGTGGAGCCAGCCGCGAGTTCGGAGGCCTTGAGCTTGCGGATCATGCCGTCCATGCGGGCGGCAAAACCGCCCGAGGGCTGCACCGCGCTGACGTTGATGGCCAGCAGGAAGTGGCTCAATCCCTGCGGCGAGCCCGCCGGACCGGCGAAGAGGTCGGTGATCTCGTCGGCAATGCGTCCGCCGGACAGCACGCCCGTAAGCACCTCGATCATGAGCAGAAGCCCCCAGCCCTTGTAGTCGCCGATGAACGCGTTCCAGCCGCCGTCCAGTACGGCCTTGGGATCCTCGGTCGCCACGCCCGTGCGGTCGTAGCCCCAGCCCGGCGGAAGTTTCTGTCCGGTGTTCGCGTAGTGCTGAATGCGACCCTTCGCGACGACGCCCAGCGCCATGTCCAGCACCACCGGCTCCTGCATTGCCGGTGCAGCGATCGCCAGCGGCCACGGCCCCGTTACGCGTGGGTTCGCCCCGCCCCACGCCGGTGCGCTCGGCGAACCGTTGGACGTCACGATGCCGATCATGCCTTCGCGGGCCGCCATCATCGCGTAGCTGCCACTCTCGCCGTGATGGTTGCTGTCGCGGACCAGCGCGAGGCCAAGACCGTGTGCCCGCGCCTTGGCGATCGCGAGCGTCATCGCGTGGCGCGACAGCAACTGGCCGATGCCGTCCTCGCCGTCGATGACCACCACCGCGCCGTTCTCGGAGGCGACCTTGCCGTGCGTGCCGGCCTTGATGCCGCCGGCGGCGATCTTAGGGAGATACTGCGAAACGCGCTGAACCCCATGGGAATGCATGCCGCGCGCATCCGCGCGAACCAGGCTGTCGGCGAGATAGGCCGCGTCGTCGGCGGGCACCCCTGCCCGGCTGAAAATTTCCGTCACCAGGCGCGCGAGCACACCCCGCGCCACCCGAACCGAATCGCCTGCGTTGCCCATCTGACCTGCCTCCTCCGTCGTGCGCCGCGCGTGTTGCCGGGAATCTCTCGTTTGTTATCGTTGATGTTATCGATAATAAAGATTATCGTTTGCGGCGTCAAAATTAATCCGGCTGTCAGACTCTTCCCTCACCTTGCCATCGCCCCATGCACGAAATCTGCCGCGGTCTGGAATTTCCCGAAGGCCCCATCGCCCTCGCCGACGGCAGCGTGCTGCTGGTCGAGATCAAGCGCGGCACGCTGAGCCGCGTGACGCCGGATGGCCGCATCGAGGTCGTCGCCGACTGCGGCGGCGGCCCGAACGGCGCCGCGCTCGGGCCCGATGGTCGCGTCTATGTCTGCAACAACGGCGGCTTCGGTTGGGGCGAAATCGACGGCTTCACCCGTTCGACAGGCATCGCCCCGCACAACACTGCGGGCAGCATCCAGGCAGTGGACCTCAAAACGGGCACCGTCGAAACGCTATACACGGCCTGCAACGGGGAGACCCTCAAGTCGCCGAACGACCTCGTGTTCGACGCCCACGGCGGCTTCTATTTCACCGATCTCGGCCACCGCAAAGGGCGCAGCCTCGACCGCGGCGGCGTCTATTACGCGCAGCCGGATGGCTCGGCGATCCGGGAAATCGCGTGGCCCGTCGACACCGCCAACGGGGTCGGCCTCAGCGCCGACGGCGGCCGGCTCTACGTCGCCGAAACTTTCTCCGCCAAGCTGCGCACCTGGGAGATCGCAGCGCCAGGGGTACTGGGCCCGACCATCGACCCCTTCCACGTGGGCGACATCCTGTACGGCTTCAGCGGCTACGAGCGGCTGGACTCGCTCGCGCTCGACAGCGAGGGGAATATCCTGCTCGCCACGCTGGGCACCGGCTGCGTCAGTGCAATCACGCCCGATGGGCGCCTGCACGGCACGTTTCCCGTACCCGAGTACGACCCGATGGTCACCAATGTGTGTTTCGGCGGGCCCGACCTGCGCACGCTCTACATCACGTCCTCGGGCCGCGGCCGGCTTTACACCATGCCGTGGTATTGCCCGGGACTGAAGCTCAACTACGCCGCCTAAAGGTCGCGCCGCCGTCCCGGCCTGAAGTACTCCGGGTTGTCGTAGAACGCGGGATCGGCATTCGCCGGCCACCAGCCCGGCACGCCCAGTACCGGCAGCGGCTGCAGGTCGCGCGGCGAGGCCAGCACCACCGGATCGGCCAGCCACGCCGCCAGGCACTCATCCAGCGCGATGCCCAGCGCCGCCGGCGCACTCGCCAGCACAGCGGCCGGCATGTCGAGGATGACGGCGTGGCCGGTCATGCCCACGTACGGCGTCAGCGCCTTCTCCGCGAGCGCGTGGCCGAACAGCAGGCAGCGCACCTCCCGCAGCACGGCGGCCCGCTGCGCCACGAACAGCTCCTGCCACTGAAACCCGCGCAGCAGTGTCGCCAGCGCGGGATTCGCGCAGGCGAAAATCACGCCGCTTTCATCCAGCACCGTGGCCGCGTCGCGCGCCGCGCCCCGCGTGCCTGCGCGGGCTTCCTGTCCGCGTCCCGCGGCGTGGCGCCGGCTCAGCGCGCGCTTCGCCCGCGGGAAGGCCGCCCACATCAGGGCGTTGAACAGGTCGTGCCAGTTGCCCTCGCGCGTGGCGACTTCGCTGCGTGCAGCGACACGCGCTTCATAATCGAGTCCATCGTCCGTGGGCGGCACAAAACGCACGCCGGCGCGGGCCGCAAACGCGGTGTTGAGTTCGGCACAGACCGGCCAGCGATCCGCCGGCAGCGCCGCGGCGAATGGCGCGAGGTCCGCCAGCATCGGGACGGCCGCGAGCCGTCCGGGCGACCAGGCAAGTTCGGTAGAATCGCGGTTGTTCATTATTTTCACGTAGCGCAGAGTTTAGCTGCGCCACCCGCTGCCACCCATGGAAACTGTTGATTGCGTCGTCATCGGCGCCGGTGTCGTCGGCCTCGGCTGCGCCCGCGCGCTCGCGCTCGCCGGACGCGAAGTCGTCATCCTCGAAGCCGAGTCCGACATCGGCACGCAGACCAGTTCGCGCAACTCGGAAGTCATGCACGCGGGCATCTACTACCCGACGGGTTCGCTGAAGGCAAAGCTGTGCGTGGCGAGCCGCAAGGCGCTCTACGGCTACTGCACTGAACACCAGGTCAACCACCGCAAGATCGGCAAGGTCATCGTCGCCTCAGACGAGGACCAGGTACCGGGGCTGAAGAAGTACTGGGATCAGGCGGTGGCGAACGGCGTGGACGACCTGCGCATGCTGAACCGCGACGAACTGGCGACACTCGAACCTGAAGTGCGCGCCGCGGCAGGCTTTCTCTCCCCTTCCACCGGCATCATCGACAGCCACGGACTCATGCTGGCCTACCTGGGCGAAGCCGAAGCGCATGGCGCGATGCTGGCGCTCGACAGTCCGGTCAACAGGGGCCGCGTCACCAGTGACGGCATCGAACTCGAGGTCGGCGGCGCTTCCGCAATGACCATACAGGCCCGCACGGTCATCAACGCCGCGGGCATGCACGCGCAGGCGGTGGCGCGCACGATCGAAGGCATCCCCGCGCCGACCATTCCGCCGACGTTTTACGCGATCGGCCATTACTACACGCTGTCGGGCAAGACGCCCTTCAACCGGCTGATCTACCCGGTGGCGCGCGCCCAGAACAGCTGGCTCGGCGTTCACGTCACCATCGATCTGGGTGGCCGCTGCAAGTTTGGACCGGACTTCAAATGGCTGGACCAGGTCGACTACACCTTCGACGAGTCCCGCAAGCAGGCTTTCTACGACGCGATCCGCCACTACTACCCCGGCCTGCAGGACGGCCAGCTCCAGCCCGGCTACACCGGCATCCGGCCCAAGATTCACGGCCCCGACGCGCCCGCGCCCGACTTCCTGATCCAGGGCCCGAAAGATCACAAGGTTGCCGGGCTGATCAACCTCTACGGCATCGAATCACCGGGGCTGACGTCCTCGCTCGCGATCGGCGAATACGTGCGCGACCTGCTCGCGTCCTGAGCGCCGCGACAAGACGACTACTGAACCACAGAGGCACGGAGACACAGAGGAATTCCTTGATTTGAAGTGATGCTTACTGCGGTTCTCCGTGTCTCCGTGCCTCTGTGGTTCAAACGTGGCTTTTCCCCGCTTTCGGCGCCCCCGACTAAGCCAGGGTGATACAGTCCCGCCATACGTTTTTGCACCCTTTCCCTCACGTGACTCCCGCCCCCGCCCTCTGTCCTGCCACTCCCGTCGGGCTGCTCGACCTGCCGTTCGAGAACAGCTTCGTCAGCGCGCTGCCGGGCGACCCGGTACTGACGAACGTGCCGCGCGCGGTGCGCAATATCTCCTACACCCGCGTCGATCCGACGCCGGTCGCCGCCCCCCGCCTGCTCGCGTGGGCCGCTGCCGTCGGGGACATACTGGGCATCTCCCGCCCTGCATCGTTCACCGGCCCCGAGGCCGAAGTGCTGGCCGGCAGCCGCGTGCTGCCCGGCATGCAGCCGTACGCGGCCCGTTACGGCGGCCACCAGTTCGGTCATTGGGCGGGGCAGCTCGGTGACGGCCGCGCGATCACGCTCGCCGAAGCGATCGGCAGGGACGGCGGCCGCTACGAACTGCAACTGAAAGGTGCGGGCCCGACGCCCTATTCGCGTACGGCGGACGGTCGCGCGGTGCTGCGCTCCTCCGTGCGGGAATTCATGTGCAGCGAAGCGATGCACTACCTCGGCGTGCCGACCACCCGCGCGCTGAGCCTCGCCGCCACCGGCGAAGCCGTGATCCGCGACATGTTCTACGATGGCCGCCCGGAAGCGGAGCCCGGCGCGGTGGTGTGCCGCGTCGCGCCCACCTTCGTGCGCTTTGGCAACTTCGAGATCCTCGCCGCGCACGAAGAACTCCCGCTGCTGAAGCGGCTGGCCGACTACGTGATCACCACGCATTACCCGGAGCTCGGCGCACCGTCGCCGGCCGTCTACGCGCGGTGGTTCGAGGAACTGTGCCGCCGCACCGCGGTGATGGTCACCGAATGGATGCGCGTGGGCTTCGTGCACGGCGTGATGAACACCGACAACATGTCCATCCTCGGACTCACGATCGACTACGGCCCCTACGGCTGGCTCGAAGGCTACGACCTGCGCTGGACGCCGAACACGACCGACGCGCAGGGCCGGCGCTACTGCTACGGCAACCAGCCGGCGATCGCGCAGTGGAACCTGGTGCGGCTCGCCAACGCGCTGCTCCCGCTGCTCAACGACACGGCGGCGCTCGAACGCGCGCTCGGCGTGTTCGCCGACACCTTCGAAGCGCGGTCGGCGCACATGCTGTCCGACAAGCTGGGACTTGCGTCCATCGACCGCGCCGGCGACGACCGCCTGATCGCCGACCTGTTCGACCTGCTGCAGGCAGTGGAAACCGACATGACGCTGTTCTTCCGCGGGCTCTCGTCGCTGCCGTACGGCCAAACCGATGCCACCGATGACGCGCTGCTCACCCCGCTGCGCCGCGCGTTCTACAACGAAGAAGCTGATGCCCCTGCGCACCGGGCGAAGCTCATCGACTGGCTGCGCCGCTACCTCGTCCGCGGCGCGCAGGAAACAGCGGCGCCTGCCGAACGGATCGCACGGATGAACCGCGCCAATCCCAAGTACGTGCTGCGCAATTACCTCGCGCAACTGGCAATCGATGCGCTGGCGGAAGGCGACCCGACGTTCATGAATACGCTGATGACCGTGCTCGAACGCCCCTACGACGAGCAACCGGAGCACGAGACGCTGGCGGAGCGTCGCCCCGAGTGGGCGCGGCACAAGGCGGGCTGTTCGGCGCTGTCATGCAGTTCGTAACGCTCGCCGCTCATGGGCGAGGATGATGTGCAACAATTATCGTCGCAGCTTCCAAAACCGGATCAACCCTGACAGAGAGGTACGGCATGAAGAACACGTCCGGTGGTACGGCAACCATAATCCTCGCAGCACTGGTGCTCTTGCTGTCCGGCTGTGCCGGCAGCGTCGTCAACATGCGGGAGGTTCCGGCGGACCGCGCCGTGGCCACGCCCCAGCCCGGCAAGGCGATGGTGGTGTTCATGCGACCGTCCGGCCTTGGCTTCGCGGTGCAGTCGAGCGTGTATGAGGTCAGGGGCAACGAAGTGGCGCTGGTCGGCATCGTCGCAGCGAAAACCAAGCTTGCTTACCAGAGCGAGCCCGGCAACCGCCTGTTCATGGCCGTCGGCGAAAGCGCCGACTTCATCACCGCGAACCTGCAAGCGAACAAGACCTACTACGTCACCGTGGAACCGCGGATGGGTCTCTGGAAGGCACGTTTCAGTCTTGAGCCGATCGGCAAGGGCAAATTGGCCACCGCGGAATTCGAGAACGACCTGAAGGAATGCAAATGGGTCGAGAAATCGGAAGCCTCGGATAAATGGGCCGCTGACAACATGGAGAGCATCCAGTCAAAACGCGTCGAGTATTACGCCGACTGGCTCAAGAAACCCGACAACGAGCGCCTCGTTCTGCTTGCGGAGGACGGAAGGTAAGGGCGCCCCCTGCATTGGAACCGGCGCCAGCAGGGCTTCAGCGCTGAAGCACCCCATCCAGAAACACCCCCACCACTTCCGCCCACTCCGGGCGCACATACAGGAAGCCGTCGTTGTGCCCGCCGGCGAGCTTCACGAACAGCTTGGGATCGGGCGCGGCGAGAAACAGCGCCTGACCATGACTGACGGGAATGATTTCATCCTCCTGGCTGTGCGCCACCAGCACCGGGCAGTCGATGTCCGTCATCCGCGACAGGCTGTCGTAGCGCGTGCGGCCGATCAGGCGCACGGGCAAAAACCAGTACACGTCGGCGCCGACATCGATCAACGAAGTAAAGGATGAGGCGAGGATCAGCGCGCCGGGCTTGTACTTGGCCGCCAGCCAGGTCGCGACACCGCCGCCCAGCGATTCGCCCATCACCACGATCCGCTCCGGCTTGAGCTTGCGCGTTTCGGTCAGGTAGCGCCAGGCCGCCTCGGCGTCGCGGTAGGTGCCGGCCTCCGACGGGGTGCCAGTGCTCCTGCCGTAACCACGGTATTCGACCAGCAGCGTCGCATAACCCAGCTTGTGGAACATCGCGGCATACGGGATGCGGCTGGCGATGCTGCCGGCGTTGCCGTGGAAGAGCACCACCGTGCCGCGCGCATCCGCCCGCGGCACCCACCACGCGGCGAGCGTGGCGCCGTCCTCCGTCGACAACTGCACGTCATCGAAGGCCAGACCCATCGTCTGCGGCGTCGCGAGGTCGTCGCGCCCGAGGTCCGGAAAGAACACGAGTCTGTCCTGGAACACCCAGACGAGGGCGACCACGATCAGGTACGCCACCGCGATACTGCCCAGCCAGCCCCACATGCGCTTCACCATGTCACATCGAGCGGCGGCTCGTCGAGCGCCGCCAGTTGCTCGCGCAGCGCGAGGATCTGGTCCTGCCAGTAACGCTCCGTGCCGAACCACGGGAAGGCCGCGGGAAAGGCCGGATCCTCCCAGCGGCGGGCGAGCCAGGCCGAGTGGTGCAGCATGCGCAGCGCGCGCAGCGGCTCGATCAGCAGCAACTCGCGCCGGTCGAAATCCGAGAATTCGCGGTAGCCGCGCAGCACCGCGGAGAGCGCGCGGGTGGCGGCCGGCCGGTCGCCCGGCAGCAGCATCCACAGGTCCTGCACGGCGGGTGCGCTGCGGCAGTCATCGAGGTCCACGAAATGCGGGCCGTCGTGCGTCCACAGCATGTTGCCGGCATGGCAGTCACCGTGCGTGCGGATCCACTCCACCCCTTCGGCCGCCTCGAAGCGCTGCCCGACGGCCGCGAGCACCTGATCGCCGATCGCCGCATACGCCTCGTGCAAAGCCGGCGGCAGGTGGCCTTCCTCCAGCAGGTAGTCGAGCGAGTCGTAGCCGAAGGTCTCGGGATCGAGCGACGGGCGGTCCGCGAAATCGCGCAGCCGGCCGACCACATGGATGCGCGCCAGGAAACGGCCGAGCCACTCCAGAACGTCATCGCGCTCCAGCTCCGGCGCGCGCCCGGGTCGCTTCGGATACAGCGCGAAGCGGAAATCCGCGTATGTGAACAGTGTGCGCCCGCCGCTGCCACCAAGGGGCGCCACCACCGGGATTTCGCGCTGCGCCAGTTCGGCGGCGAAGACGTGCTCCTCGCGGATCGCGGCGTCCGACCAGCGCCCGGGCCGGTAGAACTTGGCGACCAGCGCGCGGCCGTCCTCCAGCCAGACCTGGAAGACACGGTTCTCATAGCTGTTCAGCGCCGACTGCCGGCCATCGCAGCGATGGCCGACCGATTCGACGGCGTCGAGCACCATGTCGGGTGTGAGGCCGGCGTAGACGGGAGCAGCAGGCAGGGCGGCGTGCAGGGTGGCGCGGTTCACCGCGCGAACATAGCACGCCCTACTTGAGGAATGGCGGCGACAGCAGCCGCAGCCCGATCGAAATCCAGCGTCCCCCGCCCCAGTCGCCGGACTGCGACCCGATGGTGGTGTCGATCTGTACGTGGTTGGGCACGAGCCACAGGCGCAGCCCCGCCTGCACGTACGGTTGCTGGTGGCTGTCGCCGAAGGTCTCGGCAATGGCGTAGAGGCGGCGGGTCACGGCGTACTCGCCGGCCACCCCCCAGGTCACTGAATTTCCGGGCTGCGGGCGCACGACCTGGCCGCCCAGGTTGAACACCTCCTGCGCGCCATACGGCGGGCGCGAGAGGCGTTGCGCACCCGCGTTCAGGTGCATGACCAGGCGGTCGTCCATGAACGACTTCGACACCGGGACGTAGAAGTAGTACGACGGCACCTGCTGGGAGAGGCCCTGGGAGCGGATGACCCCACCTACGACGAGCCCGATGCCGTAGCCGTTGGTTTCCAGCGGCTTGAACAGCGTCTTGCCCTGGATCTGGATCGTCGACGAACGGCCCGTGAAATACGGGTCGTCGGTGACCAGATTGGCCCCGCCGACGGTGATTTCGAGGTTGCCCGTCGGGTTGCAGCCCGGCAGCGCCCAGTACTCGTTGTCGTCGCGGTTGAAACGCACCCAGGTCTCGAGCTGGCAGGCGCCGGGCTCGACGATGCGGGCGTCGTCCGTGATCATCGGACGCGCGGCCCATGCGGGCGCCATCGCGAGGGCCAGCGCGACGGCGGCAAAACATCGAAGGGGCATCCGCAGAGGCATGGCAGGCAAAGTATGACACCGGACTGTCGCGGCGCGAGGTTAAAATCCCGTGACAGTCGCGCACCGGCGCGCCCCGGAGACGCCCATGCTCATCGGCTACACCGTCAAGAACGACGCCTTCGAAAAGACGACCATCAATCTGCGCGCGGACCTGAAGCCCGAGATGGTGTGGCTCGACGCCGTCAACCCCACCGAGCAGGAACGCCAGTGGGTCCGCGAGCTTTACGGCCAGGAACTCCTGTTCACGGAGGAACTGGGCGAGATTGAAGCGAGCGCCCGGTTCTACCGCGACGGACAGGGCCTGCACCTGCACCTGTACTTCCTGCTCACCGGCGAGCATTTCGCGCGCAACGTGAACGTCGCCTTCTCCCTGCACCAGGACCGCCTGTTCACGCTGCGCTCGGACGACCTGCCGGAGTTCCGCACCTTCGTCACCAAGGCGCAGCGCGACAGCGGCATTTGCGGCACGCCCGCTTCCGTCCTCATCGGCATGATCGCCACCCGCACCGAAGGCATGGCGGACCGCTTCGAGAAACTGCAGGGCGAACTGGAAACCCTGTCCGCTTCCGTGTTCCGCGCCAACGACCGCACCGTGCGCAGCATCTT
This sequence comes from Burkholderiales bacterium, assembly GCA_050741255.1. Taxonomy (GTDB): domain Bacteria; phylum Pseudomonadota; class Gammaproteobacteria; order Burkholderiales; family SG8-41; genus CAZXNF01. Next base: position 15,203 of record JBOIEQ010000026.1, on the reverse strand, counting down.
CAACGCGCTCGCCAAGATCGAGGACACCAACAGCAAGGCGCGGCTGGGCCTGCTGGAGAACCGCCGGGCCTACGCGCTGCTGGTCAAGACCCCGGAAGCCGCGCCCCACGTGGCCGAACTGAACGAGATCATGCTGGACATCGATTCCATCGTCGGCTACGCGAGCTTTCTGATCGACCGTACCAAATTCCTGATGGACGCCGCGATCGGCTCCTCCAACATCTCGCAGGCGCGGCGGCTCAACATCTTCACCGTGCTGTCGGTCGTCCTGATGCCGCCCACGCTGATCGCCAGCATCTACGGCATGAACTTCGAGCACATGCCCGAGCTGAAATGGCTGCTGGGCTACCCGATGGCGCTGATCCTGATGGTGTGCGTGGCGGTCGGGCCGATTCTGTACCTGCGCAAGAAGGGCATGCTGTAGTTTTCGGGATTGGAGATTCGGGATTGGGGATTTGAAATCAACCCCATCCGCTGCGTTTGCCACCGGTGCAACGATCTCTAATCCCCAATCCCGAATCGCTAATCCCTGCCTCGCGGAAACCACGGCACGCCCTGTGCCGTCAGGTCCGGCAGCACCTGCGGCACGGCCTCGATGCCGTCGATGCGGCACTGCGCGAACAGAGACTCGATGGCGGCGACGATCCCGGGCAGGTCGTCGCGCGGATCGAGCGGCCAGCGGAAGCCCGCCGTCAGGGATTCGTCGAAGGGCGTCGAGAGCGTGATCCGCAATTCCGCGCCACCCGTCCCGACCTGGTGCGCGGAAACGATCACGGCCGGATCGCCCACCGCGAGGCGGAAGCGCCGCAGTTCGTTGCTGACGAACAGGTTGAAGGCCGCCTCGAGCTGTACCGCCTGGCCCGCGTGCACCGCCGCCAGCAGCGGCACCGGCGGGCGCGGCAGCACCAGCAGTTCCACGCCGGGCTGCGCGAGCTGCTTGCCCAGCAACTGCGCGAGCGGCATGCCCCAGGCGCCGATATTCGCCGCGGTCTCCACGAACGAGGGCGCATGCGCAGGGGCAATGCCCGCGCCCACCAGGAAGCGCAGGTACGCCACCTCACCCCGCGGCGCGAGCACGATGGGAGCGGGTGCGAACTCCGGTAGTGGCGCCGCGCCGCGGATGGCACGGTACACGGCCAGCGGGGAAACCGCCGCCAACGCTTCGGGCGCCACCAGCGCGTTCGACAGCCCGAAGTTGCGGGTCGGCCCCACCGCACCCTTCGCTTCCAGCAGCACCTGTACCGCCGCCACCTCCTGCAACACGCCGTCCAGGGAGGCCGGACCGCGGCTGCCGGCCACCAGCACGAGCGGCATCGCGAAGTAGCGCGTAACGACTGCGCTGTCCGCGGACGCTTCCACCTGCTCGGCCACGGACGCCGCGATGCCCCAGATACGCCGGTACGCGGCAGCGGACGACGCGTCGGCCAGCGCGGCCGCCAGCGGCGCGGCATCGTTCCGCGCACAGGCTGCGGCGACCGACGCGGCCAGCGCGCCATCGGCCAGCGCGTGCCACGGATGCACGCCGGCGCCGCGCGGTCGCGGGTCGGGTAAGGTATTCAAGGGCGGGTCAGGCGGAGCGGCGCAGCTTCAATCGACCTTGAGGTTGATGGCTTTCACCACCTTGCCCCACTTCGCGTAATCCGCCTTGATGATGGCCGCGAAGGCTTCCGGCGTGCCGCCGGCGGCCTCTGCCGTCTGCGCCAGCAGCCTCTCCTTCAGGTCCGGATTGGCGAGCGCGCGGTTCAGCTCCGCATTCAGGCGCATGACGATGGGCCGCGGGGTCCCCGCCGGCGCCAGCACGCCGAACCAGTTGACCACTTCGTAGCCCGGCACGGTTTCGGCGATCGTCGGCACGTCGGGAAACGCGGCCGCGCGCTTGGGGCCGGTCACCGCCAAGCCGCGGACCTTGCCCGCGCGCACCTGCGGCGACAGCGGCACCGCGCTCGCGATCGTCAGCTGGATCTGTCCGGAGATCAGGTCGTTCAGCAGCGGCCCGGTGCCCTTGTAGACGATGTGGTTCATCTGGATGCCGGCCATGTTCTTGAACAGCTCCATCGCCAGATGGCTGGAAGCGCCGTTGCCGCTCGACGCGTAGTTGAGCCCGTCCGGCTTGGCCTTCGCGAGCACGATCAGCTCCTTGATCGACTTGGCCGGCAGGCTGTTCGTCACGCCCAGCATCAGGGGCACAGAGACGAACTGCACGACCGGCGCGAAATCCCTGAGCGCGTCGTAATCCACCTTCTTGTACAGATGGGGATTGATCACGTGCGGAATCGAGCTGAACAGCAGCGTGTAGCCGTTCGGCGACGCGTGCGCGACAATCTCCGTGGCGACGACGCCGCCGGCGCCGCCGCGGTTGTCCACGATCACCTGCTGCCCCAGGCCGGTCGTCAGCCCCTGCGCCGCGAAGCGGCCGAGGATGTCCGCCGCGCCGCCGGGCGGGAAGCCCACCAGCATGCGGATCGGCTTGTCGGGATACTCCTGCGCGGCGGCGGCGCCTGCCGCGAACAGGACTGGAACGGCCAGGGTAACGATCGTTGCACTGCGCTTCATGATGACCTCATGCGGTGAATGGACTGGGTCTCCTCCCCGGTCTTTCTTCTCTCGTCTTTCTTCTTTCGTCTTTCTTCTTTCGCCTCACTCCTCACGCCTCACCCCTCACGGTTTCAAACAAGCCGTGACACCGTCGGCAACCGCGTTGGCGATCTTCGCCCGCACCGCCGGATCGCGCATGCGCAGTTCCTCGTCGCGGTTTACGATCACGCCCGCCTCGAACAGCACCGCCGGCACCTGGGCCCGGCGCACGATTGCCAGATTATCGAAGTAATGCACGCCGTTGTCCTTGTCCGCGAACGGGCGGTTTTCCCCGTACTGCCGGTCCGCGTGATAGAGCGACGGTGTGAACCCCGCACCGCGCAGCGCGGCGCCGATCGCGGAGGCGCACTTGAGGCTCTCCTGGACGCGGGGGTTGTCGCGCGAAACGAACAGCGAAAAACCGGAAAAGCGGTCGCTGTAGCGCAACTTGCGGCCCTCGAACTCCCAGTCCGTCAGCAGAAACTCCTGCACCGAATCGTGGTGCACGGACAGCAGCAGCGCGGTGTTTACGCCCTTCACGCGCCGACCCGCGGGTTGCGCTGCATTGCCGTCGTCCCCGCTCACGATGGGCGCGTGGCCGCGTTTCTTCAGGGCCTCGCCGATCTCCCGCGCCAGGTCGCGGTTGAACTCGAACTCGACCCGTCCGCGTGCGCCGGTCGCACCGGGCTCCTGCGTGTTGTGGCCGACATCAACGGTGATCGGCGCAGCCGATGCCCAGGCCGGCAGGCACAGCAGCAGCGCGGCCAGGCAGCGCAGACTGCGGCTCATACCGCGTAGCGCTCCAGCACGGCCGGATCCGGATCGCGACCCAGGCCCGGCCCGGACGGCACTGCGATTTTGCCGTTCGCCACCACGATCGCGTTGCCCAGCGGGTTCGCGCCCAGTTCGCAGTAGGAATACTCGATCATGGTCTCGAAATTGAGCGTGGCCGCAACGTGCAGCGTGGCGAGCAGGCCCGGGCCGAAGTACGGCGAGTGCGGCACCAGCTTCACGCCGCGCCCGGCGGCGGCCCGCGCGATGCGCACGAGTTCGGTCACGCCGCCGATCTTGGTCACGCTGGGCTGCGCGTAGTCCACCGCGTCCGCCTCGAACATCGCCTCGAAATCCACCGCGCTCATCGCGTTCTCGCCCGCCGCGACCGGGATGCGGCCCTGCCGACGCACCCGCGCGAGCCCGCGAAAGTCTTCCGGCGGCCACACCGGCTCCTCGAACCAGAAGAGATCGTATTCACGCACGCGGTCGGCGATGGCGAGCGCCTCGTCGGGCGTCCACGGACAGTTGGTGTCCATCATCAGCTTCACATGCTTGCCGATCGCCGCGCGCGCGGCGCGCACCTGTTCGACGCCGATCTCGTGCAGCTTGATCGCGGTGTAGCCGCGGGCCGTCGCCGCGCGCGCGTTGCGCGCGACGAGCTCGGGATCGGTAAAGCGCATCAGGCTCGCGTAGGCGTGGAACTCCTTGTACCGGGCGCCGCCCAGGAGCTCGGAAAGCGGCTTGCCGGCGGCCTTGCCAGCGATATCCCACAGTGCGATGTCGAGCCCGGACAGCGCATACATCACCGGCCCGGTGCGTCCCAACAGGTGCAGCTTGCGCTGCAGGTCGGCCATCAGCGCGCCGATGTTCTTTTCGTCGCGTCCCATGGCGAGCGGCGCGACCAGTGTCTCGAGGGCGGTGCGGGTCGCCGGCCACACGGCGTAACCGAAGGCCTCGCCCCAGCCGACGATGCCGTCCGTCGTCTGCACGCGGACCAGCAGCATCTCCATGTGCCGGGGCTTGCCGGCGAAGGTCGGTTTGGGACCGCCGATTTCGAAGGGAAGGTTGAGGGCTACCGTCGTGACCGATTGAATCGCCAAAATTACAACTCCATTTACAGCTCGGCCTTGGCGCCCGAGTCCTTGACCACCTTGCCCCACTTCACCAGCTCGGTCCTGATCCACGCTGCGAACTGCTCGGGTGTGCCGCCCGCGCTCTCGAAGCCGAGGTCCGCGAGTTTCCCCTGCAGTTCGGGCGTCTTGAGCGCCTTGTTGACGACGCCATTCAGCCGCAGGACGAAATCCCGGGGCGTGCCGGCCGGCGCGAGTATGCCGTTGATCGTCGCCGCGTCCACGGCGGGATAGCCCGCTTCCGTGAAGGTGGCGATCTCGGGCATCACCTGGGTGCGCCGGGGCGAAGTGATGGCGAGCGCGCGCAGTTTGCCGGTCGCGTGGTGGCCCTTGGCGACGCTTTGCGTCATGAACACCATCGTCAGCTGCCCGCCCAGCACATCGACCACCGACTGGCCGGCGCCCTTGTAGGGGATATGCACGAGGTCGATGCCCGCGGCGGACCGCAACTGCTCGCCGGCCAGATGCACCGCGGTGCCGTTGCCCGCCGAACCGAAGGACAGCTTGCCCGGCTGTGCCTTCGCCAGCGCGACCAGTTCCTTCACCGTATTCGCCTTGACACCCGGGTTCACGGCCAGCACCAGCGGCGCCGTCGCCACCAGCACGACGGGCGCGAAATCCTGGGGCGTGGCGTAAGGCAGCTTGCCGATCAGGCTCGGGTTCACCAGGAAGGCCGCGTCGATCATGCCGATGGTGTGGCCGTCGGGATTCGCGCGCGCGACGATCTGCGTCCCGATCGTTGAACTGCCGCCGGCACGGTTGTCGACGATCACCTGCTGTCCGAACTCGTCGCTGATAAAGGGCCCGAGGAGTCTCGTCAGCGTGTCGGTGCCGCCGCCGGGCACGTAGGGAACGATGAAACGAATGGGACGCGTGATCTGCGTCTGCGCCAGCACGCCCGTACTGCCCAATGCGGCCAGGCTCATGGCCGCCGCGGCGAACGCTCGCTTCATGTTCCCCTCCTCATTGTCATGGGATGCGCCGGACGCGCATTACCAGCCCCGCCCTACCAGCCCAACACGTACGCGGGCCGCCGCGGGTCGGCCCCGCCCGACAGCACGCCGCGCTTGTGGTCCGCCCTGATCGCGCACATCGCGCCGGCGAGCCACGTCGTCTCCGGCCACCAGTAGACCTTGTGGCCGAGCGCCTTCAGGGTGTCGCCGGCCGCCGCGGGGATGCGCCCTTCCAGATACAGCCGGTTCGGGAAATACGGATGCGGCTCGAACGAGCCCGGATAGTTATAGGTGGCGAAGCGCGGCGCCTCGATGGCGTCCTGCGGGTCCATGCCGAACACTTCGACGTTGAGGAAAGTCTGCAGCATCGCCTGCGGCTGCACATCGCCGCCGGGCGAACCGAACGGCATCAGCACCTTGCCGCCCTTCATCGCCATCGCCGGATTCGGCGTCAGGCGCGGCCGCTTGCCGGGCGCGACCGACGAGGGATGCGTCGGGTCGACCCACGACTGCTGGCCGCGGCCCGAGCACACGATGCCGGCGCCGGGGATGATGGGCGTGGAGTTCGAGCCGTCGGAAGGCGTCGCGGAGAAGGCGTTGCCGTGGCGGTCGATGCAGCACGTATAGGACGTGTCGCCCGGTCCCGGCGCTTCCGCGGATTCCGGTTCCGGCATCCAGCGGTTCCGGAGCGTGCCGCCGGTGGCGGGGTCCCCCGCGGGCGGCATGCCGTCGAACGCGCGGTCCGCGCGGATGAGCGCGCGGCGCTGCTCGGCGTACTTCCCGGTCATCATCGCCTTCATCGGCACCTTCACGAAGGCTGGGTCGCCGAAGTGCATGTGGCGGTCGGCGAAGGCCAGTTCCAGCGCTTCGGTCAGCACGTGGATGTACTCGGGAGAGTTGTGCCCCATCGCCTTCAGGTCGTAGCCCTTGAGGATGTTCAGCGCCATCGGCGTCACCGGCCCCTGGCTCCACGGCCCGCAGCCGTGCACTTCGACGCCGTGGAAATTCACCTTCACGGTCGGCTCCAGGCGCACCGAATAGGCGGCGAGATCCTCCATCGCCATCAGGCCGCCTTCGCGCTGGTGGTATTTCACGATGGCGGCAGCCACGTCGCCCTTGTAGAAAGCGTCCCGGGCCGCTTTCAGACCTGCCAGCCGGCCCTTCTTCGCCGCGCGCTTCTCGCAGTCGATCATGTATTGCAGCGTCTTCGCGAGTTCGCTCTGCACGAACACGTCGCCCTTCGCCGGCGGCTTGCCCTTGGGCAGGAACACCTTGGCGGAGGACGGCCAGCGCCGGAGCTCCTGCTCGTGTTCGGCGATGAACTCCGCCATCAGCGGGTGCAGCGGGAAGCCGTCGCGCGCGAAACGCAGCGCGTAGGCCGCGACGTCCGCGAAACGCATGGTGCCGAAACGCGCGAGCGCGGTGATCCAGGCGTCCGGCGCGGCCGGCACGATGGAGCGCAGCACGCCGTGCGGAATCTTGCCGCCGTGATGCTTGTTGAAGAAGTCCGGCGTCACCGCGCGCGGCCACACGCCCAGGCCGTCGATGGAATGCATCTGCTTCTTCTTCGCGTCGAAGATCATGATCGGCGCGACCCCGCCGAAGTTGACCTTGTCCGTCTGCAGGATGCCGATCGCGATGCCGGAAGCAACCCCGGCGTCGATCGCGTTGCCGCCCGCCTCCAGAATTTCAAAGCCCGCATGCGCGGCGAGGTAGTGATTGGCGGCAATGACGTGCCGCGTGCCCATGATGGTGGGGCGATTGGCCATGGCGATGTGCTCCGGAAGAAGAGGAAATGCGAATAAACACGCGCCATCAATGGCCGGCGCGGGAAGGCTGATTTTACGCCGCCGGCGCGGTGCCGGGCATCCCGCGGCGCCTGCGGCCCGCTCACGCGGGGCGGAGGTTTGCCACTGTCATGAAAAGCCGGTATCTTGGCCGCCCTTCATCGCGACCTCCCGGGAGTCTCCATGTTTCGCAGCTTCGTCCGCGTGCTCATCGGCACGCTTGCCGCCACTTCGTTCATCGCCGGCGCCGTCCAGGCCCAGGCCCAGGCCCTCGATGGCCGTCTGAAGAAGATCGCCGACACCAAAGCGATCAACATCGCCTACCGCGCGGATGCCACGCCCTTCTCGTTCACCAACGACAAGAAGGAACCGGTCGGCTTCACCATCGACCTGTGCAAACGCGTGGTCAACTCGATCGAGCGCCAGATCGGCGTGCAGGGCCTCAAGGTCAACTGGGTGCCGGTCACGGTCCAGAACCGCTTCGACGCCGTCGCCAAGGGCCAGGCCGACATGGAGTGCGGCTCCAGCACGGTGACGCTCGGCCGCATGAAGCAGGTCGACTTCTCCAGCTTCACTTTCGTCGAGACCACCGGCCTGCTGGTCAAGGCCGCCGCGGGCGCGCGCTCGCTGTCCGACCTGTCCGGCAAGCGCATCGCCGTGATCGGCGGCACCACCAATGAGCGTGCGGTCAACGTGCAACTGAAGGGCCGCCAGTTGAGCGCGACAGTGGTTCCCTTCAAGAGCAGCGATGAAGCCTTTGCCGCGCTCGAGGCCGGCAAGGTCGACGCCTTCGCGAGCGACAAGCTGCTGCTGGTCGGCGCCGCCGGCAAGGCCAAGGACCAGAAATCGCTGGCCCTGCTGCCCGACGAGCTGTCCTTCGAACCGTACGGCATCGCGCTGCCCCGCGGCGACGCCGCGTTCCGGCTCGCGGTCAACACGGGGCTGTCGCAGATCTACGGCACCGGCGAGATCGGCGAGATCTTCGGCCGCTGGTTCGGCCCCTTCGGCCCGCCCAGCCCGATCGTCCAGGCGATCTACATCCTCGGTTCGATTCCCGAGTAAGCAGGATGCGCCGACGCGCGGCTCTCACGGCGGCGGCGCTCGCAGCCGCCGGGGTCGTTCCCGGCGCGCTGGCCCAGGCGCCTTACCCGTCCAAACCGGTCCGGCTGATCGTGCCGTGGCCGGCGGGCGGTGGCGCTGATGTCATTGGCCGCACCACCGCGGCCAAGCTGTCAGAAGCGCTGGGGCAGAACGTCATCGTCGATAACCGCGCGGGCGCTGCCGGCATCATCGGCACCGAGACGGCCGCCAAGGCCGTTCCCGACGGATACACCATCTACCAGGGCAACACGGCGACGCTGGGCATCAACCCGGCGCTGCGCCCCGATCTGTCCTACGACGCCAGCCGGGACTTCGCCCCGATCTCGCTGATCAACACCGGCGCACTGATCGTCGTCATCCACCCGTCGCTGCCCGTGAAGAACGTGCGTGACCTGGTGCTCCTGGCCAAGGCCCGCCCCGGCCAGATCAACTACGCCTCGGCGGGCGCCGGCAGCCCCTCGCATCTCGTCTCGGAGATGTTCAAGACCGATGCGGGCATCAGGCTCGAACACATTCCGTACAAGGGCGCCGCCCCGGCGATGATCGACCTGCTCGCCGGGCAGATCGACCTGATGTTCAGCGACTTCATCACCTGCTTCCCGCACGTCAAGGCCGGCAAGCTCCGCGCCATCGCCGTCACCGCCGGGAAGCGCTCGCCGCTGGTGCCCGAGATTCCAACCATGAAGGAGTCCGGCGGGCCCGACCTGCAGGCCGTGTCGTGGTCGGGCATCCTTGCACCCGCGGGCACACCGCCCGCCATCGTGCAGCGACTGAATGCCGAACTGGTGAAGATCGCCGCGTCCACCGACTTCAACGAGAAGATGCGCGTCAACGGCGGCACGCCGATCAGCAGTACGCCGGAGGATTTCGCCAAGTACATCCGCAGCGAAATCACGCGCTACACCAGGGCCGTCAAGGACTCCGGGACCAAGGTGGAGTAGCCCCCTCAGGGCGGCATCGGCTTTCCCGGTGTCATTCCCCCGCAGCTTCGAGTGCCACCATCATGAGAATTCCGCGCATCACGGGCCTTGCCGCGAAATACTCGACGGCCTACCTGGGAGCCGGCATCCTCATGGTGCTGATCGGGGCCTCCAAAGCGACCGGCTACGATTACCAGCAGGATCGCGCCCAGGGCGGCGCCAGCGTGCGGGGCGACGTCATCTCCGCCGTCCCCGTCGATTGCGTCGATTCGTACAAAAGCAGGCGTTTCCAGATGGAGCGGCACATCTCCTGCTATCGCCTGGAAGTCAATCTGTTCTTCGAGCCCAACAAGCCGGTCGCCGCGACCGTGATGGCCGAACAGGATGCGGTCGGGGAAATCCAGCCCGGAGACAAGGTGATCGTCGTAATGGCGAACGACGGCAGCAAAAATTATTTCGTCATCAACGCGCGCGACACCGGCCGGTTCTCCAGCCGCAAATACCCCTACGTCGCCATGGCGCTCGCCGGCCTGCTGCTCGTCATCGTTTCTTTGCTATGCAAGACACCGAACACCAGCATGCAAAAGAACGCGTAGGCGCCTGCGTTCAGCCCCCGAGCGGCTGCAGAATCTCCGATCGCTGGTACGCGTTCACGAACTTGCCGGCGACCGGATCCCACGCTTCCCGTCCCGTCAGGTCTTCCAGCCTTCGCCCGTAGAGGTGCAGGTGGAAGATCGGCTTGTCGCCTTTGATATGGATGCTGTGGAAGTCGTCCGGCAGGTAGCCCGCCACGTCGCCCGGCCCGACCGCGAACTCGCGCGTCAGTCGCAGCGCCGCTGACGCGCCCTCGCCCACCCGCACGAACTGCCGCGTCGGCTCCTCGCCCTCGATGCCCGCGATCACCGCCCAGGTGGTGTGGTTGTGCGCGGGCGTTTCCTTGCCGGGCTTTGGCCGGTAGACGTACAGCGCGTATCCGCCGTCCGCATCTTCCGCCACGCGATAGAGCGTTGCCTGCTTGTCCGCGCCCGGGCCCGGGAAATGCGCGTCCGGAAACAGGTGACGCTGCGCCGCGAGCACGCGCAGCTCGTCCTTGAGGCGGTCAAGGGAAGCCGCCGTCACGCCGGTCTTCGCGATGATGGCGCGTGCACGACCCCGCATGACATCGACCGCCTGCGTCCGCTCGTGCGCGACCGGGTTCATGGTCTACTTGCCTTTTAACGCGTAAGGCTTGCCCTGCCGCGCCAGGTACTCCTCCTCACGGCCGAATTCGTCCGGATTGCCGGGGCGACCGTAGTAATACGGGATGAGCGGCCGGTGCACGTCGTAGATGCGCCGCAATTCGCCGATCGGCTCGTCGTGGTAATCGACGCGCAGGTCGACGTAGGCATGGACATCCCAGTCGTAGACGAGCAAGCCGGCGGAATGCTGGCCGCCGACCTGACCGCCAGCGTCGCGCCCAGCCTCGAGCGCCAGCAGCAGGCGCTCGTCGAGGTCAAGGCTGTCGGTTTTTGCCCACGACTCGGCCATGGCATCGGCCGTCTTCGGGCTGGTCAGGTAGTTCCCCATGGAGACCAGGTTCTTCTGCGTGACGGCGCCGGACCACACCTTGTTGTGGGCGCCGGTGCGCGCGGCGCTGTGGCCGTCGCGGTCGATCACGCACACCTGACGGTGTTCGATTCCGGGATCGCTCGCCGCGATCTGCGCGAGCACGGCAGGCGCAGCATGGCCCTGGCGCAGCAGATTGAGGCCGAACGGCCCCAGCCGCGGATCCGTGCGCGCCATCGTCACCACGATGCCGGCATGGGGCGCAATGAAGGGGCAGCGCGCCCCCACGCCGATCGGATTGGTGGATATCGCAACGCCCAAGCGACCGGTGCGCGCGCAGCGACCGGCAATGGCGAATGTCATTCCTGCTCCTTGTCGAACTTGCTGGATGGATGAAACGGACTACTGCTGGGGAATCCCGGCGGCTTTCATGATTCTGCCGTACTTGGCGATGTCTTCCTTGATGAACGCGCCGAACTGTTCGGGCGTGCCACCCGCCACGTCCAGGCCCAGTTCGAACAAGCGCGGCCCGAGGTCGCCTTTCAGTTGCTTTTGCACTTCGGCATTCAGGCGCTCGACGATCTCGCGCGGCGTGCCGGCCGGCGCGAGCAGACCGATCCAGCCGCGCAACTCGAAGCCTTTCAGGCCCTGCTCGTCCATCGTCGGCAGGTCCGGCAACACCTTCGATCGCTGCTGGGAGGTCACGGCCAGCGCGCGCACCCGGCCGGTCTTGATCAGCGCCACCGCGGTCGGCGCCGTGTCGAACATGAACTCGATCTGGCCGGAGAGCAGATCGAGCGTCGCGGGCGCCCCGCCCTTGTAGGGCACATGAACGATCCTGGTTCCCGTCATCATGGCGAAGAGTTCGGACGTCATGTGCTGCGACGCGCCGATGCCCGACGAGCCGTAGTTGAACTTGCCCGGATTCGCCTTCACCAGCGCGATGAACTCCCGGACGTTTTTCACGGGTACCGACGGATGCACGAGCAGGACGTTGGGCTGGTTCGCGATCAGGATGATGGGCGCCAGGTCGCGCAGGGGATCGTACGGCAGCTTGGCGTACATATTGGGCGACGAGGCGATGGCGGCCGCACTGCCCATCAGCAAGGTGTAGCCGTCGGGCGGCGCCTTGGCCACATAATCCGTGCCGATGTTGCCGGCGGCGCCCGCGCGGTTATCGACGATGAACTGCTGCCCGAAGGTGTCGACGAAGCGCTGCCCCACCAGCCGCGCGACCGTGTCGATGCTGCCCCCTGCGGGATACGCGACCACCACGCGCACCACGCGCGCGGGATAGGGGGACTGGGCGAGCGCGCCGGCGACCAGTGCGAACCACAAGGCAATGCCGAGCAGGGATTTCATGAATGGCCTCTTCCCGAGATGAACAAAACATTCCCGCGTTTGAAGCAAGAGCGGTGCCAGCGCCCCTCTCTCACTCCAGCTCGATCTTCGCGTCGCGGATCACCCGGGTCCATTTGGCGACATCACCGCGGATGAATTCCGTGAACTCCGCAGGACTCCCGGTGGCAAGTTCTCCGCCCTGCGCGAGCAGCTTCGCCTTGACGTCGGGAAGATTGAAAATGCGCACCAGTTCCTGGTTGAGCCGCGCGACGATGTCCGGCGGCGTACCCGCGGGCGCCAGCACGCCGTACCACACGTAAACCTCGTACCCCGGCACGCCCGCCTCGATCATCGTCGGTACGTGCGGCAGCTCGATCATGCGCGTGCGGCCGGTCGTCGCCAGCGCCCGCAGGCGGCCGGATTGCACGTACGGCAGCGTCGAGACGACACTCTGGATGACCAGGTGCGAGCGTCCCGTGAGCAGTTCGGTGGTGGCCTCCGCCGGACCCTTGAAGGGGATATGCACGGTCTTGACGCCCGCGCTGGTGTTGAAAAGCTCCATCGCCAGGTGACTGGGCGAACCGAAGCCCGAGGTCGGGTAGTTGAGTTCGCCCGGGCGCGCCCGCGCGATCGCGATCAGCTGTTTCACGCTGGTGGCGGGCACCGACGGATGCACCGCCAGCACGCTCGCCGCGCGCACACCGAGCGTGATCGGCGCGAAATCCTTCACCGGATCGTATGGCGGATTCTTGCGCAACCCGATCGTGCCGAGGCTGCCGACCGACCCCATCAGCAGGGTATAACCGTCGGCCGGCGCCCTGGCGACGTACGCCGCGCCGGTCACGCCGCCCGCACCGGGCCGGTTCTCCACGATGACGGTTTGCCCCCAGCTTTCGGTCAGCTTGACCGCCAGCAGGCGTCCGACGATGTCGGTGCTGGCGCCGGGCGAGAACGGGGCGATGATGCGGATGGACTTCGCCGGAAAGGATTGCGCCTGCGCCCCGGCGACGAACAACAGCCGACCGAAACCACCGCGGTGCAACGGACAGCATGGTGCATTGAAGTCTCCCTGCAAACCTGCACGTTCCTCCGGTCAGCCGATGTTTTTCTCGATCGCCCGCAGCCAGCTCTCACCGAGCACCCACTTCATCTTCGCCTCGTCGTAACCGCGGGCCGCCATCGCCCCGGTCAGATTGGGCAGCTTGCGGATGTCTTCCAGGTCCTTTGGATAGGACTGGTGCAGGAAGTCGTCCACGCTGCCGAAGATGTCCGGCCGCAGCGTGCGGTTGCGCACCGACTGGGGCAGCACCACGCCCGCCTTCTTGAAGCCTTCGACGTAATCGAGACCGAGGCCGACGTGCTCGGCGCCCATCACCTTGATGAGGTGGTCCAGGTGAACCATCATGTCCGCGAGCGCCGGGTCATCGTTTTTCACGGTGCGCGGCAGTGCGTTCAAGCCGATCGCACCATGCTTCTGCGCGACGAGTTTCAGCACTTCGTCATTCTTGTTGCGGTCGTTCGCGTTCACCGCGTAGGCATTGGCGTGCGTGATGCAGGGCGACTTCGCGAGCTCGGCGGCTTCCAGCGAAGTCTGGTGTCCGGAGTGGGAAAGGTCCAGCATCATCGGCAGTTCGTTGACCGCCGCGACGAGGTCCTTGCCGAGGTAGGACAGGCCCGCGTTGCGGCGCTCGCCGCAGCCGTCGCCCATCAGGTTGGCGAAGGTGTAGCACAGCCCGAGAATGCGGAAACCAAGCTCGTACATGATCCGCACGCGCTTCAGATCCTTTTCGATCATGTCGGACGCCTGCGTCACGAACAGCATCGCGACCTTGCCCGAGGCCTTGGCGGCACGGATGTCCGCGGCCGTCCTGGCGTGCACGAGCAGCGGGCTCTTCTCGATCTTGGTCAGGCACATCTCGACGCGCTGAAGCACGACGTCCCAGCTCGCGTCCGACGCGACGGAGAGCAGGCAGGCATCGACACCACCCTCGACCAGGCTCTGCGTGTACGGTTCGTCCAGCGTGTAGAGCGGCGTGAGGCCGTCGACGACCAGCGCGCTGCGGTGGAACGATGCCGTGGCGGCGGTCATTGCGGCTCGATCCCGGCTTGTTTGGCGAGGCGTTCCCATTTCGCGAACTCGGCCACCATGTAGGCCGCGAGCTGCTGCGCATTGAGCGGGAGTATTTCAAAGCCCGTCGGCGCAAGCCGTTTCTTGAAGTCCGCCTGTGCGGTCACCGCGAGCACTTCACGGCTGAGCATTTCGACGATGTCGTTCGGCAGCCCTTTCGGCCCGACCACGCCCTGCCACGACCGGATCTCCGGGAAATCGGAGAAGGTCTCCTTGACCGTCGCAACATTCGGAAGTTCGGGCGATCGCCGGTCGGTGGTGATCGCGATCGCGCGCACGCGGCCGCTGGCGATATGCGTGGCCGCGGTCGCGAAATCGGAACAGATCGTCGTGATCTGCCCCGCGATCAGTTCGGTGACCGCCTGCGGACTGCTCTTGTAGGCCACCTGCGTGATGTCGATGCCGGTCTTCAATCGCAGCGTCTCCATGCAGATCGTCGCGGTGCCGCTGGGCGTGCCGTAGGTGAGCTGACCGGGCCGCGTCTTGGCGAAGGCAACGAATTCGCGCACGGTTTTCACCGGCAACGACGGATGCACGACGATCACGAAAGGCACCCCGCCGACACCTGCGATGGGCGTGAAATCGCGGATCGGATCGTAGCCGATGCCCTTCATCATCAGGGGCGCCTGGGAATGCGTGCTCGTCGTCGCCACCATCAGGGTGTAACCGTCGGGCGCTGCCTTCGCGAGGTATTCCGCGGCGATCGCGCCGTTGGCGCCCGCGCGGTTCTCGACCACGAACGCGGCGCCCTTGATCCGCTCGGACAGGCCCGCTGCCAGCAGCCGCGCCGAGGTGTCCGTGGCGCTGCCGGCGGCGAAGGGCACCACGAGCCGGACCGGTCTTTGCGGGTAGCCCTGCGCCGAAGCAAGGCCCGCCAGGGCGAGGAGTAAGACTGTCGTGAGGATGCGCGTCATGGGAGTCTCCGGAAGTATCAGGCAACCGTCGCGGCG
>JBOIEQ010000025.1:0-36989 GCA_050741255.1 Burkholderiales bacterium | reverse complement strand
GCGCCAAGAACTGCAAAATCTGAATGCCTTTCCTTGGCGCCTCGGCGTCTTGGCGGCCAATCCGGTTTTGACCGTCTTCAATCAACCTCACCCCACGGATTGGAGCTTTAATGCCTTCGCTGTTGCTGCTGTCGCAGAATGTGATCAACGAATACAAGGACCGGGTCGATGCGGTTCTGAAGACCGCGCCGGGCAAGCTGGAGCTGCTGCCGTTCACGCCCGCTCTCAAGCTCACGCCGGCGCAGGTCGCGGGGATCGAAGCCGCCTATTACTCGCGCGACATCTGGGAAGGCAGCAATCGCAGCAATCTGTCCCCGGCGGCGGCGGTGTTCTGGCCGATGGTGGACGGCGCGCCCAACCTCAAGTGGCTGCAGGTCATGTCCGCGGGCGCCGATCAGCCGCCGTACCAGCCGTCGATCCAGCGCAAGGTCCGGTTCGCCTCGGGCGCCGGTGCCAACGCAGAGCCGGTCGCGTACACCGCGTTCACCGGCCTGATGATGCTCGCGCGCGGGTTCCCGCACTGGATCGAAACCCGCGCCAAACGCCAGTGGGACCCGCTGCTCGGCGCGCGGCAGCCGGCTGACCTGCGCGGTCAGACGGCCATCATCATCGGGATGGGCCACATCGGCGCCACCATCGCGCGCTGCCTGCAGGCGATGGGCGTGAAGACGATCGGCATCCGCCGCAGCGTGGCGCCGGCCGCGCATTTCGATCGGGTCGTGGCGATGAGCGAGCTGGACAGCCTGTTGCCCAAGTGCGACTGGCTGGTGCTCGCCTGCCCGTTGACGGAAGAGACGCGCGGGCTCATGGACGCCCGCCGCTTCGCCCTGCTGGGCAAGCACGCGGGCTTCGTGAACATCGCGCGCGGGGAGGTGATCGACGAGCCGGCGCTGATCGCGACGCTCAAGGCCGGCAAGATCCGCGGCGCCTACCTCGACGTGTTCTCGAAAGAA
Source organism: Burkholderiales bacterium (assembly GCA_050741255.1). Taxonomy (GTDB): domain Bacteria; phylum Pseudomonadota; class Gammaproteobacteria; order Burkholderiales; family SG8-41; genus CAZXNF01. The sequence continues at coordinate 36,036 of JBOIEQ010000025.1, read as the reverse complement.
CCGCTGCCCACGGATTCGCCGCTGTGGGACATGCCCAACGTGATCATGACGCCGCACAACTCGGCGGCCTCACCCAACAACTACGCGCGCGGCATCGAGATCTTCCTCGGCAACCTCGGCCGCTATCTCCGGGGCGAGCGGCTGGAAAACGAGATCGGCTGAGCCGATGCCGTCATTCCGGGCAAGGCGACAGCCGCGACCCGGAATCCATCGGACTGTAAGGTGCTTTATTTAGATCTGAATCCGTCAATGGATTCCCGCCTTCGCGGGAATGACGATCACTTAACCGCGGTTCTGCTCTTCAAACACCGGGAAGGGGCTGGTAATGCCGGGTCCCTGCGGGAGGACGGGCTGTCCCGGGCGCACCCAGGACGGGTTGAGTTGGGCGAGCGAGGTGACGCCCATCAAGCCCAGCGTCGAGCGGATTTCCGCTTCGAGCAGCTCGATCATGCGCTCGACGCCGGCCTGCCCGGCCGCCGCCAGCGCCCAGCCGTAGAGCTTGCCCACGCCGACGGCACGCGCGCCCAGCGCGACCGCCTTCACGATGTCCGTGCCGCGGCAGATGCCGCCGTCCATCAGCACTTCCGCGCGGCCGTCCACGGCCTGCACGACTTCCGGCAGCACTTCGATGCTGCCCTGGGCCTGGTCGAGTTGGCGGCCGCCGTGGTTGGAGACGTAGACCGCATCCGCGCCGTGCTCGACCGCCAGTTTCGCGTCCTCCGCGGTGGCGATGCCTTTCAGGATCAGCGGCAGCCCCATGTGGCTCTTCATCCACACCACATCGTCCCAGGTCAGGCTTGATTGATGGGTGTTGATGCCGCCCTCGCGCACCGCGAGGCGGTTGATCATGTCGCGCTCGCGCCGGCTGTAATAGGCGCGGTCCACCGTCACGCACAGCGCGCGGTAGCCCAGCGCCTTGGCGCGGTCGAGGATGTCCGCGACCCAGGCGCGGTCGCTGCGGATGTAGAGCTGGAAGATCATGGGTTCCGGCACGGACTGCGCGATGAGGTCGATGCCGGGCTTGGCCGCCGTGCTGATGAAGGCCGGCATGCCCTTGGCGGCGGCGGCGCGCGCCACCGGCAGCGCGCCTTCCGGGTCGGCCAGTTGCAGGTAGTTGCCGATGGGCGCGATGAACACCGGGATCGGCATCTTCTGGCCGAGCAGCGAAGTGGTGGTGTCGATGTTGGTGACGTTCACCATCACGCGCTGGCGCAGCGCCAGGCTGTCGAGCGCGTAACGGTTGCGCCGCAGGGTCATTTCGGAATCCGAACCGCCGGAGAGCATGTCCCACACCGACCGCGACAGGTTGCGGTGCGCGGCCGCCACGATTTCCTGCAGGCTGACGAAGTGCTTCGCGTTCTCGGCCTGGATTTTCCTGAGGGTCGCGCTTTCCAGGCCGTGCGGATCCTGGCGCGGCGCGGCGGGGGCGGGGGACTTCAGGGGTTGAGCGTTCACAGCCATGGTCTTGATTCTTCCGTGCGTCGTTGGGATGCGGAAACTACTCAGGCGTAATGTTGGCTTCGCGGGCGACGCGGATCCACTTCTGGATCTCGGCCTTGTTGAAGGTGTCGTACTCCTCCGGCGTGTTGCCGACCGGATCGGCGCCCTGGTCGGAGAGCTGTTTGCGGACGTCGGGGTTGTTCAAGGCGGTCTTCAGCGCCTGATGCGCGCGATCGACGATGGGACGCGGCAGTCCGGCCGGTCCCATCAGCCCAAAGCCGCTGGAGACCACGAAGCCGGGCAGGCCGGACTCGATCATGGTCGGCGTGTCGGCGGCCGCGGGCGAGCGCTTCTCGCCGGTCTGCGCGATCAGCCGCAGCTTGCCGCCGCGCACGAACTGGATCACGGCCGGCATGCTGGCGAACTGCAGCTGGACGTGGCCAGCCATCAGGTCCACCACGGCGGGGCCGGATCCCTTGTAGGCCACATGCACGATTTTGATCTTGGCCGCCGCCGACAGCAGCTCGCCGGCCAGATGGCCGACGGTGCCGCGTCCGGCGGTGGAGTAGTTGAGTTCGCCCGGGCGTTTGCGCGCCAGCGCGATGAATTCCTTGACCGTGGTCACGGGCACCGAGGGATGCACCACGAAGGCCGTCGGCACGTCGGCGACGACGGAGATGGTCGTGAAGTCCTTGATCGAATCGTAGGGCAGCTTCTTCACCATCGCCGGGTTGATGACGTGCGCCGCCGACACCATCAGCAGGGTGTAGCCGTCAGGCAGCGCGCGGGCCGCGAGTTCGGTGCCGATGATGCTGCCGGCGCCGCCGCGGTTGTCGATGATGATCTGCTGGCCGAGGTTCTCGCTCACGCGCGGCACCACGATGCGCGCGATGATGTCGGTGTTGCCGCCGGGCGGGAAGGGCACCACCATGCGGACGGGTTTGGCGGGCCAGGTCTGGGCGTTCGCGGGCAAGGCACCGGCCGCCGCGCAGGCGGCAAGGGCGGCGCAGGCGTATCGCGGCAGACTGCGGGGGGTGCTCCTCATGGCGGTTTCTCCTCGGTTGTACTTGTTTTGACTGCGGTGGGCGGCATTGTGCCCCAACGGCTCAGGGCGCGAACGTTTGCAGCATCCATCGCGCGGTACTGCACAGCCCGCCATCCGCGCCATCGACGCCGAGCAGCTGCACCCCGCACGGCAGCCCGCCGATATCCAGGAGCGGCAGCGCGAAGGCCGGAAAACCCAGCCAGGAGCCGTAGACGAGGAAGGTGCGGCTGCCGGTGTAGTCGTGGCCGAGGATGGCGGGGCCGCTGGAGGCGAGGGTCAGGCAGGCCTCCGCGCCGGCCTGCGCCATCACCGCCCGCGTCTGCGCCTGCATGCGCCGACGGGTTTCCAGCAGGGCGACGTAGTCCGCGGGCGACAGCTTGTCCGCCCGGTCCAGCAGGCTGTGGATGCGCTCGCCGATCTGCTTGCCGAAGCGCGCAACGTAATCCGCGTAGGGCCATTTCAGCTCGTAGGCCACGATGGAGAGCGCGCTGTCCACGCCGGCATCGAGCGCGGCTTCGAGTGCGGCGACGGCCGGGTCGGTGTGCTTGCTGACGATCTTGACGCCGCTTTTCTGCAGGCGCTCGACGACCGCTTCGAAAGCGGTTTCCGTGGCGGCGTCGATCTCCGTCCAGCCCTTCGTGTACAGGCGCACGAGTGTGCGGGGCTGCAACGGTGCGGGCGGCACTTCGGCGGCGCCGTTCAGGAATCCGTAGCCGGGCGCGCCGACCTGCAGCGAGATCTGCGACGCGGTGTGCCAGACGTCTTCCAGCGTGGCGCCGATAAAGCCGAGATGGTCGCAGGTGGAGGACAGCGGATGGATGCCCGCCATGTGCAGCGAGCCCAGCGTCGGCTTGAAGCCCACCGCGCCGTTGAACGAGGCCGGGCGCAGCGTCGAGGCCTGCGTCTGCGTGCCGAGCGCCACCGGCAGCATGCCGGCGCCGACGGCGGCGGCCGAGCCGGAGGAGGAGCCGCCGGGCGTGCGCTTCGGATCGAAGGGATTGGTGGTCGGTCCCGAGTAGCCGATGGCGAACTCGGTGGTCACCATCTTGCCGGGAATGACCGCGCCGGCGCGGCGCAAGGCGTGCACGCAGGCCGCGTCCTGGCCCGACTGCCAGCCCTTGAACGCGGGGCTGTTCATCTGGGTGGGGAAATCGGCGGTGGCGATGATGTCCTTGATGCCGACCGGGCAGCCATCGAGCGGCGACAGGGGGCGGCCAGCTTTCCAGCGTTTGCCGGAGGCATCGGACGCGGCACGCGCGGCCTTGAGATCCATGGTGACGAAAGCCTTGACCGTTTTCTCGCGCGCATCGATGTGCGCGATGCAGCGTTCCAGGATGTCGCGTGGCGTCAGCTTGCCGCTCTTCAGTTCCGGCAGGTGGCGGGCGAAGGAGACGAGGTCGGGGTTGTGCCAGATTTTCATGGGGGGGGTAAAAATGTGGTTGCTATAATCGTTGCGCCATTGGATGGGGACAAAACAACGATAGCCGGGACGACGCTGCCGCATCGTTTCGCTCGATTCTAACGAATGACGGGAGTCCTCAACATGCTTCGCCTGCGTATTGTTTCGACCCTGGTGCTTGCCGGCGCCGCTGCCGTGGCCGGGGCGCAGTCCTCTTCGACAGGCTCAGGACAGGCCTACCCCAGCCGGCCCATCCGTCTGATCGTGCCTTTTCCGCCCGGCGGCTCCACCGACCTGGTGGCCCGCGTCGTCGGCCAGAAACTGTCGGATGCGTGGTCGCAACAGGTGGTGATCGACAACCGCCCGGGCGCCAACGGCATGATCGGCTCCGAAATCGTCGCGCGTGCCGCACCCGACGGCTACACGGTCGTCCTCGGCACCATCGGTCCGTTCGCCATCAACGCGGGTCTCTACAAGATGCCCTACGACATCGTGAAGGACTTCGCGCCCGTCACTTACAGTGCGAACGTCGCCAACGTGCTGGTGGTCAATCCATCGGTGCCCGCGAAGGATGTGAAAGAACTGCTCGCGCTGGCGCGGGCGAAGCCGGGCACGCTCACATTCGGTTCGAGCGGCACCGGCGGTGCGCCGCACATGGCGGTGGAGCTGTTCAGGCTGCTCGGCAAGGTCAACGTGACGCACGTGCCGTACAAGGGCGGCGGTCCCGCGATGGCGGATCTCGTGGGCGGCCAGATTTCCGGCAGCTTCGCGAGCATGCCCTCGGCCATCGCCTTCATCAAGGCCGGCAAACTGCGCGCGCTCGGCGTCTCCGCGTCCAAGCGCTCGCCGGCGCTGCCCGACGTACCCACGGTCGCCGAGGCGGGCGTACCCGGGTTTTCGGTGCTCGACTGGCAGGGTTTCTTCACAACTGCCCAAACGCCGCCGGAGACGGTCGGCAAGCTGAACGCCGAAATCCGCCGCATCCTCGCGCAGCCTGACGAAAGGCTCACGACCGCCGGCGTGGAAGTGCAGACGACAACGCCGAAGGAATGGGGCGACTTCGTGAAAAGCGAGGTGGAGAAATGGCAGAAGGTGACGAAGGACGCCGGCATCAAGGTGGAATAGGCGCGGGCATGCGCATGTCGCTGACGGCGGCGCTCGCGGGCGCGGTGCTGGCCGTCGCCGGTACGGCCCTCGCGCAGGAAGCGCCGCGCGTCGTGGATGTGCCCACCCGCGGCGGCGTCACGCAGCGCCTGCTGGTCATTACGCCGCCGCAGCCAAAAGCCGTCGTTGTGCTCTTTGCGGGCGGCCATGGCGGCCTGCAACTCGCGCCGGATGGCCGTATCGGCTGGGGCGGCGGCAATTTCCTCGTGCGCGCGCGCGATCTGTTCGCGCAGCAGGGGTACATGACCGTCGTGATCGACGCCTCGTCGGACCGCCAGCGCGAGCCTTTCCTTTCCGGTTACCGGCAGACCGCCGAGCATGTGGCCGACGTGAAGGCGGTGATCGCGTGGAGCCGCCAGCAGGCGAAGCTGCCGGTGTGGCTGATCGGCACCAGCCGCGGCACGCAGTCAGTGGCATATGTGGCGACCCAGTTGCAGGGCGCCGATGCGCCCGACGGCATCGTGCTGACTTCCTCGATCGTGGACGATCCGCGCGGTCGCGCGGTGCCGCGAATGGATCTTGAGCTCATCCGCATTCCGACGCTGGTGGTACATCACGAGGAGGACGGTTGCCGGCTATGCCTGTTCCGGGACGTTCCCCGGCTCATGAGCGGGCTGAGTACGGCGCCGCGCAAGGAACTGATCGCGTTCCGTGGCGGCGTCGACATCGGAGACCCGTGCGAGGCCCGGGCTTACCACGGCTACAACGGACTGGAACCGCAGGTGGTCAGCGCGATCGCGGCCTGGATGGCCGCGAAATAAGCCTCGTCAGAGCGGCAGACGGAGCGCCTCGCCGGCGGCGGGCGGCCGGATCTCCCGCCAGCGTTCGCCGTTCGCGGCCCGCTCGGCCGGTGACCGGCGCGCGATGCCGGAGACCCCCATGAACAGATCGAGCGTCACGGGCGCCATGACGACCGGCGCGGGACCGGTCGCCGGCTGCAGGATGCGCACCGTGGCGCGGCTGCCGCGGCCCGCGAGCGACAGCCGCAGGGCGGCGGTGGAGGCGCGCATGGCCTGTCCGTTGTGCAGGAGAAAGCCCGCGGTGCCGCTGTCGGCCGCGGCCTGCGCGAGTTTGCGCGCGTCGTGTTCGCTCAGCGTGCCGGGCCAGCACAGCACCATGCCGCAGTGTCCGGCGCGCAGGACCTGCTCGCACACGCGCAAGGTTTCCTGCGGACGCTCCGGCCGCATGACGATGAGGCGCGCGGGATTCGCACCCTGCGCGGCCAGCATCGCGGCGGCGGAACCGCAGGGCGGCGCGATCAGCGCGAGCCAGCGGCCTTCACGCGTCAGCCGCGCCGCGGCCGGCGTCAGCAGCCGCAGTTCGCCCACGCTCAGGCGTTCGGCCACGATCTCGGTCAGCGCGCCGCGCGGCCAGCCGCCGCCGGGCAGGCGCACGTCGAGTTCGGCGAAGCCGGTGGGGAGCGTGGAGGTGGTGTTGTTATTGTTGTTGTGCATGGCGGTTCCTGGAGTGAAGGGCGGTCAGGCAGGGTTCAGGACAGGTCGTTGCGGATGATGCCCACGGCGATGCCTTCGATCGCGAAGGGCTCGCTCCTGGGGTTGACGACGATGGTCTTGAAGTCGGGGTTCTCGGCCTCGAGTTCGACGAAGCCGCGGCGCGGGCGGTAGCGCTTGACCGTCACGTCGTCGCCCAGCCGCGCGACCACGATCTGGCCGGCGCGCGCTTCCGCGGTCTTGTGCACCGCGAGGAGATCGCCGTCCATGATGCCGGCGTCCTTCATGCTGAGCCCCCGCACCCGCAACATGTAATGCGCGCGGGGGCGGAACATCGAAGGCCCGAGCGGCACGCGGGCTTCCACGTTCTCGGCCGCCAGGATGGGGCTGCCGGCGGCCACGCGGCCGACGATGGGCAGGCCGCGCTCCTCCTTCAGCCGGATGCCGCGCGAGGCGCCTTCCTGGATCTCGATCACGCCCTTGCGCTCGAGCATGCGCAGGTGCGTCTCGGCGGCGTTGGGCGAGGCGAAGCCCATCTCGCGGCAGATGTCGGCGCGGGTGGGCGGGAAGCCCTCGGTGTCCATGAAGCGTTCAATGAGCCGCAGGATTTCCTGCTGGCGGGCGGTGAGTGCTTCCATCAGTGACGTACCTCGTAGGTTGCGGCGGGGGACTGCGCGGCGGGCGGGGTAGTGGTCTGCTCTCCGGCGGTGTTGCCGGTCGATGCGGGCGGCGTGCGCGGCTTGTAGCGGAGCGCGCCCTCGGGCAGCGTGATCTTGCCGAGCCTGGCGAGGCGCGCCTCGACGCCCGCCCGCGAGCGCTGATGGGCCGTGGCGAGTTCGGGGATGGCGGTGCCGGCGTCGAAAGCCGCCGCCAGGCGTTCGTCTTCCTGCTGGGTCCATGGCTGGCCGACCTTGGAGGGGGCGTGGCCGGTGGCGGCCGCATCTGCGCGCGGTTTGCGTGCCGGCGCGGGAGTGGGAGTCGGAGCGGGGGACCCGCCTTCCAGGGCGCGCAGCGCCAGGAACAGCGCCCGCACGGTGTCGGGATGCTGGTAAGGGCTGTCGGCGTGGAAGGCCTTGCCCGACTGCGGGTCGGTGCCGTTGGCGAGTTGCCGGAGAAGGGCGAGTGCGGTCTGCGTTTCCATGAGGAGTCTCCCGTAGGTTCCAACCAATCGTTCTGAAAAAATAACGAATGACGAAGAAAAAAACGCCGCCATCAAGAATCCGCTGCCAAGCGAATGCTTGTAAATATATACAGTCTTTTCGGGGCGTCAAGCCTTTTTCGGCGAACTGAATAAAAAGCCAGATATTTCCGGGGCTTACGCTGCGGGCCCTGTGGCACAATGCGGCTCGTTTTCCAGCTCTGGAGCGGTTTCATGCGCATCGGCATCATCGGCGGCGGGGTCATGGGCCGCATTTTCCTCAGGCATATCGAGGCGGGCGACCTGCCCGGCATGCAGGTCGTGGCGGTCGCCGGGCGCGGCGCGCAGTCCAAGGGCAGGCAACTCGCGGGGGAGTTCAATGTCCCCTTTACCGTCGGACTCGACGCGCTGCTGGCGCAGAAACCCGACGTGGTGATCGAGTCCGCCGGCCATGACGCGGTGCGCGAATACGGCGAAGCCCTCCTCTCGCACGGCATCCCGCTGATCCTGCTGTCCGGCGGTGCGCTGGCCGACGATGCCTTGCGCGCGCGGCTGGAGGCCGCCGCCGCGCGACATCACGCCCTGCTCTACATTCCCTCGGGCGGCATCGGCGGGCTGGATGCGCTGAAAGCCGTGAACGTCGCGGGCGTGGAGTCCGTGACAATCACGGTGTCCAAGCCCGCGGCCGCCTGGAAAGGCATCGCCTACGTCGAGCAGCAGGGCTTCGACATGGACAGGATCACCACGCCCACGGTGCTCTATGAAGGACCGGTACGCCAGGGCGCGGGTTACTTTCCGGCCAACGTCAACATCGCGGCGGCGCTGTCGATGGCCGGCATCGGTTTCGACCGGACGTTGATGAAAGTGGTGGCCGATCCCGCGCTGAAATTCAACACGCATGCCATCGATATCAGGGGCAAGACCGGGAACATTTCGCTGCGCTTTGAAAACGTGCCGGCGCCGGACAATCCCAAGACCGCGTGGCTCGCCTGCTACAGCGCGCTCGCCGCGCTGAAGGAACTGAAAGGGACGGTGCGCTATGGCACGTGACGATCTGGTGGCCGGGCGCCTCGCGCGCACGCTGGAAACGCGCTTCGGCGAAAAAATCGCGGTGGACCCGGAACAGCCCGGGCTCGCGGACCTGGCGCATCTCGCGGAACACCGCTCGCACCGCCATTACGACGCGCGCCCGGTCGCGCCGGAATTGTTGCGGCTGCTGTTCGCCTGCGCCCTGTCCGCGCCGTCGAAGAGCGATCTGCAGCAAGGCGACATCGTGCTCGTCGCCGATGCCGCCAAGCGCAAGGCCATCGCCAAGCTGATCCCGGACATGCCCTGGGTGGGGGCGGCGCCGGTGTTCCTGATTTTCTGCGGCAACAACCGGCGCCAGCGCCAGCTTGCGGAGTGGCGCGGCAAGCCCTTCGTGAACGACCACCTCGACGCCTTCATGAACGCGGCGGTGGACGCGGGCATCGTGCTCGCCAACTTCATTCGCGCCGCGGGCGCGGTGGGGCTCGGCTGCTGCCCGATCAGCGCGGTGCGCAACCATGCCACGGCCATCAGCGACCTGCTCGAACTGCCCGAGTGGGTGTTCCCGCTCGCCGGGCTGTGCGTCGGCTATCCGGCCAACGCCGGCAAGCTCACGCCGCGTTTGCCGCTCGGCGTGACGGTGCACACGGACCGCTTCACCGAGACCGATACGCGGGCGCAGATCGACGCCTACGACCAGCGGCGCGCCAAGCTCGTGCCGTATGCCAAGCAGCGCGACAACGCGCGCTTCGGCAAGGCCAAACTCTACGGCTGGTCGGAGGACAAGGCGCGGCAGTACGCCGAACCCGAGCGGGCCGACTGGGGCGCGTTCATCAAGGGCAAGGGGTTCCGGCTGGAGTAGTACGCCTGCGTTATTCCGGCGTGACCTTCGCGAGCCGGACGAGATTGCCCCACTTCACGATTTCGGTGGCGATGAAGGCGCGGAACTCGGCGGGCGTGTTGCCGACCGGGTCGAAGCCGCCCGCGACCAGGAACTCGCGCACTTTGGGCGTCTGGATCGACTGCCGCACGGCGGACTGGAACCGCACGAGGATCGCCTCCGGCGTGCGGGCCGGGGCGAAGATGCCGTGCCACGCCCCGTCGAACACGAAGCCGGACACGCCAGCCTCGCCCACCGTCGGCACGTCGGGCATCGCGGACCAGCGGTTGGCGGCGGTGTAGGCCAGTACGCGCAGCCGGCCGCTTTTCACGTGGGGTAGCGCGGACGTCGGCGGCATGAACATCAGTTGCACCTCGTCGCCGCCCAGGAGCGCGGTCATCGACTGCGCAGCACCCTTGTACGGCACGTGCAGCATGGAGGTGCCCGCACGCAGGTTGAACAACTCGCCGGCGAGGTGCTGTGGATTGCCCACGCCGGAGGAGCCGTAGGCGAGCGGCTTGGCCGCACTTTTTGCCAGCGCGATCAGTTCCTTCACCGTGCGTGCCGGCACGGCCGAATTGGCCACGATTACGTAGCCGAGCCCGATCGCCACGTTGGTGACAGGCGCGAAATCGCGCAGCACGTCGTAGGCCGGTGTTTTCTGCACTGACGGGTTGACGACGAAGGACACCGACGTGAACAGGAAGGTGTAACCGTCGGGCGCCGCGCGCTTGACGAGTTCGGCGCCGATGATGCCGTTGGCACCCGCGCGGTTGTCGATCACCAGGTTCTGTCCCAGCGTGCGCTCCATCGGTTCCGCGACCGCGCGGGCGTTGACGTCCGGCGTGCCGCCCGGCGGGAAAGGCACCACGATCCGGATCGGGCGTTCGGGATAGCCCGCGGCAGTGGCGGGCGCGCTCGCGCCGGCGATCGGGAAGACGGACAGCAGCAGGATGGCAAGGCGCATGGCAGTTTCTCCTGGCAGGGGTAGGCGTACGAAGGGGTGCGCGCTCATGCCACCGCGCGGTGCGGGAGCGCGGCGGCAACCGCGGGCACAATTAACGCGTCGGCGACGACCGCGCCGGCGCCGCGTTCGAGCACGATCAGCGGGTTGACGTCGATCTCGGCGATCAGGTCGCGCAGGTCGTGGGCGAGCCACGACAGACGCGAGATGAGGTCGCACAGGCAATCGAGGTCGCGCGGGGGCATGCCGCGCACGCCGTCCAGCACGCGCGCGCTGCGCAATTCCGCGAGCATCGCGCGCGCCGCGCCGGCATCGATCGGCGCGATCCGGTAGGCGAGGTCGCGCAGGATCTCGACGTGCACGCCGCCGAGTCCCGCGACCACCACCGGGCCGAACGCCGGGTCGGTGGTGACGCCGAGGATCACTTCAAGGCCGGGCGGCGCCATCGCCTGTACCAGCACGCCGTCGATCCGCGCCCCGGGCCGGTGGCGCGCCGCGGCCGCGCGGATGTCCTCGCAGGCGGCGCGCACCGCCGCTTCGTCGTCAAGGCCGAGGCGCACGCCGCCGGCTTCGGTCTTGTGCGGGATGTCGGGCGATTCGATCTTCAAGGCCACCGCGCCGCCGTGGCCGCGCCACAGGCGCACAGCCTCGTCCGCGCTGCGGGCGAGCGCCTCACGTGCGGCCGGAAAGCCGTACGCGGCGAGCACTTCCTTGCTCGCGCGTTCGGTGAGCGGGCCCTTCCTGCCATCGAGGAGTTGCCGCGCGCGCGCGGCGTCCGTGCCCGGCGGCCGCGCTATTGCGTCGCGTGGCGCGTGCCCAAGAAACTCGCCGTAGTGCATCGCGGCCCGCACCGCCTTCAGGCAGCCGAGCGTGTTGCGGTAGACCGGCACGCCGGCGGCGATGAATTCGCGCGCGCTCACCGCGGCATCGTTGACGCAGCCGCCCGTCCACAGCACCGCGACCGGCTTGGCGGCGGCCTGCGCCGCCTGCGCGACCTCGCGCACGTCGGCGGCGGCGGCCAATGTCAGCATGGGGATCACCATGTCCACGTTCGCATCGTCCGCGATAGCCGTGATGCAGTCGCGGTAGATGCCCGGCTTGCCGATGGCGACGTTGGTGACGTCGGTCGGATTGGCGGTGGTGCCGTGCGGGGGCAGGCAGCGCTTGAGCCGCGCCTTGGTGGCTTCGTCGTATTCAGGCCACTGGATGCCGAGGCTCGCGCCGAGATCCACGATCAGCACGCCGTTGCCGCCCGAGATGGTGGCGGCCGCCGCGCGCGTGCCGCGCGGCCAGCGGCGAGTGCGCAGCAGCATGGCGGTTTCGTAGAGTTCGTTGCAGTCGTCGACGCGGAGCACGCCGCACTGGCGCAAGGCGGCGTCGATGACGGCATCGGCGCCGGCCAGCGCGCCGGTGTGCGAGGCGGCGGCGCGCGCGCCAGCCACGGTGCGGCCGAGCTTCAGCATGACGATGGGCTTCTCGCGTTCGGCGGCGCGCCGCGCGGTCGCGAGCAAGCGCGCGCCGTCGGCGATGTGCTCCATCACCATCAGGATGACGTCGGTGTGGGCGTCGTCCACCATGAAGTCGGCGAAGTCGAAGGCATCGAGGTCCGCGGAATTGCCGCAGCTCGCCTCGTAACTCACGCCCAGCCCCAGTTCCTGCGCGCGCCACATTACGGCGACCTGGCCCAGTCCGCCGCTCTGCGCGACGATGCCGATGTTGCCGGGCGGCTGGCGCGGACCCGCCACCGAGCCCGAGGAGGTCAGCGCGAAGCCGTCGATGAAATTGACCAGCCCGTTGCAGTTGGGCCCCATCAGGCGCATGCCGTTGGCGCGGGCGAAGGCGACGAGCGCGGCCTGCCGCGCGCGCCCTTCGTCGGTCGCGGTCTCGGCGAAGCCGCCGCTGAACACCGTGGCGAAGCGCACGCCGCGTGCGGCGCAGTCTTCCAGGATGGCCGGTATCTGCGCCGCGGGTGCCGCGATGCCGACGTGATCGGGCGCAACCGGAAGATCGCGCACGTTCGGGTAGCACGGGAGTCCGCGCAGCTCGCGGTAGCCGGGATTGACCGGGAACACGCGGCCCCGGTAGCCGAAATTCAGCAGGCGGTGCAGGCAGCGCCCGCCAAAGCGCGAAGGATCCTCGGTGGCGCCGACCAGCGCGACCGACGACGGCGCGAAAAAGGCGCGCAGGTCGGGGACGTCGAAAAAGGCGTTCATGCGCCGGTGGTCAGCACGATCTTGCCGATGGCGCGACGGCCGCGCACCGTCTCGAGCGCTTCCGCGTACTGCGCCAGCGGGTAGGCGGCCATGATGTGCGGCCGCACTTTCCCGGCGCGATACCACTCGAACAGTTCTTCGCGCGCTTGCCGGAACTGCTCGGGACGCCGGTCACGGTAGTCGGCGATGTGCATGCCCATCACGGCGATGTTCTTGACCAGGATGTGGCCGGCTTTGATGTCCGGGATGCGCCCGGAGGCAAAGCCGATGAGGATGACGCGCGCGCACCACGCCACGGCGCGGAGCGCCGCGTCGAAGACGTCGCCGCCCACCTGGTCGACGATCACGTCGGCGCCGCGTCCGCCGGTGACCGCGCGCACCTGCTCGCGCAGGCCGTTGCGCAGGTGGGCGACGCCGGTGTCGATGATGTGATCTGCGCCGCTCGCCTTGGCTGCGGCCGCTTTCTCGGGCGTGCTGACCGCGGCGAGCACGGTGGCGCCCAGCGCTTTGGCGACCTGCACGGTGGCCAGGCCGACGCCGCCCGCGGCCCCGGTCACCAGCACCGTCTCGCCGGGCTGCACCCGCGCGCGCTCGACCAGCGCGAAGTGCGCCGTGAGGTAGGTCAGGTTGAGCGCGGCGGCGTGCTCGAAGCTCATTTCCGCGGGCAGGCGCTGCGCATTCACCGCGTTGACGACGACGCGTTCCGCGAATGCGCCGTGCCCGATCTGCGCCATCACGCGGTCACCGACCTTGAGCGTGGTGACGCCTTCACCGATAGCACCCACCTCGCCGGCGCATTCCTTGCCGGGCGTGAACGGCAGCGCCGGCAGCATCTGGTAGGTGCCGGCGATGACGAGCAGGTCCGGAAAATTGACCCCGGCCGCGCGCACGTCGACCCGCACCTGCCCCGGACCGGGCACGGGCGAGGGGGCGTCTTCCAGCGCCAGCGATTCGAACGACCCATACTTTCTGAGGATGACGGCTTTCATCGTGTCTGCGGTGTTCATACAGGTGCGGGCTCCGTGTGCGGGTGCTGCGCGGCCCACCAGTCGGCCATGGCCTCGCAGGTCATGAAAAACACGCCGGGCTTCGCCCGCACGTGGTCGAGGAATTCGCGGACCGCCGCCACGCGCGAGGCGCGCCCCGACCCGTAGTCGCCGCGGACATGCAGGGTGAGCGTGACCAGCGTGCCCGCCGCGTACATCGCGTCGAATTCCTCGGTCCAGGTCTTCAGCAGCCGCGCCTGCGTGTGGTGCAGGCCGTACAGCGTGGCATCGTCGAGCGCCTGGAAGACGGGCAGCTCGACGAGTTCCTGCCCCGCCGGGCAGCGCATCACGTACGGGTAGTCGTCGTCCTGGAAACTGCTGTCGTAGCGGTAGCCGAGCGCACCCAGGTGCGGCAGCGTGCCCGGCGACAGCAGCCCTCCGGGCGCGCGCCAGCCGCGCGGCGGGCGGCCGGCGATGCGGGTGAGGGCGGCATGGGCGCGGGTCAGCGTCTCCGGTTCGGCGGCGCCGAGCTGGCTGTAGTCTTCATAGGCGTAGCCGCGCGCGGCCACCTCGTGGCCGTCGCGCAGGATGGCCTCGACCTGCGAGGCGTTGTTCTCCGCGTCAAGGGCCGGCACGAAAAAGGTCGCCGCCAGTGCTTGTTCCCGGAGCAGGGCGAGCACGCGCGCAAGGCCCGCGCGCATGCCGTAACGGCCGTAGGAGAAGCGGCCGCACAGGTTTTCCGGTTCGACGTGCCGCAGGTCCACCGACTCGGCGTCGAAGTTGACCGTCACCAGCACGCCGCAGCGCTGCCCGGGCGGCCAGGGATTATTCGAATCGTTCATGGTGGGCGAGGCACCAGTCGGCGAGGCCCGCGAGGGTGTAGAAGCGCACACCCTCGAAGCTCTGCATGTAGCGGATCAGGGCGTCGATGATCGCCACGCGCGACGGGCTGCCAGAACCCCAGCCGCTGCGCGGGTGGAAGGTGAGGATGAAGTAGCCGTGTTCGGCGTAGATGGCGTCGAATTCGCGCTGCCACAGCGTGAGGACCTCGGACGGCGGCGTCGCGCTGAAGCGGAACAGCGGCATGTCGTCGAGCACCGAGGTGTTGTTCGGGAACTCGACCATGTCGGTGCGGCGCGTGCCGTCAATGCGCGCGAGATAGGGCAGGTCGAAGTCCTTGTCGCTCGAGTCGTAGCGGTAGCCCAGTTCGTGCAGCACGCGCAGCGTGCGCGCGGTTTTGCGCCCGGAGGGCGAACGCCAGCCCACGGGGGCCGTGCCCAGCAGGTTGCCGAGGATGCCGTGGGTACGCGCGAGCAACTCGGCTTCTTCGTCGCCGAGCGCCCAGCTTTCGTGGAGGTAGCCGTGGGAAGCGACTTCGAAACCGCGACGGTGGATGTCCCGCACCACGTCCGGGTAGCACTCGGCGTCGTAGCCGGGGACGAAGAAGGTGGCGGGCACGGCGTTGCGTTCGAACAGGTCGAGCACGCGCGCCACGCCGCGGCGCCCGGAATAGCGCCCCCAGGAGTTGATGCCCAGCGGACGCAGCCCGCGCCCGATCTCGTGCGAAGGGCCGTCGAAATCGCAGGTCAGCAGGACGGCGCAGCGGACGCCGTCCGGCCAGGGCCGGGTGCCGGGCACAGGACTCCTGTCGTGATGGCCATCCGGCATGCGGATTCCCCTGGTGGTGGAGAGGGGCATGCTACGCAGTGGCGCGACGGGCCGTCTATAATTCAACTCATATGTAGCCAATCATTTCCATGAATACAGACAAGACGGATCTGCACCTGCTGATGGGCTTTGACGCGCTGGCCGCCGCCGGCAGCGTCTCGGGCGCGGCGCAACGCATGGGGCTCACCCAGCCGGCCATGAGCAACCTGCTCGCGCGGCTGCGCGCCCGCTACGGCGATGCGCTCTTCGTGCGCACGCGGGCCGGCATGTCGCCCACGCCGAAGGCACTCGAGCTGATGCAGCCGGTGCGCGACGCGCTCGATGGCGTGGCGCGCGTGCTGGCGCCGGCCGGTGCCTTCGACCCGCGCACGTCCCGCGCGAAGCTGACGCTGACCGCCACCGACTACATCGAATTCGTGCTGATGCCGCGGCTGGTGCAGAGCCTGGAGAAACGCGCGCCGGGCATCGAGCTTGAAATCCGCGTCGCGAACCGCGAAATGGCGGGGCTATGGCTGTCGCGCGGCGAGATCGACTTCCGCATCGGCTGGGTGCGCCGCCCGCCCGCCGAGCTGCGCTTCAAGAAGCTCTACACCGACCGTTTCGTCTGCATGGTGCGGCGCGACCATCCGGTCGTGCGCGGCGCGCTGACCCTCGACGACTACTGCAGCCTGCGGCACGTGCGGGCGGTCGTGCACAGCCTGCCGGAAAGCGGGCCGACCATCGACGAGGCGGTGGCCGTGGTGGGCCGCCGTGTGCGCGTGGGCGTGGTGTCGCACGATTTCCTGACGCTGCCCTTCATCGTCGCGCAGTCGGACCTGGTGGCGACGGTGCCTGAACGGCTTGCCCGCGCGTTCGCGAAGACGCTGCCGCTCAGGATCCTGCCGCCGCCGGTCAAATTGCCGGAGCTGGCAGTGACCCTGTACTGGCACGAGCGCACGCAGCGCAGCCCCTTGCACCGGTGGTTCCGCGAACTTGCGGGGGAGATGGCGGCGAAGTTGTGAGGGCGCGCGTCCTGTGTATCATGGACCGCAAAGAACAGGAGGAGTGTGGCGATGACATCGTACTTTCGCATGGCGCTCGGTATCGCATGTCTCGCGCTGGTGGTGCTCGCGAGTGGCGCGCGCGCGCAGGACTATCCATCCCGCTCGATCCGCCTGATGGTGCCCGGTGCGCCGGGCGACAGCATCGATATCATCTCGCGCGCGATGGCGCAGAAACTGACGGAAGCGTTCGGGCAGACGGTGGTGGTGGACAATCGCCCGGGCTCGGGAGGTTCCGTGATTGCCGCCGAAACCACCGCGCGGGCCGCGCCCGACGGGCACACGATCATGATGGCCAATTTCGCGATTCTCGCCATCCTGCCGGCGCTGGTGGCAAAGCCGACCTACGACCCGGTGCGGGATTTCGCGCCGGTCACGCGGACGGCGGTGGTGCCCAACGTCATCGTGGTCAGCCCGGCCTTTGGTCCCAATACGCTGCCGGAGCTGATCGCGCTCGCCAAGGCACAGCCGGGCAAGATCAGCTACGCCTCGCCGGGCATCGGCACCGGCCAGCACCTGGGGACCGAGCAACTGAAATCCCTGGCCGGGATCAACCTCGTCCACGTGCCGTACAAGGGCGCGGTGCCGGGCATCATCGACGTGGCGTCCGGCGTCGTGCAGGTGATGATGGTCCCGGGTCCGGCGGTGGCGACCTATCTCAAGGCCGGCAAACTCAAGCCGCTCGCGATCACCAGCGCGCGGCGTTCGCCGGCGCTACCCGACCTGCCGACGGTAGCCGAGGCCGGATTTCCCGGCTACGACGTGAGCGCCTGGTACGGGATCGTCGCGCCCGCGGGCACGCCCGTCGCGGTGGTGGCCAAGCTCAACCGCGAAATCATCCGCATCCTCAACCTGCCCGATGTGCGGGAGCGCCTGCAGGGGCTGGGCATGGAGCCGGTGACCGACACGCCGGAACAGTTCGCCGCCTACATCAAGGCGCAATCGGAGCGCTGGGCGAAGGTCATCAGGGACGCCGGCATCAAGGCCGAGTAACAGCGCTTTCAGCGCTTTCGGCGCTCAACTTCACGATTTTTTCACGGGAATTCAACTAAAACTCAAGGCCGCGCTTCCTACACTGGCGCCCGTTGATGGCTCGTTCAGAGGCGCGGGATGGAAGCGGACAGTGCATATACGGAATTTTCTGCGAGGGTGGAGGCCCCTGGCGGCCTGCCGGGTCCGGTCGCCGTGGACGACGCCCTGTTTCCGGTGCGGCATGCGCACCGCACTGAGGCCGCGCAGTTCATCCGCGACACGTTCCGGGACAGCTACGGGGCCAGGCTCGGGCGCCTGATGCCGTTGCTGCTGGCAAGGCAGGATCGCCAGGGCAATATCATCGGCGCTTGCGGCTTGCGCCGTGCGTCGCGCCAGCGCCTGTTTCTGGAGTGCTATCTCGATGCCCCGGTGCAGCAGCTGCTGATGACGCGTAGTGGCGAGTATGCGGTGCGCGCCGGGATTGTCGAGGTGGGCAATCTGGCGCTGCGCGCGCCGTATAGCGCCCGCGCGCTGATCGCCGATCTGACGCGCTATCTGGCCTGCACCGGCTGCGAGTGGGCCGTGTTCACCGCGGTGCCGAGCCTGCGCAACGCGTTTCGGCGCCTGGACATTCCCTGCTTCCACCTGGGCGAGGCGAGCCTCGCCCATCTGCCGCCCGCCGCGCGGACGGACTGGGGCAATTACTACGATTGCGGGCCGCAGGTGCTGGCGGTCAGGGTGTCGGCCGCCATGTCCGCGCTGCGCGCCGTCCGGGCCGCGGCATGAGCGAAGTGCTCGCGGCCGTCGATGCGGTCGCCCGCGCGGCGCCGTCGCGCATCGCCGTATGTGACGGCGCCGCGGTGTCGATCACCTATGCCGCGCTCGCTGCGGACATCCGGCGCTGCGCGCAGTGGCTCGCGCAATCGGCCTGCGGCCGGGTGGCGATCGCGCTCGTCAACGGGCCGTCCTGGGTGATTCTCGATCTGGCGGCGACTTACGCAGGATGTCCCGTCGTGCCGCTGCCGCTGTTTTTCTCCGTTGCCCAAGGGCGGCATGTGCTGACCGCGAGCGGTGCGGATTGTCTGTTGACGGATGCCGTCGGCGCCGGACGTGCCGCCGAACTGGGCCTGGCGCGCGCCGCCACGACGTCGTTGCAGGTGAGCGGCGCGGAAATCTTCGCGTTCCGGCTGACACCTGCCGATGCCGTGCGCTTGCCGCCCGGCACCGCCAAGATCACGTTTACCTCCGGCACCACCGGCACGCCGAAGGGCGTGTGCCTGTCGCAGGTCTCGATGGAAACGGTCGCGCGCTCACTGGCATCCGCGGTTGAGTTGAAGGCCGGCGATCGTCACGCCAGCATCCTGCCGCTGTCCACGCTGCTCGAGAACATCGCGGGGGTGTATGCCCAGTTGCTGGCGGGCGCCACCTGTTGCGTGCCGCCGCCGGCGTGGGTCGGCGTCGAGGGCTCGAGTGGACTCGATGCGGGTCGGATGCTCGCGGCGCTCGGGGAGGCGCGCGCGACAACCACCGTGATGATTCCCGCCATGCTGCAGGCGGCGGTGCGCGCGCTGGAGAGCGGTGCGCCGGTGCCGGCACACTTGCGCTTCGTCGCGGTCGGCGGCGCGCGGGTCGCGCCGGCGCTGCTGGCGCAGGCGCACCGGCTTGGACTGCCGGCATACGAAGGCTACGGATTGTCGGAATGCGCCTCGGTGGTCGCCCTGAACACGCCGCAGGCCAACCGGCCCGGCAGCGTGGGACGGGTGCTGCCGCATGCGCGGCTGACGCTGGCCGCAGACGGCGAGATACTCGTGGCGGGCGCGGGCCTGCTCGGTTACGCCGGGACCGCGACGATGCCCGCCAAGCCCTGGCCGAGCGGCGATGTCGGCTGGATTGACGCGGACGGCTACCTGCATCTCTCCGGGCGCAAGAACAGCCTCTTCATCACGGCCTTCGGCCGCAACGTGTCGCCCGAGTGGGTGGAAGCGGAGTTGTGCGCAATGCCGGCCATCGCGCAGGCGGCGGTGTTCGGCGAAGCGAAGCCGTGGAACGCGGCGGTGATCGTGCCGCGGGGCGCTGCGGACGATGCCACCATCGGGGGCGCGGTCGCCGCCGTCAATGCGGCGCTGCCGGACTATGCGCGTGTCACGCGCTGGGTGCGCGCGCCCGCGCCGTTTTCACTCCAGAGCGGCGAACTGACCGAAAACGGCCGATTGCGACGCGCGCAGGTGCAGGCGCGCCACCGGGCCAGTCTCGACTTTCTGTACGCGGAGAACACGATGCCTTTTTATGACCGTTTGCTGGCCACCACCGGGCAGGCGCGCGCCGCGCTGCTGCGGATTCCGTTTCTCGTCGACGGCGCGGCGGGCCGCCTGGCGCGCGAGGACTATGTCCGCTTCCTCGGTCAGGCCTATCACCACGTCAAGCACACCCTGCCGCTGCTCATGGCCTGCGGCGCGCGCCTGCCGGATCGCCTGGAGTGGCTGCGCGCCGCGCTGACCGACTACATCAAAGAGGAGACCGGTCACCAGGAGTGGATACTCGACGACATCCGTGTCTGCGGCGGGGACGCCGAGCGTGTGCGCAGCGGCCGGCCGGACCTGGCGGCCGACGTGCTGGTCGCCTACGCCTACGACCTCATCGCGCGCCGCAACCCGGTGGGGTTTCTCGGCATGGTGCTGGTGCTGGAGGGCACGAGCACCCAGGTCGCGAGC
The DNA here is from genome assembly GCA_050741255.1 of Burkholderiales bacterium. Lineage (GTDB taxonomy): Bacteria > Pseudomonadota > Gammaproteobacteria > Burkholderiales > SG8-41 > CAZXNF01. The sequence continues at coordinate 15,939 of JBOIEQ010000025.1, read as the reverse complement.
GCTGGGCACGGCGCTCGATCTGCCGCCGGCGGCGTTCACGTATCTCAGTTCGCACGGCGCGCTCGACGTCGAGCACACCCGTTTCTACGAGACGCTGGTGAACAAGCTGGACGATCCCGGCGACCAGGAATGCCTGATTGAGGCGGCGCAGGTTTTCTACGTGCTGTACGGCAACGTCTTCCGCGAGCTCGATGCGCAACGGGCGGGTCGGCACGACCGGGCGGCGGCATGAACCTGACGGACGCCCGCATCCTGCTGACCGGCGCCGGCAGCGGCATCGGCCGGGCCTGCGCGCTGAGGCTCGCGCAGCGCGGGGCGCGGCTTGCGCTGCTCGGTCGCGATGCGGCACGACTTGCCGACGTGCAGCGCGCGGTGGAAGCCGCCGGGGGGCGTGCGTGCACCCTGGTGTTCGATCTGGCGTCGGACGACGGCCATTCCGCACTGGTGGCCGAAGCGGCGCAGCGGCTCGACGGACTCGACATCGTGATCAACAACGCCGGCGTGGGCGGCTTCGGCGCGTTCGAGACGGCCGACCCGGCCGACCTGCGGCGGCTGGTGCAGACCAATCTCCTCGCGCCCATGCTGCTCGTGCGCGCGGCGCTGCCCCTGCTGCTCGCGCGGCCGCGCGCGCGGATCGTGAACATCGGTTCGGCGTTCGGTTCGATCGCGTTTGCCTACTTTGCGGCATACTCCGCGAGCAAGTTCGGTCTGCGCGGCTTTTCCGAGGCGCTGCGGCGCGAGCTTGCCGACACTTTCGTCGGGGTCACCTACGTGGCGCCCCGCACCACGCGCACGGAGCTCAACCCGCCCGCCCTCTACGCAATGTCCGCACAGACCAACACCGCCATCGACAGTCCCGACACGGTTGCCGCCGCGGTCGCGGATGCGATCGTGCGCGAGCAGCACGAGCGTTTCGTGGGCCGTCCCGAAAGCCTGTTCGCGCGGATCAACGGCGTGTTTCCCGGCCTCATCGATGCCGCGCTGCGCCGGCAGAACCGCCTGGCGCGGGATTACGCGCGCAAGTGATGGCGGCCGCGCCGGAGCGCCTGCGCTTCCTGATCATCGAGGATGATCGGACGATCGCGGCCAACCTGTACGACTATCTCGAAGGGCGGGGGCATGCGGTGGACGCCGCGGCGGACGGCGTGACCGGCCTGCATCTGGCCGTGACACACGACTTCGACGCCATCGTGCTCGATCTGGGCCTGCCCGGCATGGACGGGCTGTACGTCTGCCGCAAACTGCGCACCGAGGCGCACTGCGACGCGCCGGTGCTCATGCTGACCGCGCGCGATACGCTGGAAGACAAGCGCGGCGGCTTCGCCGCGGGCGCCGACGATTACCTGGTCAAGCCCTTCGCGCTGGGCGAGGTGGAGATGCGGCTCATCGCATTGGCGCGGCGGCGCCAGCGCCGCGTGGTCTCGAGGATGCTGCGCGCCGGCGCGCTCACGCTTGATCCGCGCACGCTCGAGGTCGCCGTCGGCGGGCGCACGGTCAAGCTGCCGCCGAAGGGGCTGCGGCTGCTGGAAGTACTGATGTCTGATCCAGGGCGCGTATTCTCGCGCGCGGAACTCGAGGCGGCGGTGTGGGGCGAGGCGCAGGCGAGCAGCGATACCCTGCGCAGCCAGATGCATCTGCTGCGGCGCGCGCTCGTCGAGGCGGGCGTCGACACGGTCGAAAACGTGCATGGCATGGGCTACCGCCTCGCGGATGACGGACGTGCTTGAGCGCGGTCTCCAGCGCCGGGTCGCCCTCAGTTTTGCATTGCTGTGCGGCACGCTGATCCTGTTGCAGGGCATCGTGGCGCACGTGGTGTTCGAGGGCAAGGAAGACGCGCTGGTCAACCAGATCCTCAGCCAGGAGATGGACCGCGTGGCTGCGCGCTATGCGCGCGATCCCGGCGCGGCGTTGTCGCAGGACAATCTCTTTGCCGCCTATGCGGTGCGGGATGCCGCCAGCCGCGAGCGGGTGCCGGCATTTGCCCGCCTGGAGCCGGGACTCTACGAACGCTACGTGGGGGACCAGACGTGGCACGTGGCGGTCCGGGACGTGGCGGGCGCGCGCCTGTACGTGCTGTTCGATGCCTCCCATCATGAAAGCCGCGTCAGGGAGTTCCGCTGGTTCCTGATCGGTTCGCTCGTGGTCGGTTGCCTGGTTGCGGTCTGGATCGGCAGCTCGTTCGCGGCGCGCCTGGTGGGGCCGCTCACGACGCTCACCGGCGCCATCGACCGCTTTGCCCCAGGCACGAGCGCAACAGAGGAAGACGGGCGCGCGCAGGATGAACTGACGCGCCTCGTCAAGGCTTTCAACCGCTACGAGAACCGGGTGGAGGAACTGATCGCGCGCGAAAAGGAATTCACGGCCAACGCCAGCCACGAGCTGCGCACACCCCTGACGGCGTTGCGGACCAGTTGCGAAATGCTGGCGCTCGACGAGGGCATTAGCGAAAAGTCGCGCGGACGATTGCAGGCCATGCTGCGCAGCATCGACGACCTTGCGGCGACGCTGCAGGCGTCGCTCTCCCTGGCGCGCGATGGCACGGGACACCCCGAGCGCCTGCGTTTGCGGGAAAGCATCGAGGAACTGCTGACGCTGCTGCTGCCGGCGGACGAGCGCGACGGCGTGCGCATCGACATCGCCGTGCCGGAGAACGCCGAGGTCACGGCCGACCGGCACGCGCTCCAGATGCTGCTGCGCAACCTGTTGCGCAATGCGGTGAGCTTCGCGGGCGCCGGCATGATCCGCATCGGCTTCGGCGACGGGCGCCTGAGCATCCGCGACAGCGGTCCCAGCATCCCGGCCGCGGACCTGCCCTACATCTTCGATCGCTATTTCAGTGCCCGGCGGGTGGATGGCGCCCCCGGCGAGCCCGGCTTCGGCATCGGACTCGCGATCGTGAAGCGGGTGTGCGAGCAGCACGGCTGGACCGTCACGGTGGACAGCCAGACCGCCGGCCCCGCGCGCGGCGCAACCTTCACGGTGGATTTCAACCCCGCCGGTGCGTAACCGCGCGGCCGCGCCCGCACACGCCTTAGCCGAGCAGTTTTTTCAGGTCCGCCACGATCGTCGCCACATCCGCGTTGTGCGCCACCGCCAGGCGCAGCCGGCCCTGCGGGTCGTAGACGTAGGAGAGCGCCGTGTGGTCCATGCTGTAGCTGCCCGGTGTCTTGCCCGGCACCTTCTGGTAGAAGATCTTGAACGACTTGGCCAATGCGGGCAGTTGCTCCGGCGTGGGCCGCAGGCCCAGGAACGCGGGATCGAAGGCGGCGGCATAGGCCTTCAGCAGGTCCGGCGTGTCGCGCTCGGGATCGACGGTGATGAACAGCACCTGCAGCCGTTCGCCGTCCTTGCCCAGCGCCTGCTTGACCTCGCGCATCTTGGCGAGGGTGGTCGGACAGACATCCGGGCACTGCGTGAAGCCGAAGAACACCAGCACGGCCTTGCCCTTGAAGTCGGCGAGGGTGCGGACCTGGCCGGACGGATCGGCCAGCGCGAGGTCGCGGCCGAATTCGGCGCCGGTGATGTCGGTGGACTTGAAGCTCTGTTCGCCGCAGGCGGCGCACAGGGCCACCAGTGCAGCCAGCAATACCGCGCGGCGCCGCATCAGTGCTTCATCTTGTGGTCGCCGTGGGCGGCGGCGGGGGTCGGTGCGCCCAGCGCGCGCACCGTGGCCTTGACCTCCACCGTCTGGCGCGACTTGTCGGCCTTTTCGAAGGTCAGGGTGATCGGCACGCTGTCGCCGGCCTTCAGCGGCTGCTTCAGGTCCATCAGCATGACGTGGTAGCCGCCGGGCTTGAGCTCCGCCGGTTTGCCGGGCGCGACGGCTAGCCGGGGAATCGGGCGCATCTTCATCACGTCTTTTTCCATCGTCATTTCGTGGATTTCCGTAACGCCGGCGGCGGGGGAGGACACCGCGACCAGCGCCACGGGTTCCTTCGCTTCCAGCTTCATGAAGGCGCCGGTGGCTTTCTGCTGCGGGGTGGTGCCACGGACCCAGGGATCGACGACGCTGACCTGGGCGAAGGCGGAAGGCGCCACGAGTGCTGTCGAGAGCAGCGCGAGACGAAGGGCAGGCAGCATGGGGTTCTCCGGAAACAAGGGCGCGAGTTTACCGCACCCGTCCCTGCTGCTAGCGGTACTTGATCGCGACGGCGATGAGCTTGCGGCCGGTGATTGTGTCCACGTTCTGGCCCCACCAAGGGCCGGCCGCCATCACGCCGATCGCCTGCACGCGGTCGACGACGATCACGGCAGCATCCGCGCCTAGCGCCGCGGCCTGTTCGCGTATTTTGGCTTCGATGTCCGCGATGGGCGGCGCGGGATCGATCGACACCGTGGCGGAGATTTCACCGAGGCGGATGTGCGGCCGCGTCGGCGCGGCGCGCAGGATTGTCACTTGGGCTGGATTGCTCGGCGGGAACGTCTGGACGCCGACAAACGGGATGGTGTTGACGTCGATGCTGGCGCACGCCGCAAGGGTGAGGGCGCCCGCTACGGCAAGAATGATGGAGGTCAGTTTCATGGGTTTCCCTGTATGAAATGAGGCGCGCGGGTCAGGCATCCGCCCACCTGCGCACCAGGTTGTGGTAACAGCCGGTGAGCCGCACGATGTCCGCCGTGTCGCCATGCGCCTCGCGCAGCGCGAGGATGGACATGTCGAGGTCGAACAGCAGCCGGCGCTGCCCGTCGTCGCGCACCATGCTCTCGATCCAGAAGAAGGAGGCGATGCGGGCGCCGCGGGTGACGGGCTCGACCCGGTGCACGCTGGTGGCGGGGTAGAGGATGAGGTCGCCCGCCGGCAGCTTGACCGACTTGCTGCCGTAGGTGTCCTCGACCACCAGCTCGCCGCCGTCGTAGTCGGCGGGATCGGAAATGAACAGCGTGCACGACAGGTCGGTGCGGATGCTCTGGCCGGTCGCGGCGCGCGTGCGGATCGCGTTGTCGACATGATTGCCGAATTCGTTCGTGGTGCCGTCGTAGCGGTTGAAAAGCGGCGGAAACGTCCGTTTGGGCAGCGCCGCCGTGAAGAACAGCAGGCTCTTCGCCAGTCCGTCCAGCACGATCTTGCGCGCGGCCTGCGCGTCCGCGGATTCCTCCGGCAATTGCTGGTTGTTCTTGACCTGGGCCGACTGGTCCCCCGCGGTCATGCGCCCGTCGCCCCACGCCGCGGCGGCGAGAATCTGCCGTAGTTGCGCGAGGGCATCGGGCGCAAGAACGTTGGGAACGTGCAGCAGCATGGGTCAGTATTTCAGGCTGGCCGTGAACATCACGGAGCGCGGCGTGCCGGGGTTGGCGAAGCCGCCGTTCTGGTAGGCGGAAGGGTAATACTCCTTGTCGAAGATGTTGATGAAGTTGAGCGCCAGCGAGTAGTACTTTTGCTCGTAGCCGATCATCGCATCCCACTTGACGTAAGCCGGCACGTTGCGGATCGTCGGCGGGGGCGAAAGGTTGTTGGCCGGCGGTCCGTAGATGTAGCGCTTGCCCTGCGCCTCCAGTCCGCCGCCCACCCTGAAGCCGTACGGTAGCCGGTAGGTCGTCCACAGATTGCCGGTGTACGGCGCGGTGTTCTGCGGCGTCAGGCCCACGAAGGCGGGATTGTTGCTTTCGTCGACTTTTGCCCACATGCGCGAGAAGCCGGCGAAGACGTCCCAGTCCGGATTGATGCGGCCGGCGCCGCCGAGTTCGACGCCGGCCGTATGCCGCTTGCCCGAGAGCAGGGCGATGGTGGGTGTTGAAGCGTCGGTATTGCGCTCGTTGGTCTTGATGGTGTCGAAGATCGCGCTGGTCAGCGTCAGCTTGCCGTCGTAGAGCTCCCACTTGCCGCCGATTTCGTAATTGATGTTCTTTTCCGGCTCGGTGTTGACCAGGGAGATATTGAGGTTGTAGTTATCCGCCGAGGGATTGAACGACGTGCCGTAGGAGACGTAATACATCTGGTTGGTGAACGGCTGGTACATCACGCCGGCACGGTAGCTCCACATATAGTCGGTGCGGCCGAAGCGGGCGGTCAGCGTCTGATAATCCGCGTTGAAGCGGTCCCAGCGCACGCCGAGCAGGAGTTTCCAGTTTTCGATGAACTCCAGCGTGTCCTGGACGTAGACGCCGATCGTATCGGTGTCGTACATGTTGTTCGCCGTGCGCCGCCGCGAGGTGAAATAGTTGGCGGGCAGGCTGGGGTAGGGATTCGGATACACGGTGGTCGGCGGGTTGGCCACGTCGCCAACGTTGTTCCAGCGGTAGCCGTATTCGTGCAGCCAGTCGCTGCCGGCCAGGATTTCGTTCTTCATGCCGAACAGTTCCTGCTTCGTGCTGAAGTCGACCTGCGCCTGGGTGTTGTTTTCATTGGCGCCACGGGCCTGGCGGCCGCGATTGACGGGAGTGTTGGGGTTGAATGTCGCGGGGTTGCCGATGTTCGGCGCCACGGCCCACATGTCGCGCGAGACCGTGTTCTGGCGCAGCATGGTCTTGACTTCGGTGTCCGACGAGAAACGGTGGATGTAGCTGGCGGTGGCGACGTCGGCGCTGTCGCTCTGAAAGTCGGCCGCGGGCAGGCCGTAGAAAAACGAGGGCGGAACGGGGATCGGCTGGCCGCCCTGGCGGTTGAATACCGGGATGCCGTAGTCCGGGGTATTCGTGTATTGCAGCCGGTAGAAAGACAGTTCGAGCTCGTCGCTGGTGCCGATACCGAAACGGATGGAGGGCGCGAATCCCCAGCGGTGGAATTCGACCTCGTTGCGGAAACTGTCGGTATCGGTCTTCATGGCATTGAGGCGGATGGCGGTGGTCTCCCCGACCTTCTGGTTGAGGTCCATGGTTTCGCGCCGGTAATTGTATGAACCGACCGTCGCGCTGGCGCTGTACTGGTTGTAGAGAAAGGCCCGCTTGCTGACCTGGTTGATGACGCCGCCGGTCGAACCGCGCCCGAACAGCATGGATGCCGGGCCGCGCAGTACGTCAATCTGTTCGAGGTTGAAGACCTCGCGGTTGTACTGGCCGTTGTCCTTCATGCCGTCGAGATAGATGTCGCCAACCGCCGAAAAGCCGCGGATGTTGATGTTGTCGCCGATGCGGCCGCCCTCCGCGGCGTTGAAGGTGATGCTGGGCACGTTGCGCAGGGCTTCAACGAGGCTGTCCTGCGCGCGGTCGCGAATCAGGGCCTCGGGCACGATGGTCATGGATTGCGGGATGTCGAGCGGATTCTGTTCCGTCTTGCCGATGCGGGTCTTGTTGCCCTGGTAACCCTGGTTGGGGCGGACGCGTTCCGGCTGCTCCCTGACCTGCACCTCGGGCAGGGTGATTTCGGACGCCGACGGCGCCGGTGTCTGCGCCAGCGCGGCGCCGCCCAGCATCATCGCGCCAAGCGGCAGCAGCTTGCGCAGGGTGGGCGGACGTTTGGGGGGCGTCTTGCGCCATGCCGTCGTGTTGAGTTCAGCGAATGCGGCAGCGACCGGCCGCAGTTTGAAAGGCTTCAGCATGCTTGCTCTCTCCAGCGCTTGCACGTGCATGTTGTTGGCTGGCTACAGGCCGAAGCGGCCGGAGGGCTGGCTGAAAGGGTGCTACGTCATTCCGGATCGCGAGCCGGTCCCCGGCGACGCAAAACGGCATGGGGTGCATGAAACGCGCGATGTCCATGGCGGATTCAGCGCGGCGGCGCGGTCGGGGCGGCCGCACGGCCGCGCAGGGTGGCGAACAGCAGCCAGGCCAGCGGCGCCAGCACCATCGTGTAGGTGATGAGTCCGCCGATCGTGCCTTCCGCCCAGTCCTCGGTCGCGTCGTGCCAGTGTGCATTGTCGATGAACGGCACCACGCCGGCCTCGGTCAGTTCGTGAAAGCCGTAGAGCAGCAGCTGGCAGGCGAAGATCGCGAGAAAAATCGAGGTGACCTGGAAGAACAGCCCGAGATTGACGCGGTGCCCGTAGCGCACCCACGCCCAGGCCAGCGCCGCCGCGATCAGCGCGCCCAGCACGGCGCCGATCACGGTGTCGCTGATGCCGGTGGCGCGCGCGAGCGTGGCGGTGATGAACGCCATTTCCATGCCTTCGCGGGTGATCATCAGCACGACGAAGAGGAACACGCCGATCCACGCGCCGGCGCCGGTCTTGCGCGCGGCGGATTCGAGCTTGCTGCTGATGTCGCTGCGCAGGTGTTTGCCGGCGCGCTGCATGTAGACGACCATGGACAGGACGAGCGCCGCGGCCACCAGCGCCAGCACGCCTTCCCACAGCGGCTGGATGGCGTATTCGGCGAGCCACAGCGCGATCGCTAGCGACAGCGCCGCGGCCGTGGCCGTGCCCCACCAGACCGCGGGCAGCAGCGCCGTGCGGCCCGTCTTGCGCAGGTAGGCCGCCGCGATCGCGACGATCAGGAAGGCTTCGAGGCCTTCCCGCAGTGTGGCGACCAGCATCTGTCCCATGGCGTTTCGCGTGCTCCGGCTCAGCGGTCGTCGCGCGGATCGGAGACGAAGCCGATGCGGGTCAGGCCGGCTTTCGCGCTGTCGGCCAGCACTTCGGCGACGTACTGGTACTGCGTGGTCTTGTCGGCGCGCAGGTGGACCTCGGGCTGCGGTTCCTGCCGGCTGGCTTCGGCCAGGCGCGTGCGCAGTTGCGCGCGGTCGAGCTTTTCGCCGGCCCAGTGGAACTCGCCCTCGGCATTGATCGACAACTGGATGTGCTGGGGCCTGGTCTGGTTGGGGCTGCTGGCCGCCTTGGGCAGGTCGATCTTCACCGCGTGCGTGAGCAGCGGCGCGGTGATGATGAAGATGACCAGCAGCACCAGCATGACGTCGATCAGCGGGATCATGTTGATCTCCGCCATCGGCCGGTCGTTGGCCCCGCCCGCGGAAAAGCTGCCGAAGGCCATGCTCAGGCCGCTCCTCTGGCGGGCGCAAGGCTGACCGGCGCCCGCGGGCGGGACTCGGTGCTGCCGTAATGCGCGCCGGTGGTGAGGAACGCGAACAGGTCGTGGGCGAACGCGTCGAGCTGCGCGAGCACCAGGCGGTTGTTGCGCACGAAGGCGTTGTAGGCGAGCACGGCGGGGATCGCGACGGCGAGCCCCAGCGCGGTCATGATCAGCGCCTCGCCGACGGGGCCGGCGACCTTGTCGAGCGTGCCCTGGCCGGACATGCCGATCGCGACGAGCGCGTGGTACACGCCCCACACCGTGCCGAACAGGCCGAGGAAGGGCGCCGTCGAGCCGACCGAGGCGAGCACGGTCAGTCCGGATTCGAGCCGGGCGGTTTCCTCATCCATCACGCGCCGCATGGCGCGCGTCAGGAACTCGTTCGCGCTGCCGGCGGCATCGAGCCGGTCGGCGCCGTGCTGGGCGTGGTGCCGCGACGAAGCGATGGCGTGGTGGGCCAGGTGCGAGAACGGTTCGTCGGGGTGGTGTTCGTCGAGGTGGCGCTCGACCGATTCCAGCGACGGGGCGTTCCAGAAGGTCGCGAGAAAAGCGCGGCTGCGCCGTCCGCGCAGGATGTTCTCGACGCCCTTAGTGGCGATCAGGTACCAGGTGACGATCGACATGAGGACGAGCAGCACCAGGATGGTCTTGGCCACGCCGTCCATCTGCGTGAGGAAATGCGAGAAACCGAGGGCGGGGGCTTGGATCTGTTCCATGATTCAGCGTTCCTGTTAGCGTTCCTGTTCGACTGCGGTTAGCGATTCAGCCCGAATGAGACGGGCACGTTGACCCACATGGCCAGGGGCACATTGCCCTGGCGCGCCGGCACGAACTTCCATTTGCGGACGGCTTCCAGCGCGGATTCGTCGAGGCGGGCCGAGCCGCTGGAGGTGCGCAGTTCCACTTTCTCGGCCTCGCCATCGGCGCCGACCAGCACGCGCAGGACGATGAGGCCTTCCTCCCGCGCGAGCTTGGCCGCCGGCGGGTAGACCGGCTTGGGGTTGCGCAGGTAGGCGGCATCGAAGCGCGGCGGCACGATGGCGGGCGGCGGCGTGGCGGGGAGATTGCCGGCCGCCGGCGTTCCGCTGTCTTGGGGTTTGATCGTTTCGGGCGCGGGCGCCGGCGCGGTATTCGAGGCCGCCGCGGCCGGTGCGGTAATCAGCGGCGCGGGCTCGACGGGTTGCACGCGCTGTTTCTCGACGGGCCTGGTTTTTACCGGATCCGGCTTCGGCGGCGCCACTTCGACTTTGGGCGGGCCGATGAGGTTGATCATAATCGGCGCCATTTCCGCGAGTTGCGTGCGCACGCTCTCGATCTGCAGCAGCCCGTAGAGCGCGGCGACGTGCACGGCCACGACCACGGCGATGGTCAGTGCGCGGCTTTGCCGGGAACCGTAGGCCGGCGCGGCGAACGACGGGGAATGGTACAGCGACAACATCAGTCCGGTCTCGGGTCAGTGCAGGGCGTCGCCCGCGCGTGCCTGCGCCTGCGCCAGCGGGGCGAGCGCCTTGCGTGCCTGCGCGTCGGCCTGCGCCCAGGTGCGCTCGATCAAATGCACGCTGGTGCTGGCGAGCAGGGGATCGGCGTCCGGGTGTGCGGCCAGCAGGTCCAGGTGGCGGCGGATCATGATAGCGAGACGCGGGCAGCCGTGCGTGGTGTAGGCGCTCATGAGATACAGCGTGGCCGAGATCAGGGTCGCTGCCGTGCTGCGGGTAGCGGGGGCGGGCGGGGTGTTGGTCATGGGTCCTCGGGTTCGGTAGCGGGGGGCAGTGGGGGTTGGCTGCGCTGGCTACGTCCGGAGGACCTGGCTTGCGGAAAACATGGAAGACGTCAGTCGGTCAGGCCACCAGGATCAGTTTGTTGCGGCTCGTCAGGCATAACCGGTAAGCACGGCCGGTGTGCCGGATCACCAGTTCGCGGTCGCCCTGCAGGAGTTGCTCGCTGGTGATCTCGCGCGGAGTGCGCGCTGTCAGCGCCTTATGCGCGGGGTCGACGACCGCATCGGTGACGGTCGCGGGCTTGCTGGTCGGTGCGAGAGGATCCATGGACATTTGTGAGAATGATAACGATTCCTATTACTGTGTCAAGCGCTAATACTATGCGGCGACAAAACTGCGGGTTCGTGTATATCTGCGGCGTAAGCCGGCGACCGGCCGCGCGCTGCAGACCAACCACTCCTACCCACATGAATCAATGAAGCCGACCAACCTGCTCGTCATCATGTCCGATGAACACAACCCGAAAGTCATGGGCCTGAACGGACATCCGCTGGTGCAAACCCCCAACATCGATCGCCTTGCGGCGGAGGGCACCACGTTCTCATCGGCGTACACGACCTGTCCGGTGTGCGTACCGGCGCGCGCGGCCTTCGCCGTCGGCAAGTACGTGCACCAGGTCGGTTACTGGGACAACGCGGATGCCTACGAAGGCGCCATCCCGAGCTGGCACCACCGGCTGCGCGACGCGGGCCACCGCGTGGACTCGATCGGCAAGCTGCATTTCCAGGGCGGCAAGGACGACGACTACGGCTTCAGCGACGTCCAGATCGCGATGCAGATCATCGAGGGCAAGGGCGACCTGATGGGGCTGGTGCGTAAGGATCTGCCCGAGCGCGGCCTGTCGTGGAAGATCGCGAAGCTCGCCGGTCCGGGCGAGACCTCGTACACCGCCTACGATCGCGAGATCGCGACCCGCGCGCAGATCTGGCTGCGCGAGGAAGCGCCGAAGCACACCGACAAGCCGTGGGCGCTGTTCGTGTCCTTCGTCTGCCCGCATTTCCCGCTGGTGGCGCCCGCGGAGTTCTACTACCGCTATCCGCTGGACAAGATGCCGGTACCGAAGCTCTATGCGAAGGGCGAGCGGCCCGAGCATCCGTACCTGCGCGACTACTCGGAGAGCTTCGCCTACGACAAATATTTCGACGCGGAGAAACTGAAGAAAGCGGTCGCTGCCTATTACGGCCTGGTCAGCTTCGTGGACGACAACATCGGCAAGGTGCTGCGCGCGCTGGAGGAAACCGGGCTGGTGGACAGCACGCGCGTGCTCTACACCTCGGACCACGGCGACAACCTCGGCGCGCGCGGTCTGTGGGGCAAATCCACCATGTATGAAGAGGTCGCCGGTGTGCCGCTCATCATCAAGGGGCCGGACATTCCGCGCGGCAAACGAGTGACGACGCCCGTGAGCCACGTCGACACTTATCCGTTTTTCCTGCAGGCCGCGGGCGAAGACCGGCCCGCTTTTTACGACCATCACCCCGGCGTCTCCCTGTTTGATCTTGCAGCCGGGAAAACGCCCGATCGCAACGTGCTGTGCGAGTACCACGGCATGGGATCCACGACCGGCGCGTTCATGATCCGGCATGGAAAATACAAGTACGTGCACTACGTGGCCTACCGGCCGCAGTTGTTCGACCTCGAACGCGATCCCGAGGAGCTGAACGATCTCGCCCCCGATCCGGCGCACGCCGCTGCGCTGGAAGAATGCCGCCGGCGCCTGTACGCCATCTGCGATCCGGCGGAAGTCGATGCGCGGGCGAAAAAACGCCAGGCCGAACTGCTGGCGGCGAACGGCGGTCGCGAGGCGGTGATCAAGCGCGGCGACCTGGGCTTTTCGCCGCCGCCCGGGTATCCGATCGTGATGGGCTGAGAACGGCCCCGCAGACAGGTATAAGCTGCTGGCCAGCGGTTCGTTCGCGCGGACCGGCAAGTCCATAACAATACGGTTCAACCGTGGTTCAAACGTTACCGTTGTCTCAGGAGGAGTCATGCAAGCACGCAGCATCGCAGTTGCGGTGGTCGCCGCCGCATGCACGGCCGGCGCCATCGGCGTTCAGGCGCAGCAGTATCCGAACCGCACCGTCCGTTTCATCGTGCCCTACGCCGCCGGCGGCGGCACCGATCTCAACGCGCGGCCGGTCGCGCAGAAGCTGACCGAACGCTGGGGCCAGTCCGTGGTGGTGGACAACCGCCCGGGCGGCAACGCGGGCATCGGCACCGACCTGGTGGCGAAGAGTTCGCCCGACGGCTACACGCTCCTGTTCCACGCCTCCAGCGAAATCGTCACCAACATCAGCCTGTTCAAGAAAGTGCCGTACGATCCGGTGAAGGACTTCATCCCGATCACCCTCGCCTCCACGACCGCGGTGATCATTGTCACGCATCCCTCGGTCCCGGCCCGTAACATGAAGGACCTCGTCGCGTTGGCGAAGGCGCGGCCGGGCCAGCTCTCCTTTGCCTCGGTCGGCACCGGCAGCCCGCAGCATCTCGCGGGCGAACTGCTGAACGCGGATGCGAAGATCAAAATGACGCATATCCCGTTCAAGGGCGCGGCGCCCGCGCTCATCGACACCCTGGGCGGCCATGTCCCGGTGGGATTCATCGCGCTGCTGCCCACCGTACCGCATGTGAAGAGCGGCAAGCTGATCGCCCATGCGGTCACCACCAAGGAACGCTCGGGAGCGCTGCCCGAGGTGCCGACCACCGCGGAAGTCGGTTTTCCGAACGTGGACCTGTACCAGTGGTACGGGGTGCTCGCCCCGGCGGGCACGCCACGCGAGGTGACGGACAGGCTCGCGAAGGACGTGGTGTGGGCGCTGACGCTGCCCGACGTGAAGGATCGTTTCGCACGCGACGGCTGCGACGTGGTAGCGAGCTCGCCGCAGGACTTCGCGGCCTTCATCAAGTCCGAAATCGACAAGAACGCCCGCGTCATCAAGTCGGCCAATGTCATGACCGAATAGGCGCGGCGCCGATGTGAGAAAATCGCACCGGGTCTCACCGGGGCGGCGGGAAGACGATTCCCGCCGCCCTTTGCTTTTTCCGGAGCTGCATACCGTCATGAAAGTCGCCTTCATCGGGCTCGGCGTCATGGGTTATCCCATGGCCGGGCACCTGGCCGCCAAGGGCCACGCCGTCACCGTCTACAACCGCACCCGCGCCAAAGCGGAGCAGTGGGTCAAAGCACACCCGGGCGCGCTCGCGGCTACGCCGGCGGAGGCCGCGCGGGGCGCGGCCATCGTGTTCTCCTGCGTCGGCAACGACCGCGACCTGCGGGAAGTCACCGGCGGCGCGAACGGCGCCTTCGCCGGCCTCGCGAAGGGAACGATCTACGTCGACCACTCCACCGTATCGGCGGACGTGACGCGCGAACTGGCGCAGATCGCTGCCGGCAAGGGCTGCGCCTACCTCGACGCGCCGGTATCGGGCGGGCAGGCAGGCGCCGAGAAGGGCATCCTGACGGTGATGGTGGGCGGCGACGCCGCGGCCTTCGCCACCGCGCAGCCGGTGATGGCCAGCTATGGCCGCGCGGTCACGCATCTCGGGCCGGTGGGCAACGGCCAGCTCGCGAAGATGGTGAACCAGATCTGCATCGCCGGCCTCGTGCAGGCGCTGGCGGAAGGCGTCAACTTCGCCCAGCGCGCGGGCCTCGACGCCAAGCAGGTGATCGAGGTGATCTCCAAGGGTGCGGCGCAGTCGTGGCAGTTGGAAAACCGTGGCCCGACCATGGCGGACGACCGGTTCGACTTCGGCTTCGCGCTCGACTGGATGCGCAAGGACCTGCAGATCTGCCTCGATGAAGGCCGCCGCAATGGCGGGCTGCTGCCGGTGACGGCGCTGGTCGAGCAGTATTACGGCAAGCTGCAGGAGAAAGGCTACGGCCGCATGGACTCCTCGGCGCTGATGAAGTTGCTCACCGAAAAATGAACGCTGTCGTCACGCCCAGGCCCGCCGCCACCGTCACGCTCGTCCGCGACGGCGCGGAGGGGCTCGAAGTGCTGATGATGCGGCGCAACCTGCAGTCGGTGTTCGTGCCCGGCAAGTACGTGTTTCCCGGCGGTTCGGTCGACCGCGCGGACGCCGACGCGGGGGTCTATGCCTGCTGCACGGGGCTCGACGACGCCGCCGCCAGCCAGCGGCTGGGCGTTGCCTCGCATGGCCTCGCCTACTGGATCGCGGCGATCCGCGAGTCCTTCGAGGAAGCCGGGCTGTTGCTCGCGCGCGCCGAGGACGGCCGCACGGCCACCCAGCAGCAGGTCCTGGCGCTGGCGCAGCATCGCAAGGCGGTGGAGGACGGCACGCTCGCCTTCGATGCCCTGCTGCGCGGGGCAGGCCTGCGCATGGCGACCGACGCACTGGTCTATTTCAGCCACTGGATCACGCCGGTTGGCGCGCCGCGCCGCTACGACACGCGTTTCTTCGTGGCACGCGCGCCGGACGGGCAGGAAGCCGTGTCGGATTTCGGCGAGACCATCGAAAGCGTGTGGGTGCGTCCGCGCGACGGCGTGGCCAGATTCAAGGCGGGTGATTTCAAGATGATGAAGCCGACGATCCATACGCTGCGCCTGTTCGCCGCGCATGACTCGGCAGACGCCTTGATTGCGTCCTTGCGGGCAATCGAACACATTCCCACCATCCAGCCGCGGATCGCCAGGGACGGCCGCCGACTCATGCCCGACGATCCGGGCTACGCGGAAGCGGCGGAATACGAAGGCAAGGTCGAATGGCGGCAGACATAGTTCCCGGCGAAGTGGTCCGGCTCACGCCGCGCGTGGCGCGGCTGACCGCGCCCAACCCCGGCGTGATGACCGGACCGGGCACCAACACCTATCTCGTTGGCACGGGCGCGCTTGCGGTCATCGATCCCGGCCCCGAAATAGACGCGCACGTCGCGGCGATCGTTGCCGCCGGCGCGGGCCGCATCCGCTGGATCCACTGCACGCATACCCATCTCGATCATTCGCCGGCCGCGCGCGCGCTGAAGGCCGCCACCGGCGCGCGCGTGTTCGGCATGCGGGCGCCGCCCGGCGGACGCCAGGACCAGGGTTTTGCGCCGGACGAAGTCTGGGCGGAGGGCGGGACACTCGACGGAGAAGGCTTCACGCTGCACGCCGTGCACACGCCCGGCCATGCCTCCAACCATCTTTGCTACCGGCTGGCCGAGGAGCGCGCGCTGTTCACCGGCGACCACGTGATGCAGGGCTCGACCGTCGTCATCAATCCGCCCGATGGCGACATGCAGGCCTATCTCGCCGCGCTGGAG
>JBOIEQ010000024.1:0-37033 GCA_050741255.1 Burkholderiales bacterium | reverse complement strand
GGACCGCACCGTCAGCGGATTCCACGCGCGCGTCGTGCAGCACGAGTGCGACCATCTCGACGGCATCCTGTATCCGATGCGCGTCGAGGACTTTTCGCAATTCGGATTTACCGAGGCGCTGTTCCCGGGGCAGGACGTGCGCGAGGACTAGAGCCTGTTATGGACTTAAACGTATGCGGCGAACGCGGGAGTCGGGGTTCAGTGCTAGGAGCCGATCGCGCCGCAGTGCCAGCCACTGTAAGCGTGAGGCGACAACGCAATGGACCCCGAGTCGCGCGTTCCCTTCTGGCTCAACGCCGCGCACGTTTAAGTCCATAACAGGCTCTAGGCGCAACCGAATAACAACCGGAACGACGGAGGAAGCATGGCGAAGGCATGGAGCATCCTGTTCGCGCTCGCGTGCGCGGTGACTAGCCAGTGGGCGGCGGCACAGGCCTACCCGAACCGCCCGATCCGGATGATCATTCCCTTCCCCGCGGGTTCGAGCAGCAACGACATCCTCGGCCGCCAGCTCGCGCAGCGCCTGTCCGAGTCGATGGGCCAGCAGGTGGTCGTGGACAACCGCGCGGGCGCGAGCGGCCATATCGGCGGCGAAATGGTCGCCCGGGCGGCGCCCGACGGCTACACGATACTGCTCGGCGTGAACGGGGCGCTCGCGATCGGCCCCAGCGTTTACGACAAGCTCGCCTACGACCCCGTGCGCGACCTGGCGCCGATCGCGCGCTTCGTGCTCGTGCCCTACGCACTGTACGTGCATCCCGCATTGCCGGCGAAGAATCTCCGGGAACTCATTGCGCTCGCGAAAGCGCGCCCCGGCCAGCTGAACTTCGCCTCCAGCGGCAGCGGCGGCACGCCGCATCTGTGCGGCGAACTGCTGAAGAGCACCGCGGGCATCGATCTCGTGCACGTCCCCTACAAGGGTGGCGCGCCGGCAGTCGTCGATCTCGTTGCCGGCCAGGTGCAAATGTACTGCGCCGGCGTGACGGCCGTGCTGCCGCTCGTCAAGGCCGGCAAGTTGCGCGCGCTCTCGACCGCGACGCCCAGCCGCGCCGCGCTGCTGCCCGACGTGCAGAGCGCGGCGGAGTCCGGATTGCCCGGCTTCGATGTGGCCTCCTGGATCGCGTTCTTCGCGCCCGCGAAAACACCCGAACCGATCATCCGCCGCCTCTACGACGAGATCGCCAAAATCACCAACGATCCCGAGATGCAGAAATCCATCGTCGCGCAGGGCGCCGAACCCGCACTCATGGATCCGGCGCAGCTCAGTGCCTACCTCAAGGCGGAAATCGCCAAGTGGGCCAAGGTGGTGAAGGCAGCCAACGTGAAGCCGGACTGAACGGGATGCCGGTCACCATCCAGCGCCTGCACCCGCAGTTCGCCGCCGAGATCGGCGGCGCCGACCTGACACGCCCGCTGGATGACGCGACGTGGCGCACGATCGAGGATGCGTTCGAGGAACATTCCGTCCTCGTCTTCCACGACCAGCGCCTGACGGACGAGCAGCAGCTCGCCTTCAGCCGCCGCTTCGGCGAACTGGAAATGACCATCTCCAGCGCCGGCAACGACGGCCGGCGCAACCATGTCGCCTTCATCAGCAACGTCGGCCCCGACGGCCAGCTGCTGCCGCTCGACTCCAAGGCGATGAAGTACCGCGACGGCAACGAACTGTGGCACACCGACAGTTCGTTCAAGCGCATCCCGGCCAAGGCTTCGCTGCTGTCGGCACGCGAGATTCCGCCGGTGGAAGGCGACACCGAGTTCGTGAGCCTGCGCGCCGCCTACGCCGCGCTGCCGCCGGACGAGGCCGCGCGCCTCGAGCCCCTGGTCGCGATCCACAGCTATACCTATTCGCGGGGGCTCATCGACCCCAACCTGTTCACGCCCGAGCAGGCGGCCCAGGTCCCGCCGGTGCCGCAACGCATGGTGCGCAGCAATCCCAAAAACGGCCGCAAAGCCCTGTTCATCGCCTCGCACGCCTCGCACATCGAAGGCATGCCGGTCACGGAAGGCCGCGCGCTGCTGCAGTCGCTGCTGGCCGGCGCCACGCTGCCGGACCGCATCTACCGGCACCGCTGGCAGCCCTTCGACCTGGTGATATGGGACAACCGGGCGACGCTGCACCGCGGCTGCGGCTGGGACAAGGCGCGCTATCGCCGCGTCATGCACCGCACGACCGTGGCCGGCGACGCCCCTACGGTCTAGACGCCGTGCCGTGTTAGATTCGATCGTACCCCCCGCAGGAGCCCCGCACCATGACCACGCTTGAATTCCACGACCCGTCCGGCGCCATCGAAGTCACCCAGGCGCACGCGCCGCGCATTCCCACGCTGGCCGGCAAAAAGATCGGCTTCGTCAGCAACGAGCAATGGCAGGCCTTCCGCATGCTGCCGCTGCTGAAGCAGTTGTTCGAGACCGACTTCCCCGGCATCGAAATGCTGCCGATCGACACCTACCCGCAGGGCAACGCGCTGATCGGCGCAGAGGAAACCGCACAGATCGTCAAGAACAGCGGGGTCGACGCCGTCATCATCGGCAACGCGGCTTGAGGGTCCTGCGCCACAGCATGCGGCCGTGCAGCCGCTAGGATAGAAAGCCTCGGGATTCCCACCGTCACGCTCACGCGGACGGATTTCGTGGGCGTGATGACCAATGCCATCGCCGGCCTGGGCTTCGCGCCCGACGCCGCGATGGTGAAGTTTCCCATCGACCTCTTCCTGCCCGGCAGCGACATCGCGGCCGTCGAGGCCCGCAAGCAGGAGTTCTACGACGGGCTGACGCGCTGGAAATCCGGCTTCGCGCAGGCGGCGGGCGGCAGCCCGATGCTGTCGATCGAGGGCGCGAGTTTTGAGGACACGCTCGCGAAAGCCAACCACCTGATGATCGCGAACCTGTGGGGCGACGGTCTGCCCATTTGGCCCGCGACGCGCGAACGTACCGACTGGATCCTGCGCGGCACCCCGCTGCCCCGCACCCACAAGCTCGGCAAATTTCCGCCGCGCGGCGGCATCACGACGGTGGAGACCTGCGCTGTTGCCCTCGCGATGGCCGGCGGCCGGCCCGAGTACCTGCCGGTGCTGATCGCTGCCGTCGATGCCTTCCTCGATCCGAACACCGGCGCGGAGCTACTGCAGGCCGCCTCCGGCAGCGCCTTCCCGGTGGTGATCGTCAACGGCCCGATCGGCAAGCAGATCCGCCTCAACTCCGGCTTCGGCTGCCTGGGACCCGACCCGCAGCAGCCGGCGGGTGCCAGCATCGGCCGCGCGCTGCGCCTCATCCAGCAGAACGTCGGCGGCGCGCTGCCCGGCATCGGCGCCATGGCCAACTACGGCGGCATGCGCTACACCAACGTGGTGTTCGCCGAGGACGAAGCCGGCCTGCCCGAAGGCTGGGAAACGCACGCGACCTCGCGCCACGGCTTTGCGCGCGAGACCAATGCGGTGTCGCTGGTGTTCGCGAACGGCGCGACGAACATCCGCCGCCGCGGCGCGAAAAAGGAAACGCCGGAGGAAGATGCGACGCAGGGCATGTACCGCATGGCCGACTTCATGCGCGTGCCGAATACGCCCGGCCTCGCCGGCTACGAGCAGGGTTCGCCGGGCGTGCTGATGATCCCGCAGGTGGTCGCGCAGGCGATGGCCGCGCTCGGCTGGACGCAGAAGTCGATCCGCGAGTTCCTGTGGGAGCACTCGAAGATCCCGCTGGCGCAGTTGAAACGCGGCGGCGTCACCGCGTGGATCGAGATCGACAGCAACCCGCTCACGCGCGCGAGCCTGAAGCTCGATCCGTGGCCGATCACCGCCAAGCCGGAGAACATCGTGCTGATCGTCGCCGGCGGCGGGCATCCCACCAACAGCTTCTGGCTGCAGGGCTACAGTCCGCGCGTCACCGGGCGGCTGATGCACGTGCCGGAAACCTTCGAGCAGTTGCTGACCGAGGCGGACCGCGATCTTGGCTGCGGCTCGGATTACTGCCGCGTCTAACCGAGGAAGCACCATGTTCAGTCTCGCCGGCAAAGTCGCCCTGATCACCGGTTCCACCCGCGGCATCGGCAAGTCCATCGCCGAGCAGATGGCGAATGCCGGCGCGAAGGTCGTCATCTCCAGCCGCAAGGCGGACGCCTGCGAGGCCGTGCGCGCCGAGTTCGCCGCCCGCAAGCAGGAAGCGATCGCCGTGCCGTGCAACATCGGGCGCAAGGATGAACTCGAAAACCTGGTGAAGACGACGCTCGCGAAGTGGGGAAAGATCGACATCCTCGTCTGCAACGCGGCGACCAACCCGGTGTTCGGGCCCATGCTCAACGCCCCGGACGACGCCTTCGACAAGATCATGCTCACCAACGTGAAGAGCGTGTTCTGGCTCGCCAACATGGCGCTGCCGCAGATGGCCGAACTCGGCGGCGGCGCGATGGTGATCGTCTCCAGCATCGCCGCGCTGCGCGGCAGCAGCCAGTTGGGCCTCTACGCGACCTCCAAGGCTGCGGAGACCGGCCTGTGCCGCGCGCTCGCCTGCGAGTGGGGGCCGAAGAACGTCCGTATCAACTGCATCGCCCCGGGCCTGATCCGCACCGACTTCGCCAAGGCGTTGTGGGAAGACGACACCAAACGCAAAGCGCGCGAGGCGCTGACGCCGCTGCGCCGCATCGGCGAGCCGCAGGACATCGGCGGCATCGCCGTGTTCCTCGCCTCGGAAGCCGGCAGCTTCGTCACCGGGCAAGTGATCGTCGCCGACGGCGGGGTCACCATCTCCGGAGAACGGCAATGAAACACCCAGCACTGATTCGTGGCCTGTCGCTGTTCGCAGTGACGCTGGCCTGTCCTCTCGCGCACGCCCAGGCCGACTTCCCGAACAAACCCGTGCGGCTGGTCATTGGCTTCCCGCCGGGCGGACCGACCGATATCGTCGGCCGCCCGCTGGTCGCGCGCCTGTCCCAGGTCATGGGCCAGCAGGTGGTGGCCGACTATCGCGCCGGCGCTAACGGCGTGGTGGCCGCCGAGTACGTCTCCAAAGCGCCGCCCGACGGCTACACGCTCTACCTCGCCACGACCGGCGTGCTGTTGAGCCCGCTGCTCTCGCCCAAAATCACCTACGACATGCAGCGCGACTTCGCGCCGGTCACGCTGGTGGCGATCGCGCCGCAGATGCTCACGGTACATCCGTCGCTGCCGGTCAAAACGGCGAAGGAACTCGCGGCATTGGCCAAGGCGAAGCCGGGCCAGTTGAGCTACGCCTCCTCCGGCAACGCGGCCATGAGCAACCTCGGCATGGAACTGTTCAAGCTGGCCGCCGGCGCGAACATCGTGCATATCCCTTACAAGGGTGCGTCGCCCGCGACCACCGACCTGATCGGCGGCCACGTGCAGGCGGCGATGCTCACGCTGTCCGTCCTGCAACCGCAGGTCAAGGCCGGACGGCTGCGCGCGCTGGCGCTGGCCGGCAGCAAGCGGGCGGCAACGATGCCGGATATTCCGACGATGGCGGAAGCCGGCTATCCCGGCGTCAACGCGGAAAACTGGTTCGGCATCATCGCCCCTGCCGCGACGCCGAAAGAAGTGATCGCGAAACTCCATGCGGCGACCCTCAAGACCATGGATCCGGAAACACGGGACCGCTATTCGGAACAGGGTGTCGACATCCGGACCACGACGCCGGAACAGTTCAGCACTTTCCTGAAGGAAGAACTGACGCGCTGGAGCAAAGTCATCCGCGAGGCGAACATCCGCGCGGAATGACCGGGGCGTAGTCCCGATGGACTACACCGTTGGCCCCGCAGGGCGCTGTGCGCCTGTTACGATCGGCCGCTCAGCACCCACCCGGCAAGGACAGCTTCATGGCAGCGGCGGCAAAAGACATCTTCGCGGATTTGAAAAAGCAGATGGATCCAAAGACGGATCCGGCGCTCGTCGGCTACCTGAGCGGCCTCATCCTCATGGCGGAGCAACTCGACGCCATGGAATTCCGTCAACGCAAGATGGAAGCTTTCCTGGACGAACTCCGCCGCCGCTGAACGCGGGCCCGCTGCCCTAGCTTCGCGGCGCGCGTCCCCGGATCGGAAACTTGGGATCGGTGTAGCCCGGCGTGGACGGATGTCCCGGCGGCACCAGTTTGTCGACCAGCGCTTCGTCCGCCGCCGTGAATGTGTGTTCGAGCGCGCCCAGGTATTCCGCCCATTGCTCGAAGGTCCGCGGCCCGGCCAGCACCGATGTGACGAAACGGTTGTTGAGCACCCAGTTGAGCGCGAACTGGCCCGCCGTCATGCCGCGCTTCTCCGCATGCGCCTTGATGCGCTGCGCGTGCCGGAAGGATTCGTCGCGCAGCTCGGTTTCCGCCATGCGACGGTCCTTGCGCCCGGCGCGCGAGTCCGACGCCGGCGCATGCCCGGGAACATATTTCCCGGTGAGCACGCCGCGCGCGAGCGGGCTGTAGGGCACGACGCCCAGCCCGTAGTACCCGCAAGCCGGCAGCATCTCGACTTCGGGGAGCCGGTTCATCGCGTTGTAGTACGGCTGCAGCACCACCGGCTGCGGCACGCCGAGGCGGCGGCAGGTGTGCACCACTTCGGCGATGCGCCAGCCGTCGAAATTGCTGATGCCGAAGTAACGCACTTTGCCGCCGCGGATGAGGTCGCCCATGGTGGCGACAGTCTCCTCCAGCGGCGTCCTGAGGTCGTCGCGGTGCAGGTAGTAGATGTCGACGTAGTCCGTCTTCAGCCGCGCGAGGCTGGCGTTGATCTCGTAGGTCATCCACTTGCGCCCGAGACCGCCGGCATTCGGATCGCCGGGGATCGTGGCGTTCTGCACCTTGGTGGCCAGCACCCAGCGGTCGCGGTGCTTCGCGATCAGCCTGCCGACCACGCGCTCGGACTCGCCCTTCGCGTAGCTGTCGGCGGTGTCGATGAAATTGACGCCAGCGTCCATCGCGGAGGCCGCGATGCGCGCCGCGACGGCGGGGCTCGTGCGGTCGCCGAACAGCATGGTGCCGAGGCAGATCGGCGAGACCTTCAGCCCGCTATTGCCCAGCCTGCGGTAGTCCATGGTCGGTTTTTTCCTGTTGGTCAGTAGTGCGATTCAGCGGGCATTGGCCACGCCCGTTGTCCAGGCGATGATTTCCTGGATGGATGCCGTAGGCGCATAAAGGTGCGTGGCGTCCGGTTCAAACAGTTTCGTCCGCGGATGCCTCGGCAGCGCGTCGAACATCTGGTTCTTGAGCCGCATCAGCGCGGGGTAATCTTTGGTCGGTGCGATGTACAGCACCGGGACGGCGGACTGCATCTTGCGGACCGCCGCCGCCTGGTTCATCGCGCCATCCGGATCAAACCAGGTCACGTACGCGGCCGGCGAGACGGTAATGGCAAAGGTGCCCTTCGCACCCTCGAAATCCGCCAGCTTGGTCCGCTCGGCACCCCTGCCTTCGGCGACGAGCTTGCGCGCCTCGGCCAGGGGTTCCGCCACGCGGGCGCGGTAGTAGGCATTCGCCACATCGCCGCCGGGCGCGATGGCAATGATGCCGTCGACCGCATGGCCTCCGCCGAAATAAAGCGCGAATACGCCGCCCTGGCTGTGGCCGGCCACGAACACCTTCTGCGCACCCGCATCGCGCAGGGCCGCCAGCGCGGCTTCGACTTCCTGCACGGCGGCGGCGACGTTGACGTCATATTCGCGTTTGCCCGACCAGGGCATTTCCATGTTCCGGACCAGGAAGCCGGCGCTCTCGAGCGCCACCGCGAGTTCGGAGACATGCCGCGTCGGCGCGCCGCCCTTTCCGTGCATCACCACCACGCCGATCTTGACCGGACTGGTCTGCGCCACGACTGCTCGCGCCAGGAAACCACCGACCGCCACCACTGCCAGCGCGATCAGGAAACGGCGCACTGCCGGCGTCGTGCTGCTCCCGGATGCCACTGCAGCGGACCGGTCGCTTACACCGGCTCGAACTTCAGCCGCTTCACCTTCTCCATGTTCGTGCCCTCGATGCGGATCAGCCGCGTCGGGCCCTTGCGGCTCGGCGAATGCAGGTCGCCCTCGTTGTAGAGGTGCGCGACGCCCGGGGTGAGCTTGTACTTGCTCCGCTCGCGTACCTTGCCCGGCGTGTCGGGGCTCGCCGGCGACACCAGGTCCCAGTCCGACATCAGCGTTTCGCCCTGCGCCTGCCCGTAAATCGCCCATGACGGACCGTGATCGTGCGGGGTGCTGTCCTTCGGACCGTCGTATTTGTGGGCGAGGATGCAGAAGCCGAGCTCGGGATCCTCATAGAGGATGTGCCGCTCGGGCGTCTGGTCGGTGATCGTGGCGTTGACGAAGGCCGTGTCCTTCAGTACCTCTTTCAGCAGTTCGCAGACCTTCTGGCGGCCAGCCGGGCCGGGCTGCGCCTTCAACGCGTCGTGAAACGACTTTCCGAGTTGCTGGACGGTATGTGCCATCACTTGCTCCTTCGCTGTTGGTTCCGTTGCGGATGCCTTACTCGGCCTTGATGCCCCGTTCCCGGATCACCCGGCCCCACTTCTTCTGCTCGGTCTCGAGGTGCACCGCGAACTCCTCGGGCGAACTGGCAATGATATCGAGCCCACGCTCGCGGTAGAACTGGGCCTCGGCCGGCGTACCGAGGATCTTCTTCAGGCGTTCATTGAGCAGCATGACCACCGGCCGCGGCGTGCCCTTCGGTGCAAGGATACCGTGCCAGGTGATGAATTCGTAGTCCGGCACCCCCGCCTCGACGATGGTCGGCAGTTCCGGCATCGCGGTTGACCGCTTGACGCTGGTTACCCCCAGCGCACGCAGCCGGTTGGAGGACACGTAGTTGATCGCCTGCGAGATGTTGGGGAAGGACAACGCCACCTCGCCGCCCATCACCGCCAGGTCCGCCGGACCGCCGCCCTTGTACTGCACGGCGACGATATTGACCTTCGCGAGCAGGTTGAAGAGCTCGCCCGCGATGTGCGGGTTGGTGCCGATGCCCGCGCCGGAGTAGTTGAGCGCGCCCGGTTTCGATTTCGCGAGTGCAATGAGTTCTTTCACCGAACGCGCCGGCACGGACGGATGCACGGTCAGGATCGACGGCGAGGACGAGATCAGCATCACCTGCGCGAAGTCCTTCACCGCGTCGTACGGCACGCGGGTCAGGAGGTACTGGTTGACCACCAGCGGGATGGTATTGATCAGCAGCGTGTAGCCGTCCGGCGCCGCGTTCATCACGAACTCGGTGCCGATGTTGCCGGAGGCACCGGAGCGGTTGTCCACCACCACCTGCTGGCCCAGCGTTTCCGACAACCGCACCGCCACCATGCGGCCGACGACGTCCACGCTGCCGCCCGGCGGGAAGGGCGCGATGAGGCGGATCGTTTTCGCCGGAAACGCCTGGGCCGCCACCTCGGCCACCGGGAGAGCGGCACCCGCGGCCGCCAGGATCAGAACGGTTGCAGTACGTTTCATCATGACTCCCTCCGGATGATTACTGATCGGCCTTGATGCCCGCGGCCTTGACGACTTTCGACCATTTCTCGAATTCCGCGGCGATGTACTGGCGCGCCTCCGCCGGCGTGTTGCCGATGGGCTCCGAACCCAGCCGCGCCAGACGTTCACGTGCATCCGGCAGTGCGAGGATGCGCGCCGTTTCCCTGTTGAGCTTCTCGATGACCGCCGGCGGCGTTTTCGCGGGCGCCAGGAGGGCGACCCAGGACGTCATTTCATAGCCCGGCACCCCGGCCTCGGCGATCGTGGGCAGATCGGGAAACTCGCCCGAGCGCTTCTTCGAGGTGACCGCCAGCGGGCGCAGGCGGTTGGCGCGGACCAGCGGGGCGATCGCGACGATGGTGTCGAACATGAAGTCCACCCGGCCGCCGATCAGGTCCGGATGCGCCTGCGTGCTGCCCTTGTAGGCGATGTGCGCGGCCTTGATGCCGGTCATCAGGATGAACAGCTCGGTCGCGAGGTGCAGCGAACTGCCGGTGCCGCTCGTCGCGAAGGAGAGTCCGTCGGGCTTCGCCTTGGCGAGGTCGATCAGTTCCTTCACCGATTTGGCCGGCACGTTGTTGTTGACGACCAGCATGAGCGGATTGGCCGCGATGATGGTGATCGGCGCAAAATCCTTCTGCGAGTCGTACGGTAGGTTGCTGCGGATGCTCGGCGCGACCGCGAAGCTCAGCGAGTTCACGCCCAGCGTGTGGCCGTCGGGCGTGGCCTTCGCCACCGTGTCGGTGCCGATGATGCCGATGCCACCGGGCCGGTTGTCGACGACGGTGGTGACGCCCCAGGCCGCGGAATATTTCTCCCCGAGCAGCCGCGCGATGATGTCCGACGCGCCACCGGGCGGGAACGGCACCACGATGCGGATCGGGCGGATCGGGAAATTCTGCGCCGACGCCCCGGCAAGCATTGCCGCCATCAGCGCGCCCGCCGCAATCCGTATCAGGTTCTTCATGGGCTCCTCCGTTTTGCCGTCTTATTGTTCCCGCGCCACCGGGTTGCGCAGCACCCCGATGCCGGGAATCTCGATTTCGATCACGTCGCCGTGTTTCACGTTCTCCGGCGCCCCGTCCGTGCCCAGCCACAGCACGTCGCCCGGGTGCAGCGTCAGGTACTGGCTCATGCGGCTGATGAAGGTCTGCAGGCTGAAGATCGCGTCCGCGATGCGATACGACGACACCTCGCGGCCGTTCACGCGGATCGCGACCGTCAACGCGGCGGGATCGAGTCCGGTCACGATCCACGGCCCCATGGGCTTGAAGGTGTCGCTGTTCTTGGCGCGCCAGAACGTGCGGTCGCTGCGCTGCCAGGTGCGCTCGCTCATGTCGTTGCCGATGGTGTAGCCGAACACGTAGTCGAGCGCCTGCGCTTCCGTCACCTTGCGGCAGGTCCTGCCGATCACCGCCACCAGTTCGCCCTCGTACTGCACCACTTCGGTCGCGTCCTTCGGGATCACGATCGTTTCCCCGTCGGCGATCAGCGCATTGTTCGCACGGTAGCCCACGTCGGCCTCGGGCGGGAATTTGGGCTCAATGCCCTTCTTCTTCGCCACGTCGAGCACGTGTTCGCGGAAATTCACGCCGGCGGCGTAGAAGGTCGGCGGAATCACCGGCACCAGCAGTTGGGTCTTCTTGAGCGGCAGGCCATGCTTGGCCTTCACATGGCTTGCGAACGGGCTGCCCGTGACCGGATAGATCTGCTCGCCTTCGATGATTCCGTAGGAAGGGCCGTCCTGGCCTTCGAATCTGCACCACTTCATGCATTGCCCCTTAGAGCTTGAGGTTGGCCGCCTTCACCACCTGCGTCCATTTCGGAATGTCGCGTTTCAGCACGTCGAGCAGGTAGGCCGGGCCCGGCTCCGAGAGATCCAGCCCCTCGACCTTCGCGCGATCCTTCAATTCCTTCGACTGCAGCGCCTGCGTCATGTCCGTGGCCCACCGCGCGACCACTTCCTTCGGCAGTCCGCGCGGCCCCAGCACGGCGTACCAGGTCACCGTTTCGTAGCCTGGCACGCCGGATTCGGCGATCGTCGGCACGTCGGGCAGCGCCGCACTGCGCTTGGCCGTCGTGATGGAGACGATGCGCACCCGGCCACCGCTCACGTACGGCGCGATGAGCGGGAGACTGCCATAGACAAAGGAAATCTGGCCGCCCAGCATGTCGGTCATCGCCAGCCCCGAGCTCTTGTAGGGCACGTGCGTCGTCTGGACTTTCGCCAGCAGATCGAGCTGCTCGCCGGCGAGGTGCGACGTGCTGCCGATGCCGGAGGAGCCGTAGGAAAGCTTGCCCGGATTCGCTTTCGCGTAGACGAGGAACTCCTTCATGTTCCTGATCGGCAGTCCCGGGTGGAGCGCGATCACGTAGCCCGATTCCGCCACCATGCTGATCGGCGTGACGTCCTTGATCGGATCGAACGGCAGTTTGCCCGCCGCGGCATTGGTGGACAGGCTGCCCGAGAAGAAGCCCATGGTGTAGCCGTCGGGCTGCGCGCGCACCGCCATCTCCATGCCGATCAGGCCGCCCGCACCGCCCCGGTTATCCACCACGACGGTTTGCCGGAACTGTTCGCTCAGTTTCTGCGCCAAGACCCGCGCGACAATGTCCGTGCCGCCGCCCGGTGCGAACGGCACGATCAGGCGAATCGACTTGGTCGGGTACTGTTCCTTCTGGGCGTGAGCCGTTCCGACGCCGGCCAGCGCCAGACCCGAGACCACCGCAACCATCAACCGCTGCATACCCTTCGCTCCTTCAGAAATCCAAAGGGCGTTCCCGCCGCGGCGGGAACGCCCTGCATGCCGATACCGCCTAGTACATCATCTGCGCGCCGTTGACATGCATCGTCTGCCCGCTGACGAAGCTCGCCCCGGGGCCGCACAGGAAACGCACGACGGCCGCGACTTCTTCCGGCTCGCCCTTGTTGCCGAGCGGCACCTGCGGGCTCGGCGCGGGGCGCTGCGCGACGTCCTTGCCGACTTCCGTGGACGTATTCATCTGGCCGGGCGAGACACAGTTGACGCGGATCTTGTATTGCGCGAGGTCCAGCGCCAACGCGCGCGTCATGCCGATCAGGCCGTGCTTCACCACCGAACCGTGCACGCGGTTCTTGGCGCCCGCCAGCGCCATCATGCCGCCGAGAATCACGATCGCGCCGCCGCCGTTCTTGATCATGTGCGGCAGCGCCGCCTTGACGAGGTGGAAGGAGCCGTCGAGCGAGATGGACATGATGCGGCGCCATTCCTCGAAGCTCATCTCGGTGATCGGGGTCTGCTTGCGGATCGACGCGTTCAGCACCAGGTAGTCGAGGCGGCCGAACTTCTTGACTGCCCCCTCCACCATCGCCTTGTCGGCGGCCTCGTCCGAAATGTCCGCGACGAAGGTGGCCGCCTTGCCGCCGGCCGCCGCGATCTCCGCGACGACCTTGTCGCCTTCGGCCTGCGAGGCGCGGGCGTTGACCGCCACCGACGCGCCGCCCGCGGCGAGCGAGAGCGCGATGGAGCGCCCGATGTTGCGGGTGGCGCCGGTCACCAGGGCGACCTTGCCGTCGAATTCGGTGCCGCGCTGGAAGGCGGCGGGATGGATCGTCATGCGGTGCTCTCCTTGTTGCTGCGTGGGTGTTGTCTGAACGTGTACGTCAATCGATGCGTGCGCCGGTCAGCTTGATCAGCTGTCCGTACTTGTCGTAATCGGCCTTCAGCCGCACGGCGAACTCCTCCGGCGTGCTGGGCCACGGTTCGAGGCCCTGCCCGCCCAGACTCTGCGCCACTTCCGGCAGCTTCAGCGCGCGGTTGGTTTCGGCGTTGAGCCGGTCGATGACGGCGCGCGGCGTGCCCGCGGGGGCGAACAGCCCTATCCACGGACTCATCTCGTAGCCCGGAACACCGGCCTCGGCGATTGTCGGCGTATCCGGCAGGGTATTCGAACGCTGCGCGGCGGAAACACCGAGCGCGCGCAGGCGGCCCGCCTTGATGTGCTGAATTACGGACGCGACGGTCGCGAACGACGCCTGCGATTCGCCGGCCAGCAGCGCGATGACCTGCGGGCCGCCGCCCTTGTACGGCACGTGCACGAGCTGCGTCTTGGTCATCAGCGCGAACAACGCCATCGACATGTGCGGGATGCTGCCGTTACCGGCGGTCGAATAGAGGATCTCGTTGGGCCGCGCGCGGGCGAGCGCGGTGAACTCCTTCACCGACTTCACCGGCAGCGACGGATGCACGGTGAGCACCGCGAGTTGCGCGGTGATCAGGCCCACCGGCGCGAAATCCTTCAGCGTGTCGTACGGCAGCTTCTTGTAGAGATGCGCGTTGCCGACGTGCGTCACGGACTGGACCATGATCGTGTAGCCGTCCGGCGCCGCCTTCGCCACGAAATCCGCGCCGATGGTGCCGCCGGCGCCGCCCCGGTTGTCCACCGGAAACTGCTGCCCCATGGACTCCGCCAGCCGGGCGGCGAGGATGCGGCCCGCGATGTCGTTGCCGCCGCCCGGCGGCCACGGCACCACCACGCGCACGGGCTTGGCGGGATAGGCGGTCTGCGCTATGGCGGCACCGGCGGCGCAGCAGGCCAGCAGCGCGATGACGCACCGCGCTGCATTTTGATTCATTCGGGATTCCATGCGTCCTCCGGGTCTGATGGACCGGCCGCTCAATCGATGCGCGCGCCGATCAGCTTGATCAGCTTTTCGTATTTGTCATAGTCCGACCGGAACCGCGCGGCAAATTCCTCCTGGCTGCCGATCCACGGGTCGAGCCCCTGGTCGGCCAGGGTCTGCGCCGCGTCGGGCTGTTTCAGCGCCTTGTTGGCTTCGGCGTTCAGCTTGTCGACGATCGCCTTCGGCGTGCCGGCCGGCGCCATGAGCCCGATCCAGGCGCTCATTTCGTAACCGGGCACGCCGGACTCCGCGATGGTCGGCACGTCGGGCAGCGCGTTCAGGCGCTTCGCCGGCGTCACGCCCAGCGCGCGCAGGCGTCCGGACTTGACGTGCTGGATCACGGAAGCGGTCGTCGCGGGCGATGCCTGCGTTTCGCCGGAGAGCAGCGCGATCACCTGCGGCCCGCCGCCCTTGTAGGGCACGTGGATGAGCTTGATCCCCGTCATCGATTCCAGCAGCGCCATCGACAGATGCGGAATGCCGCCGTTGCCGGACGACGAATAGACGATTTCGCCCGGTCGCGACTTGGCGAGCGCGACGAACTCCTTCACCGTCTTCACCGGCAGCGACGGATGTACCGTCAGCACCGCGTTCTGCGAGGTGAGCAGCGCGACCGGCGTGAAGTCCTTCAGCGTGTCGTACGGCAGCTTCTTGTAGAGATGCGCGTTGCCGACGTGCGTCACCGAATGGATCATCAGCGTGTAGCCGTCGGACGGCGCCTTGGCCACGAAATCGGCACCGATGGTGCCCGCCGCGCCGCCACGATTGTCCACCGGGAACTGCTGGCCCATGGATTCCGCCAACTTCGCGCTAACGATGCGCCCGGCGATGTCGTTGGCGCCGCCGGGTGGCCACGGGATCACCACGCGCACGGGCTTGGCGGGATAGGCGGTCTGCGCCGCGGCGAAACCGGCGGCGCAACAGACCAGCAGCGCGGCGATCCGCGCGGCCAGAGTGAAAAATCGGGATGGCATGAGTCCTCCGGGTTCTGGGGGGCCGGGTTTTTGAGAACGTATTGTCGCGGCCCCCGCCTTTATACCTGAACTGCCCTCACTCGACTCACTCGATACGTCTCTGGCGCTGGCGCCTTCGCTACCCATAAGCTTGCAAACAGCATGCGTGCAACCCTGGGGAGAACGGCCTTGCACCAAGGGGGTGCGTGCAGCAGCAGAACGGACAGCGCAAAGTTCCAGGAACTGCCTTTGTCGGGCGCCGCTGCCTGCAATTACTGCGGGGTCAGCAGCCCAGACAGCGGCCGAATGCTCTCCAGGCGCTCGAGTGTTGACAGCCTCTCGACCAGCGCTTGCGCCGCCTGCGCGCCGACGACAGGCGTGGCAAGACCAAGAAATTTTCGATGCAGGTCCTCGCCGGACATCGGTGTTTCCTTGCTGCCGGGGCGGTACAGCACCTCGGTCTCGTGCTCCGCGCCGCTGCGCAGCCGAACCCTGAGGCGACAGGCCACGCGGTAGATGCCGCCGCTGCCGTCGTACTTCGGTTCGTGCTCGACCTGGACGCGGCTGACGAAGTCCATGGTCTCGCCCCGGAACAGCCGGTCCTCGGCAAACTGCCGCGCGGTAGCTTCGCGCTCCAGCGCCATGATCGCAAGGCCGTAACGCAGGTTCATCTGCGCCGCGAGGACACCCTGCACTTTGTCCCGTGTGTATTCCCAGCCGCAGTGGTGCAGCGTGTTGGTACTGACGAAAGCGGTGACGCGCTCTATGTCTGCGGCCTTCAGATTGTGTTCGTGCATCAGCTGGTCCAGCGCGGTCATCGCGGTGATGCTGCCATTGGACGCGGGGGCGGGCTTGAATCCGACGTTCAGGATCTCCCAGCGCTCGCCCAGTTCCGCGGTCAGCGCAACAGCGTCGTATTCGCCGTCTGCGATAGTGCTGAGGAAACCGCCGTAGGGTGCTTCGAGCACATTCGGGATGCCGGTGAAACCGAGTTTCGCGAGTTTGGCGCCGTACACGCCACTCTGCGCCGCGCGACCGGAATGGAAGCCCTTGGCCATCGCGCCTTCCTGCACCGCCATCAGGCCCGCGGCCTGCGAGCCAGCGATGCCGATCGCATGCTGCATCTGCAGCGCATCAAGACCCAGCAGCCGCCCCGCGCTTGCACCCGCGACCAGTGCGCCGGTGGCGCCCTGACTATGATATCCGCGCGTGAAGATCGCCCCCTTGGCCGCCAGCCCCACCCGCAGACCGGTTTCGTAGCCGGCCACCAGCGCGGTGATCAAGGCGCGTCCATTCACGTCGACGTCGGTTTCCGCAAGCGCCCATGCCGCCGGAACGGCCACCGAACCGGGGTGCAGCGTAGCCTGGATATGGATTTCGTCGAGCTGGAAGCCATGCGCACCGGTGGCGTTCACCAATGCCGCCATCGATGCCGACGTACGCAGCGGAAAACCCATCACCGTCGCCTTGCCGCCCGGCCCCTCTTCGGCCGCCATCGCCGCAAGTTTGCGCACGGCCGGCAGCGTCGCACCGAACAGGCAGCAGCCCAGTGTATCAAGCAGACAGATTCTGGCCTTCGCCACCACTTCGGCGGGCAGGCGCTCGTAGGTGAGCGATGCAGCGAACTTCGCCAGCGTGCGTGTGGCGTCGCGTGCGGACTCCGGAACGACGGGATGGCTGGTCGTCAATGTGGCTGCTCCTCGCTTCTTCGTTTCCGCATTCGCGGTGCCAGGGTCGGATTCAGGGCGCCGACGATATCATCCCGTCAGGGCCTCGTTGTATGTGCTCGCAGGCAAGCGACTGCTTTAAGCGGCGTGCCCCAAACTGCCCGAGAATTCCATCGCCAACCTGGAGACCAGCCGCCCCAGTTTTTCGACGCTTCCCTGCATGCGGTTGGCAGGCGCCGAGATGCCCATAGCGGCCACGCAGCGTCCCTGCGCATTGAAAACGGGCGCGCCAACGCTGTATATGTCGTCCCGCCATTCTCCGCGGTTTACGGCATAACCCCTGGTGCGAACCTGCTTGAGTTCCTTCTGGAGCGCTGCCATGGTCGTGATCGTGCGCTTCGTGTAACCCTTCAGGGAAGTCCCGACTTGCGCAATCAATTCGTCGCCCTGATGCGCGAGCAAGGCTTTCCCGGTCGCCACGCAATGCGCCGGCGCACGGCCGCCGACCAGCGAGTACGTGCGCAACGGGTGGGGACTGTCGATCTTGTCGATGTAGATCACTTCATTGCCGTCCAGCACCGTGATATGGACGCTCTCGTTGCACTGCTTCGCAAGCCGCTGCAGGTAGGTGGCGCCCAGTTGCTTGATGTCCAGCCTGGCGAGAACCCTGGACCCGATTTCCCAGGTTTTTGTCGTCAGGCGGTAGCCCTCGGTCTTCTCGTCCCGCATGACATAGCGCGCGCTGACCAGCGTTTGCAGCAGTCGATGCGTGGCTGTTTTCGACAGATTCAACTCCCGCGAGATCTCCGATACGCCGCGCGCGTGATCGCTTTTCCCGAGGGACTCAATCACCGCGAGTCCTTTCAACAGCGTTTTGTCCAGCATGACGGACGGGAGTTTATCCCGACGCGTGACGCCGGTCGTGCTTGACGAGCGCAAGCGACTCCCTTTACGATTACTTTTTATCGGAACACCGTTCCGATTATCGGAACACACAATATTAAGCCATTCCGGCAGGCGGCCGGGGTACGGGGGCGGCAATGAGTGCAGGCGCGGCGGTCGGCGAGCGCATCAAAGTCCGAGGGTATGGAGCGCCGCTCGGGTTCGAGATCAAGGGCGTCGACCTGTCCCGGGACATGTCCGACGCGACGTTCAGGGAGATCGATGACGTCCTGAACGACAAGTCCGTGATCTTCTTCCGTGACCAGAAACTGGGCGCCGAGCGCCAGGTGGAATTCTCCGCGCGGTTCGGCCGGCTCGATGTCAATCTGCTCAGCCAGTATCTGTTGCCGGGCCACCCCGAGGTTCTGATCGTCTCGAACATCATTGAAGGCGGGCTGCCGATCGGCAACATGGACGCCGGGCATCATTGGCACACCGATC
Source organism: Burkholderiales bacterium (assembly GCA_050741255.1). Classification (GTDB taxonomy): domain Bacteria; phylum Pseudomonadota; class Gammaproteobacteria; order Burkholderiales; family SG8-41; genus CAZXNF01. The sequence continues at coordinate 18,921 of JBOIEQ010000024.1, read as the reverse complement.
TGTCCTATCTCGCCGAACCGAGCCGCTGCACGATCCTCTATGCGGTCGAAGTACCGGTGCAGGATGGAAAAGCGCTGGGTGACACGATGTTCTCCAGCACGTACGAGGCATATGACGCGTTGTCGGCCGGCATGAAGTCGCGCCTGGCGGGATTGAAGGCCATCCACAGTTACGCCGGTCAGTACGACCGCCGCGCGGAAAAGATCCGCCAGGCTGGCGGCGTGCGCGAGAACCTGACCGAGGACCAGAAGAAAAAGGTTCCCGACGTCGCGCATCCCATCGTCAGAACGCACCCGTTCACCGGCCGCAAATGTCTTTACGTCAGCGCGGGCATGAATACGGGCATCGTGGGCATGCCGCAGGCCGAGGCGGAGGTGTTGCTGCAGGAGCTGTTCGCGCACGTGATCAGACCCGAGTTCCTCTATCGTCACAGCTGGAAAGTCGGCGACCTCGTGATCTGGGACAACTGCTCCGCCCAGCATCGCGCGATTTCGGATTTTGCGCTTCCGTTGCGTCGGCGCATGCACCGCACGACGGTCATCGGGTCTGCACCGTACTAACCGGAGTGATCGGGAAATGACCGAACCGGTGACCGAAGTCACCCGCATGCTTGCGCGTTACGTGGTCGGCGCGCGCCCTGGCGACACTCCCGCGGCAGTGCTGCACGAGGCCAAACGCTCCTTTCTGAACTGGATCGGTTGCGCGGTCGGCGGCTGCCGCCACGAAGCGGTTGAAAAAGCCATGCAGGTCGTGCGAGACCTCTCGGGAGCACCGCGCGCGACGGTGATCGGACGCCGGGACAGACTCGATGTCGTGCAGGCGACGCTGATCAATGCCATGAGTTCGCTGGTGCTCGACTTCGACGATGCGCACAGCGGCGATAAGATCGTCCTGCATCCGGCAGGACCCGTCGGCCCGGCGGCCGCGGCGCTCGCGGAGCAGGCAGGCAGCACGGGCCAGGAACTTCTGCATGCTTTCCTGCTGGGAATCGAGGTGGAATGCCGCATTGGAAACGCCGTTTATCCGTCGGACAACGTCGGCTGGTACCTCACGAGCACGATGGGCGCATTTGGTGCTGCCGCCTGCGCCGGCCGGCTGCTGCGACTCAACGAACAGCAGATGACGTGGGCGCTGGGCTTGGCCGCAGCGCAATCGGCCGGCTTGCGCGCCACGCACGGCACGATGACGAAGAGCTTCAGTCCCGGGCGTGCCGCCAGCAGCGGCGTCCTGGCGGCGTTGCTCGCCGCCGCAGATTTCACAAGCGCCGAGAACGTGGTGGAGGCACCGGCGGTCGGCTTCGCGGATCTGATGGGTTCATCGGAGCGGCTTGCTTCGGTCACGGCTGGATTGGGCGAACGATTTCAAGTCTCGCGAAACACATACAAGCCTTACGCCTGCGCGATCGGCATGCATCCGTCCGTTGCGGGGTGCCTCCAGTTGCGCGCGGAACATGACCTGACCCCGGTGCAGATCGAGAAAGTGGAACTGCAGGTCTTCCCGCGAGTCATCAAGGCGAACGGCATCAGGCAGCCGAAAAACGGGCTGGAAGCAAAGATCAGCCTGACGCACGCGATCGCGGCCGCGCTGGTCGAAGGCAAAGCGGGCGAGCAACAGTTCGTCGATGCGAAGGCCGGCGATCACGAAGTGAGCATGCTGCGGGAAAGAATCTCTGCGGTGGCGGAACCCGGGTTCGGCAAGAACGAAGCCCATGTGCGCATTCATCTCAAAGACGGCAGGACGCTGACGACGCACGTCGAGCAGGCACTCGGAACACTTGAGCGGCCGATGAGCGATCGCGACCTGGAGCTGAAGGTGTCGGGCCTTGCCGAGGGCGTGCTGACTTCCATGCAGACAGACCGCCTGATCCAGCACTGCTGGGAACTCGACGACCTTCCCGGCATGGAACCCTTGCGGGCGGCCGTGACGCCGGGATGACGATCCGTGACACGAATGGCAACCGCAGCCAACACAAGTAAAACGGGCAAGGAGGAGCAGGCAACATGAAAATCAGCGCAGCGATGGTGTCAATCTCACTATTGGCACCTGTGCCGGCGATAGCCCAGGCATTTCCCACCAAGCCGATACGCCTGATCATTCCGTTCGCGCCGGGCGGCGGTAACGACATTCTCGGCCGGCAGGCCGGTCAGGGCATGAGCGAGGTGCTGCGGCAGCAGGTCATTGCCGACAACCGCGGCGGCGCTGGCGGCAGCATCGGCATGGAATTGGCGGCGAGCGCGGCGGCGGACGGCTACACACTGGTCGTGGGCCACATCGGAACCCTGGCGGTCAATCCGTCGATGGACACAAAGCTCAAGTACGACGCCATCAAGGATTTTGCGCCGATATCACTCGTCGCCAGGCTGCCCGCGCTGATGGTGGTCAATCCCGCGTTGCCGGCCACCAGCATCGTTCAGTTCATTGCGCTCGCAAAGGCCAAACCCGGCACGCTCAGTTACGGCTCGGGCGGTGCCGGCGGAGCCAATCACCTGACCACCGAATACTTCAACATGCTGACCGGTATTCAGCTTATCCACGTTCCTTATCGCAGCGCCGGACTGGCCGCGATCGATGTCATCGCCGGGCAGATCGCCATGGTCATGCCGGCGGTTAACGTGGTACTCCCGCAAGTACGGGCCGGCAAGCTCAGGGCGCTGGGCGTATCGACGGAGCAGCGACTGGCCGTTGCGCCCGAGATCCCCACGATTGCAGAAAGCGGCGTGCCGGAATTCAAGGTCACCCAGTGGTATGGGATCCTCGCGCCGGCCAACACTCCGAAGCCCGTCATCAATGAACTCAACCGTGCCATCGTCAAGGCGATGAGTTCGCCCGACCTCAGGGAACGCATGCAGACCCAGGGCGCGGACGCCAGCGTATCGACGCCGGATGAGTTCAGGGCGCTGATCAAATCCGAACTCACACGCTGGGCGCCCGTCATCGCGGCGGCGGGCCTGCGCCAGTAAGCAACGCCCCATGGCAGGAGCGACTACGATGAACTACACCATCACTCCCCTGACCGAGCACCAGACCGGGGCCGAGGTTCGCGGCCTCGATCTCAGGCACCCCATCGACGCGCCACTGCGAAAGGCATTGAACGATGCGTTCGCGCAGTACCACGTTCTGGTGTTCCGGGACCAGAAACTCACGCCGGCGGAATTCTCCCGGGCCGGTGAGCTGTTCGGCGACATCATGCCGCAGAGCCACAAGCGCTCCCGTACGCATGAAGGCCTCGAGGTCTACGACATCAAGAACGAACAGACCGAACCGGGCAAGTATCTGATCACGGGCGAAACCTTTCATACCGACCACTCCCACTACCCGCATCCGCCGAAAGCGACCGCATTGCACGCGGTATCGCTTCCGAGCAAGGGCGGCGACACCCAGTTCGTCAACATGCATCGCGCATACGACGATTTGCCGGAAGACACCAAACGGCGCATCGGCGGGCTGCAGGCAAAACATGTTTTTCTGAGCAAGTACAGCCCGCGCGACCTGCGTTCCGTGGACGAGAAGACCCGCAGCGCGTTGCCGCCCGCCGTGACCCACCCGCTCGTCCGCACCCACCCGCAGAACGGCCGGAAGTTCCTCTACCTCAATCCCGTGCGCATCGAATCCATCACCGGCATGCCCGACCCGGAGGCGATCGCGCTGATCGGCGAACTGATGACCCACGCGACCCGGATCAGATTCGAATACCGGCACCGGTGGCAGTACGGCGACATGGTGATCTGGGACAACCGCAGCGTAATGCACCAGGCCAACGGTGATTACGACATGAAAGAAGTGCGCCACCTGTACCGGCTCATGATCAAAGAGCTCGAGGTGCGGGACTTGCCGCTCGCCGCCGCCGGCTGAATCACTTCAACCGTTATCGAATTTCCAAGGAGTCATGATGTTTTCCGTTCGCAAACTGGGCCAGACACTGGGAGCCGAAGTCACCGGCCTCGATCTTTCCAAGCCGCTCTCCGATATCGATTTCGAGAAAATCAGAAACGTCTTCTATGACAATTCGGTCATCGTTATCCGCGGGCAAAAGCTCACGCCGGAACAGCATCTGGCGTTCAGCCGCCGTTTCGGCACGCTTGACGTCAACGTCCGCAAGAAATTCAACAAGCCGGGGTACGACGAGATATTCGTCGTCTCCAACGTGCTCGTCGACGGCAAACCGATCGGGGTCCAGGACGCCGGGCGTTTCTGGCATACGGATCTTTGCTATGTGACGCACCCCTCCAGCATGTCGTTGTTGTACGCGATCGAAATTCCGATCCAGGAGAACGGCGAGGCGCAGGGCGATACACTGTTCGCGAGTGTTACAGCCGCGTACGATGCGCTGCCGAACGACATCAAGCAGAAGCTCGACGGCAAAAAGGCGATCAACAGCTACAACTACACCTACGAAAGCAAGGTGCAGAAATTCAACCGGGAGCCGTTGACCGAGGAACAAAAGCAGAAAGCACCGCCTGACATCGCGCACCCCCTGATCCGCACGCACCCCGTCACCGGCAAAAAGTGCGTTTTTGTTAACGAGGGCTATTCGACGCAGATCGTCGGCATGCCGGAGACCGACGGCAAGACGATGCTGTCCTACCTCTTCGATCACGTGGTGAAACCGGAGTTTCTCTACCGGCACCGCTGGCAGGTCGGCGACCTGCTGATGTGGGACAACTGCGCCGTGCAGCACAAGGCCGTATTTGATTACGCGCTGCCGCTCCGACGCTACATGGAACGCACCACGATCACCGGAACGGTTCCGTTCTAAGCCGCCATGATGCGCGCCAAAGGATGGTGGATGCTCCTGCATGCGCTTGCGTGCAGCACGACGGGCGGTGCGTTCGCGCAGGACTACCCCGTGAAACCGGTAAGACTGATCGTTCCCATCGCGCCCGGCGGAACCAACGACATACTGGCGCGGGCGCTGGCGCAAGCGCTGGCCGCCAATTTTCAGCAATCGGTCATCGTCGACAACCGGCCCGGGGGAGGCGGCATCACCGGGACCGAAGTCGCCGCACGCGCGGCCGCGGACGGCTACACGCTGCTGATGGTGAATCTCTCCCACGCCGTGACGCCGGCATTCAGGGTCAAGCTCCCGTACGACGTCTTGAAGGATTTCTCCGCCGTCGGCCTGATCGGCTCCACGCCCAATGTACTCGTGGTGCATCCTTCGCTGCCCGCAAATTCCCTGGCCGCCTTGATCGCACTGGCGAAGGGCACCCCGGGCAAGCTGAACTACGCCTCAGCGGGCAACGGAAGTTCCCCGCATCTGGCGGCGGAGTTGTTCAAGATGAAGGCTGGCGTGGACATCGTTCACATCCCGTATCAGGGTACGGGACCCGCGCTGAATGCCTTGCTGGGCAGTGAGGTTTCGCTGTCCTTTGCGACGCTGCCGCCCGCGCGGTCCCTGGTGTCGGCGCGTCGGCTCGGCGCACTCGCGATCACGAGCCCGCGCCGGTCGCCGCTGCTGCCCTCCGTCCCGACGTTCGGCGAGGCGGGTCTGCCGGGGTATGAATTCACGGCATGGTTCGGCCTGGTCGCGCCAGCGGGCACGCCGCCCGCCATCGTTCGCAAGCTCAACGGACAGATTCAGGAGATTGTCAACGGGACGGATTTTAAATCGAGACATGCCGGCCAGGGCATCGACCTTACGCCCACCACGCCGGAACAGTTCGTCCGCTACCTGCAGGACGAGACGTCCAAATGGCGCGGGGTAGTTGCCGCGGCGGGCATCGACGAACAACGCAATTAAACACTGGAGGGGCACGCGCGGGTGATGGCATCATTCGACCCTGCATTGCATACGCTCCACCACTGACCAAGGACTCCGCATGAAAATCACCGCCGTCAAAAACTACGCCGTGCATCCCGGCTGGCGCAAGAACCTCATCTTCGTGAAAGTGGAGACGGATGAGGGCATCCACGGCTGGGGCGAGGCTTACTCCCAGTACGACCGCGATCCCGCCGTGTGCGCGCAGCTGAACATGCTCGGGCCTTACCTCGTCGGCCGCAGCCCCTTCGACATCAAGCATTTCACGCAATTCGCGTTCGACGACTACGCGGCGCGCCGCGGCTCCGTCGAGCTGTTCTGCGCCGTCAGCGGCATCGAGCAGGCGTTGTGGGACATCGTCGGCAAGGCCTGCAAGCAGCCCGTCTACAACCTGCTCGGCGGCCGCTGCCGCGACAAGATCCGCGTCTACGCCAACGGCTGGAGCTACGGCATGAGCCAGCCGGACGATTACGCCCGCGCGGCGGAGAAGGCCGTTGCCCAGGGCTGGACCGCGCTCAAGTTCGATCCGCTGCCCAAACCCTGGCGCACCTGGATTCCGAAAGAACACGAGGAACGCGCGGTGCGCGTGACCAAGGCCATCCGCGACGCCGTGGGCCCGAACGTCGACCTGCTGATCGACCAGCACCGGCGCCTCGCCCCCATGCACGCCATCCGCCTCAACAAGCGGCTCGCCGAACTGGGCATGTACTGGATGGAGGAATCCTGCCAGGCCGAGTTTCCCGACGAACTCGCGCAGATCCGCCGCGAGATCGGCATTCCCGTGGTGATCGGCGAAGCGACCTACACCAAGACCGGCTTCCGGCCGCTGCTGGAAAAGCGCTCGGCCGACATCCTGAATCCGGACGTTGCCTGCGTTGGCGGCATCCTGGAACTGAAGGAGATTGCCGCCATGGCCGAGCCCTTCCTCGTCGCCATGTCGCCGCACAACTACAACTCGACGACGGTGGCGCTTGCCTCGACGGTGCACGCCTCCGCGACGATGCCGAACTTCATCATCACCGAATACTTCCTGCCGTTCGTGGAATTCGGCGACAGCATCTGCAAGAACCAGCTGAAGCCGAAGAACGGCTACATCCACTTGCCCACCGCACCGGGCCTCGGCATCGACATCGACGAGGAAGCGTTGAAGAAGGTGGCCGCCAAGCCGTACACGCTGCGCAAGCTGCCGCAGGTGGCGGACGAAGGGCCGTAAAGGACTCCGTCACTCCCGCGAAGGCGGGAGTCCATCTGGATTCCCGCCTTCGCGGGAATGACGTTTTCTTGTGCAGCGGGTTCGCGGCCACGTGAACCCGCTTTTTGTTTGACACGCGCGCGGACCAGGATTTACTCTCGACTCGCGCGTGCGGAATGTCATTCCAAATATCAGAATCCGCCGCGCTCAGGAGGAGTATCCATGCAGCACTTCCGCGCCGCGCTGGGCCTCGCGGCCCTCGCGATGGCACCGTTTCCGGCCGCCGCCCAATCGTCGTCCGCTTCTTACCCGGTCAAGCCCGTCCGCATGATCGTGCCTTTCGTACCCGGGGGACCCAACGACATCGTCGGCCGCGCGGTCGCGCGCAAGCTCGAGGAATCCCTCGGCCAGCAGGTGGTGATCGACAACCGCGGTGGCGCCAACGGCACGCTCGGCACGACGCTCACGGCGAAAGCCGCACCCGACGGCTACACCATCGGGATCGGCAGCCTGGGCACGCTCGGCATCAGCCCCAGCGTCTATCCCAAGCTCGGCTACGACGTGATGAAGGATTTCGAGCACATCGCGACGATCGGCTCGGTCGGCAACGCGCTGATCATCCATCCCAGCATCCCGGCGAAGAACCTCAGGGAACTGATCGCGCTGGCGAAAAAGAACCCCGGCAAGCTCAACTACGCGTCCGTCGGAAGCACGTCGCACCTGATGGCGGAGATGCTCAACAGCATGGCCGGCATCCAGACGGTACACATCCCGTACAAGGGCGCCTCTCCCGCGCTGGTGGCGCTCCTCAGCGGTGAGGTGGATTACTTCGTGAACGCTTTCCCGGGTCTGCTGCCGCACATCCAGGCCGGCAGGCTGCGCGCCCTGGCCGTGACGACCGACAAACGTTCGCCGCTCGCCCCGGACGTGCCGACCATGCTGGAGGCCGGCCTGCCCGGGTACAACGCCAGCACCTGGTATTCGCTGGTCGCCCCCGCCGGCACCCCGCGCGACATGGTGACGCGCATCAACCAGGCGACCGTCAAGGCGCTGCGCTCGCAGGATCTGCTCGACAGCTTCGCCGCTTCCGACACCGTGGTGATGATCATGACGCCGGAACAAACCACCGACTTCGCGCGCAGCGAAATCGCCAAGTGGGCGAAAGTGGTCAAGGCCGCCGGCGTCAAGCCGGAATGAACCAGGGAGTCCCCATGAAACGACTTTGCCTTGCGCTGGGCGCCGCGGCGCTATTCTCGGCGTCCCTTCCGGTCGCGGCGCAATCCTCGCCCGCGAATTATCCGTCCCGCCCCGTTCGCGTGGTGGTGGCGTTCGTGCCCGGCGGCATCACTGACGTCATCGGCCGCTCGGTCGCGCGCCAGCTCGAGTCGATGGGCCAGCCGGTGATCGTGGAAAACCGCGGCGGCGCCAACGGCCAGCTGGGCAGCGCGGTCGTCGCCAAGGCGCCGCCCGACGGCTACCTGCTGCTGATCGGCAGCCAGGGCACGCACGGCATCGCGCCGAGCCTTTATACGAAGCTGCCCTACGACCCGGTGAAGGATTTCGAGCACGTCTCCATCCTCGCCGTCGCCGGCTTCATGCTCGTCGTGCATCCCAGCATCCCGGTGAAGAATCTGAAGGACCTGATCGCACTGGCCAAGAAGAATCCGGGCAAGCTCAACTACGCCTCCGTCGCCGGTTCCTCGCAACTGATGTCGGAGATGGTCAACACCATGGCCGGCATCAAGACCGTCGGCATCCCCTACAAGGGCGCGGTGCCGGCAACGGTCGCGGTAGTCGGCGGCGAAGCGGATTTCCAGATCCACGCGTTCTCCAGCCTGCTGCCGCTGGTGCAGTCCGGCAAGCTGCGCGCGATCGGGGTCACCATGGACCGACGCTCCGCCGTCGCGCCGGACATCCCGACCATCAGCGAGGCGGGCCTGCCCGGCTACAACGCCAGCAGCTGGTTTTCGCTGCTTGCGCCGCCGGGCACGCCGCGCGAGGTCGTGACCAAGCTCAACCAGACCATCGTCAAGGGGCTGAAGTCCAAAGAGATGACCGACAGCTTCGCCAGCATGAACGCGGAGGTCTTCCCGACCACGCCCGAGCAGGCCGCCGACTTCGCGCGCAACGAAGTGGCAAAATGGTCCAAGGTCGTCAAAGCCGCAGGGATACAACCCATCGAACAGTAGGAGCACGCATGATTTCCATCCATCCCGTGACGCCGGAATTCGTCGCCGAAATCGGCGACGTCGACCTGTCCCGCCTGACGGATGCCGCATTCGCCGAGATCGAAGCGGCCTTCAACCGCTATTCCGTGCTGGTGTTCCACAACCAGCCGATCGACGAGGAGCAACAACTCGCGTTCGCGAAGCGCTTCGGCGAACTCGAGGTGTCGGTCCAGCCGTTCGTGCAGACGCCCGGCAACAAGCGCCGGGTCGCGGTGGGGTTCTCCGACATCTCGAACCTGGACGAGAACGGCAAGCTGCTCACCGAAAAGGACAACCGCCGCTTCATCAATCTCGCCAACCAGTACTGGCACACCGACAGCTCGTTCAAGCGCACGCCCGGCAAGATGTCGATGCTGTCCGCGCAAAGCGTGGTATCGGACGGCGGCGAAACCGAGTTCGCCGACATGCGTGCGGCATGGGACGCCCTGCCCGTGGCTCGCCAGAAGCAACTGGAGGGACTGATCGCGGAGCACGATTACTACCGCTCGCGGCTGATGGTCGGTCTCGATCCCGACTCCATCAGCCCCGAGCGCCGCGCGCTGCGGCCCGCCGTGCCGCAGGTGCTCATCCGCACCCATCCGGCGAACGGCCGCAAGTCGCTGTACCTCGCCTCTCACATCACGAAAATCTACGGCATGGAGGACACCGAAGCCCGGCGCCTGGTGGACGAACTGACCGGGCACGCCACGCAGCCCGCCTTCACTTACACGCACCACTGGACGGTCGGCGACGTAGTGCTGTGGGACAACCGCTGCACCATGCACCGCGGACGGCCGTTCGACGAGAACCAGCCCCGTGCCATGCGCCGGGCGACCGTCAGCGACACCGGGCCGACGGTGCCGGAGAACTGGCATCACGCGGCCTGAAGTTTGGGACGCCCGATACACTGGCGATACAACAAGCGTTGCCCGCTCGCCCCGTCTCAACGTCGTCTCTTGCCAGGGGAATCTTCATGCACAAACTGGTTCTAGGGTTCGCAGTACTGCTGCTGTCCGCCTGCACGAACACCGCCCGCGTCGCCGAAAACCAGGCGATCCCGCCCGTGCCCAAGGATCAGGCACAGATCATCTTCATGCGCTCCACCACGGTGAACATGCTGGTCGGCACCAACCTCTACAACGTGACGACCGGAACGCCAAAACTGATCGGCAATATCCCGAACGGCTCAAAAGTGATCACGAACCTGCCGCCCGGCAATCACGTCTTCATGGTGGGAAACAGCGTTTATCGCGACTTCATGAAAGCCTCCGTGGAAGCGGGCCGCCGATACTATGTGGTCGTGACGGCCTACTGGCCGGCCAATTTTTCCCTGCGCCCGTTCCGGCGCGCGAACAGCGAATTCCTGTATGCCTCCGCCAAGTTCAATGACCTGACGGGCGACACAAAGATCGTGCTCGACGATCCGGAGTCGGTCAAGCAGGAGGAGGCTGAGCGCGAAAAAACCATGGCGTTCTATAGCCAGGGCTGGGAACGATGGCAGGCCAAGACCAACGAGCAGAAGGAAATCCTCACGCTGAACCGGGAAGACTTCGCCGACTAAAGACCATGGGGAAATTAAAGCGGGCCTGAGCGCCGTTCTCCCAGGGCGCCCGCACCCATTTATTCAACGACCTTCCCTTGATTGCGCTTCCGTCCACGGTCCGGCTTGACGTCAGTGGGCGCCGCGCGCAAGCAGTGCGCGCACCATGGGTTCGTAACCGCGCACCCGCGCCAACTGCAACGGCGTGCGGCCTTCGCGGTCGGTGAGCGCGGTACTGGCACCCGCATCGAGCAGGGCCTGCAGGGTTTCCTGGTGGCGGGGACCGCCATCGCCCAGCACGATCGCCTCGACCAGCGCCGTCCAGTGCAGATTGTTGACGTGGTCGAGCGGCGCGCCGGCGACGATCAGCTGCCGCACGACCCCGCTGTGTCCGAGGTGTGCCGCGGCAATCAGCGCCGTTCCATCGTAGCGGCTGGTGACGAGCGATGCGCTGGCGCCCGCGGCCAGCAGCAGCCGCAGGGTTTTCTCGTCGTTGGCGACCGCGGCGATCGTCACCGCATCGTAGCGGCCCGCCTCCAGCGCCGCATGATTGGCGCCGCTTTTCAGCAGGGCCTGAACGGCGCCCCGCTGGCGCGCAAACGTGGCCACATGCAGCGGCGTGCGCCCGTGCGGATCGCGGGATTCGAGCTGGGCGGGCGATTCGGCCGCCAGCCGCGCGATCGTCGCCACGTCGCCCTGGTGGGCCGCCGCGTGCATCCCGCGATACGCCGCCACCTCGGCAGGCGACGGCGGCACCTGTGCCGCCGCCGGGTGCGCGGCGGCCGCCAGCGCGAAGGCCAGCAATACCGTGCGCAGCTTGCTCATTTCAGCTGGTCTTTGACTTTGTCGAGCGCGGCCATCGCGCACTGTTCGTCGATCTGCCCGCTGGGCGCACCGCCGATGCCGACCGCGCCGATCACCTCGTTGCCCACCCGCACCGGCACGCCGCCGCCGAGCAGCAGAAAGCCGGGGATGTTGACGAGATTGGCGGCGCCGGGGTTCTTCTGCGCGATTTCCATCATGGCGAGCGTGTTGTTCTTTGCGGACGCCGAGGTCCAGGCTTTTTGCAGGCTGGCGCCGAGCGTGTGCGCACCGGCGTTGTCGGCCCGATGCACGGCACGCGTGATGCCGGCGCGGTCGACCACGGTGACGGCGACGGCGTAACCGTTGGCCTGGCAGGCCGCGACGCCGGCGGCGGCGATCTGGTTGGCCAGCTCCAGCGATATGTTCTTTTCCGTACGCACGGCCTGGGCATGGGCGAGGGAGCTCGTCACGGCTGCGGCGATGAGGGCGAGTTTTGCGAGGTTCTTCATGAGGGTTCTCCGTTGGATGGCGGCCCGGTTCTGGCCACGGCGTCACTGTAGACAGCTGCGGCCGCGCGCGGCATCCGTGCACGCCCGCCCGGGCATCCGTACAACTACCGAGAACTACCGGGCCGCCGTCTCGTCGACCAGGGCGGCGTAACGGCGGATCAGCTGCGCCAGGGACTCGGCCTGCAGCTTTTCGGAGAGGTGGGCGCGATGGGTCTCTACGGTGCGCGGCGAGAGCGCCAGCGCGCGGGCGATTTCCTTGTTGGTGAGCCCCTCGACCACCAGCGCCAGCACGTCGCGCTCGCGTCCGGACAGGGTGGCGTAGCGCTCGCGGGCTTCGCGGTCGGCGGCATGGCGTTCCCGCGACTGCACGTGCGCGCGCACGGCATTGTGGATGGCCTCGAGGAGCGGCTCGTCATCCACGGGCTTTTCAAGGAATTCGACGGCCCCGGCCTTGAACGCCCGCCGGCACATCTCGATCGTGCCGTGTCCGGTCAGCAGGATGACCGGCTGGTCCGCGCCCTGCTCGCGCATCAGGTCGAGCACGGTCGGACCGCTCAGGCTGGGCATGCGGACGTCCAGTATCACGGCGCCGATGGCCTCACGATCGAAGCCGTCGAGAAAATCCTGCGGATCCTTCCAGGTGGCCACACGCAGGCCGACCGTGCCGATCAACAGGGCCAGGCTCGAGCGGACCGCCTCGTCATCGTCAACGAGATGGATCAGCGGGGAAATGGAACTGGAACTCATGACGCCACCTTTGCCAGCGGCAGTGAAAGCCGGAACTCGGCCCCGTGCGGCGCAATGTTATGCGCGGTCAGTGTGCCGTCCATCGTCTGCGCGAGCGTTTCGCACAGGCTGAGGCCGAGCCCGAGCCCGCCGCGCCGCGTCGTGAAGAACGGCTCGAATACATGCTGCAGGACGTCCGCAGGCATCCCCGGGCCGTTGTCGCGCACGCTGATCCTGCCGCGCCCTTCGCCGGACGTGACATCAACGCGCAGCCGGCGTTCGCCCGCCGCGGTCTCTTCCAGGGCCTGTACCGCGTTACCGACCAGGTTATGGACGATCTGTTCGAGCGCCACGGGATCGGCCATCACGGGTGGCGCCTGCCCCTCCAGTGCGACGGCGATGCCGCGGCGTCGCAGCTCCGGTTCAAGCAGATCCAGCACGCCGCGCGCGGTGCTCTCCAGGCGCACGGCCTGCCGCGGCTGGGTCTTGTCCGGCGCTTCGCACAGGCGCCGCAGCCGCGCCAGAACGTCGGCGGCGCGCCGTGCCTGGGTGGCCGCCTGCGTCATCGCCTCGCCCGCGGTCGCCGCGTCGGGCTGCTCCTCGGCGAGCATCCGCTGCGCCGCGCGGGTATTGGCGAGCACCGCCGCCAGTGGCTGGTTCAGTTCGTGCGCGATCCCGCCCGCCAGTTCGCCCAGCGTGTTGAGCCGCGCCACGCGACCGACGCGCAGCAGTTCCTCGGCGCGCCGGCGTTCGCGCCGGCCGTGCAGCCAGGCCGCCAGTGCGGTGAGCGCGGCGGCCGACAGCAGGGTCCAGGCGAACAGCCAGCCCCATGGCCACTGCGCCGGGCCCACCGCCAGGGAAATGCGCAGTTCGAACGGCTGGCCAGTCGTGGCCAGCGGTTTGGCGAAAACGAACCCTTCGGTGAGTCCGGCCGGTTGCGCTGCCGCCGGCTGTCCGGGCTGAAGTTCGATGCGATCGGCCCCATGGCGCAGCGTCGCGCGCACCGGACCCGCGCGCGGCAGCGGCCACTCGGCCCAGGGCACCATCTGGGCAACGTCGATGCGCAGCGCGAAGCTGAGCGGCTCGCCGGCCAGCACCAGGAAATACTGTCCGCGCCCCGCATCCACCGGTCCGAGCGCCGGGCGGCGCTCCGCCCGCGACACGGCCTCGGCTGCTTCCAGCGCCGGTTCCGGCCAGTGCTCGCCGCGGTCGCGGCGCAGCACCGAGAGCACCTGCGGATAGAAGCCGGGAAGGCGTTGCTCGGGATGCGGGCCGCCGGGCCGGGTACCACCGGCCGGCCGGTCGCTCATCAACACCAGCGTGGCCAGGATCGCCTCGTGCTGCACGGCGCGCTGGCTGAGCTGGCGGTGCGCGACCTCCGCACTGGATTGAAAAAGTTCGCGTCGCTGCGCGATGTCGATGCGGACGATGAGCAGTGCACCGGTCAGCACCAGCCCTGCCCACGCGAACAACCAGGGTACCCACCGTTGCCGCAGCACTGCAATCATGGCGGAGATTGTACAGGCGGGCCGGCGGAACGATGGTCAACCGCGGCCCTGGAGGCCATGACCCGCGCCCGCTGGTGAGCGCGGGTTGACCCCGCTCAAGCGGGGTCCTACTCCACCCGCACGTTCGCCGCCTTCACCACCTTCGCCCAGCGCGCGATGTCCGCGCGCAGCCACTTCGCGAATTCCTCCGGCGTGTTGGCGACGGGTTCCGCGCCTTCCGCCGACAGCTGCTTCTTCACGTCCGGCGCATTCACGATCTTCGTGATCTCGCCGTTCAGCAGCAGGATCAGTGCCTGCGGCGTCTGGCGCGGCGCGAAGATGCCCTGCCAGGCGCTGGTTTCGAAGCCCGGCAGGCCCGACTCCGCGACGGTCGGCAGATCCGGCGCCAGTGGCGAGCGCGTGAGCGTGGTGACCGCCACACCGCGCAGACGGTTGCTGCGCACGTGGGCGATCACGGACGGCATGCTCGCGAAGCTCAACTGGATCTGGCCCGCGATCAGGTCGGTCAGTGAAGCCGCGGCGCCCTTGTACGGCACGTGGCGCATGTCGACGCCTGCCATCAGGTTGAACATCTCGCCCGCGAGATGCGGCGAGCCACCCTGGCCGGACGAACCGAAGTTGAGCTGGCCCGGCTTTGCCTTGGCGAGGTCGATCAGGTCCTTGATGGTGCGCACCGGCAGGTTGGGATTGACGACCAGGATGTTGGGCGCCAGCGCCGGCCGCGTGATGGGCGCGAGGTCGACCAGCGGATCGTAGGGCATCTTGCTGTAGAGGCTGGGGTTCACCGTGAAGGAGCTGGCGGCGAGCAGCAGGGTGTGCCCATCCGGCGGCGCCCGCACGGTGAGCTCCGCGGCGATCATGCCACTCGCCCCGCCCCGGTTCTCGACGATGAACTGCTGGCCGAAGCGCTTGCTCAACTCCCCCGCGATCACGCGCGCGATGAAGTCGGCGTTGCCGCCCGGCGTCTGGCCGACGATGAAGCGGACGGGGCGCACGGGGTAATCGAGTCTGGCGGGTGCGGCCGCCTGCGCACCGTTTGCCGCCAGCGCCGCCGTCACCACGGCGAACGTAAACCATCGATACCGCATTTTCTCCTCCTGCCCGCACCGGCGGACCCTGTCTATTCGTCCTTGAACCCGACCGCCTTGATGAGTTTCTCGTAGCGCACGAGCTCCACGCGGATGTGCTCGGCCAGTTGCTGCGGCGTGCTGGCCTCCTGGTCGTAGCCGAGCGGCGCCAGCCTCGCCTTCATCTCCGGCGACTGGAATCCCGTCACCAGTTCCCTGTTCAGCCGCTCGATGACCGCGGGCGGCGTGCCGCGCGGCGCGAAGAGCGCGTTCCACGGCGTCATCTCGTAGCCGGGCACGCTTTCACCGATCGTGGGCAGTTCGGGCGCCGCCGCCGAGCGTTTCGCGCCGGTGACCGCGACCATGCGCAGCCGGCCCTGCTTCGCGAAACCGCCGGACGCCGCGACGCTGGCGAAGCCCATCGAAACATGCCCGCCCATGAGATCGTTCAGCGCCGGGCCGGTACCCTTGTACGGAATGTGCCGGAGGTCGATGCCCGCCAGCACCTTCAGCTGCTCGCCGGAGAAATGGGTGCCGGTACCCACGCCCGCCGAGGCGAACGTGAGCTGGCCTGGTTGCGCCTTCGCCAGCGCGATCAACTGCCTGACCGTGGTGGCGGGCACCGACGGGTGCAGCACCAGCACGAAGGACTGCGACGCCAGCAACGCGACCGGCGCGAAGTCCTTCTGCGCGTCGTACGGCAGTTTCGGCCGCAGGTTGGGCATGATCGCGAAGGTGGTGTGGCTCGTCGCCAGCAGCGTGTAGCCGTCGGGTGCAGCCCTGGCGACGATCTCCGCCCCTACCGTTGTGCTGCCGCCGGGGCGGTTGTCCACCACCACCTGCTGGCCGAGTCGGCGCGTCAGTTCGTCCGTCGCGAGCCGGGCGATGATGTCGTTGCCGCCGCTCGGCGGGTACGGCACCACCACCCGGATCGACTTGACCGGATAAGCGCCGGCGCTCTGCGCGTGCGCCGGCGCGCCCAAACCGGCCGCGATCAGCAGCGCGAACGGCGCCCCAACTACCGCGGCGCGCAGCACTACTTCTTGAGCTTGGTAATCTTGTTGCCCTGCAGGCCCAAACCCGCCATCAGGCCCTTCTGGCTGAAGATGAACGCATAGATGTCGTTCATCGCCGTCGTGGAGGTCGTGGACTTGCCCATGCCCTCGTCCACCACCACGATGCTGGGACCGACACCGACCTCGAAGCCTTCCGCGTTGTTCAGCGAATCGAGCGATTTTTCGTTCATGAAGAACATGGCATAGCCGTATTTCTGCGCGCCGGCCTGCAGCCCGTACGAAGCGCCCGCGGTGCTGTAGTAAGCGACCGGCTTGCCTCCCTTCAACAGGACGCCCTCGCCGTACTGGCCGCCGATCATCAGGCCGGCCTTGGTGATGCTGGGAAACACCAGCACTGCGACAGCCTTCTCGTTCAGCGCCTTCGCGGCCGGCACTTTGGCCACCAGCTTGTTGAGCGCCCGGGCACCGCCACTGTTCAGTTCGGCCTTGGTGGCGGCAAACGCCGGCGCACTGCCCAGCACGATGGCCAGTGCGGCCACCCCCATCCGTACGGTGGAAATGTTCATGCTGCCTCTCCCTTGGTATGTCCGGCGACACCGGAAAGGAGCATTGTCCCACCGAACCGCGCCGGGAGCAGCGTGCCGGCGCGCAAGGGACGGATTGACAGTGCCGCGGGCGCTTCGGACAATCCACGTCCCCGCACGCCAATAACAATGCAGCACCGGAGGAAACCATGAATACGTCAAACATTGCGCGCACCTGCGCGCTTGCCATCGGGCTGGCCACCGCCGCAGGCGGCGTCCTGGCGCAGAACTTCCCGGCCAAGTCCGGGCGCATCCTGGTCGGCTTCGCCCCCGGCGGCAACACCGACCTCGTGGCTCGCATCCTCGCGCAAAAACTCGGTGAAGCGTGGGGACAGACCGTCGTCGTCGACAACCGGCCCGGCGCGAGCGGCATGATCGCGGGCGAACTCGCCGCGAAGAGCGCCCCCGACGGCTACACGCTGCTCGTGACGCCGCAGACCAGCATCGCGGTCGCACCGGCGCTCTTCGGCAAGGCACCCTACGACCCGGCGAAGGACTTCACGCCGATCACACTCGCGGGCTCCTCGCCGCTGCTGATGGTGGTGCATCCGTCGTTTCCGCCGAAAACCTTCAGCGAGTTCGTGATCCTGGCGAAGAAAAGTCCGCCGAACTCGCTGACCTTCGGCTCGGGCGGCATCGGTTCTTCCCCGCACATGGCGGGAGAACTGCTGTCCGCGGCGCTCGGCGTCAAGATGAACCACGTGCCGTACAAAGGCGAGAACCCGGCGCTCACCGACACCATCGGCGGCCAGATCCCGATCATGTTCGGCAACCTGCCCGTGGCCGTGCCGTACGTGAACGCGGGCAAACTGCGCGGCCTCGCCAACACGTCGTCGACGCGCTCGCCGCTCGCGCCCGGGATCCCGACGGTGGCCGAATCCGGCATCAAGGGCTATTCGATCGCCACCTGGACCGCCGTGCTCGGCCCCGCCGGGATGCCGCCGGAACTGGCGACGCGCATCCAGCGCGACATCGTGCGGGTGGTGAACCAGCCCGAAACAAAGGAGCGGCTGGTCGGCATGGGCGTGGACATCATCGGCAGCACGCCGGAGGATTTCGGCGCCTTCCTGCGCGCCGAAATCGTGCGTTACGCCAAGGTCATCAAAGAGGCCGGGATCAAGGCGGAATGAAATCCACTGGCGTCATCGGCCTCGGCGTCCTCGGCAAGCCGGTCGCCGAGCGTCTGCTCAAGGCGGGCTTTGGGGTCGCGGTGTTCGACGTGCGCGCGGAACCGGTGGCCGCGTTGAAGACTGCCGGCGCCATCGCCTGCGCAACACCCGCGGAGGTCGCGAAGCACAGCGAACTGATCGTGAGCCTCGTGTCCGACCAGGCGCAGACCGACGCCATCGTGTCCGGCCCGGGCGGCATCCTGGAAACCCTGCAGCCCGGCACCATCGTCGCCATCGGCAGCACACTGACACCGGCCGTGGTGCGCGACACGGCAAAGGCCATCGCGGCCAAAGGCGGTGAGACGCTCGACATCCCGATCTCCGGCGGCTACCTCGCCGCCTACGACGGTACGCTGAGCCTGATGGTCGGCGGCGCCCCCGCCACGCTCGAACGCGCGCGGCCCGCGCTCGAAACCTTTGCGAACCAGATCACGCTCGCCGGGGATGTCGGCGCCGGGCAGGCGGCCAAACTCGCGCACCAGCTCGTGTTCGCCACCAACGTGATGGCGCTGCTGGAAGGGTTGTCGCTGGGGGCCAGGGCCGGCGTGGATCCGGACGTGATGAAGCAGATTTTGAAGGCGGGCATCGCCAACAGCAGCGTGCTGCAGTTGTGGCACGACCTCGGCCCGCGCTGGAAGGACATGCTGAATGCGACGGCGCCCGATGCACCGCTGCCCAACATGCGCAAGGACCTGCATCTGGTGCTGGAACTCGCGAAGGAACTCGGCGTGACGCTGCCGGTGGCGACGGAGGCATCGCGCACCGCCGACACGGGCCGCGCGACCGGGCACGACGACCCGCGGCTTTAGTTCGTCATTCCCGCGCAGGCGGGAATCCATTG
>JBOIEQ010000023.1:0-37435 GCA_050741255.1 Burkholderiales bacterium | reverse complement strand
CGCTTACAGTGGCTGGCACTGCGGCGCGATCGGCTCCTAGCACTGAACCCCGACTTCCGCGTTCGCCGCACACGTTTAGGTCCATAACAGGCTCTGGCAAAGCGCTGGTAAAGCGCGCACGGCGCGGCGGGAAAGCCCGGGAGGGCTGTGCTAAGCTTCGCGCCTCTTTTTTCCCGTCCGGAGTCCCGTCATGACCCAGGCCAACCGCATCCGCGGCGTGCTGTCGCCCGTCGTCACCCCGTTCAAGAACGACCTGTCGCCCGATGCCAAGCGCCTCGTCGGCCACTGCCGCTGGCTGCTGTCGCAGAACTGCGGGCTCGCCGTGTTCGGCACCAACAGCGAAGCCAACTCGCAGTCGGCGAAGGAACGCATGCTGCTGCTGGATGCGCTGATCGCGGCGAAGCTCGACCCTGCGCGCATGATGCCCGGCACCGGCGCCTGCTCGCTGACGGAAACCGTGGAACTCACCTCGCACGCAGTCAAGCACGGCGCGGCCGGCGTGCTGATGCTGCCGCCGTTCTACTACAAGGGCGTGCCCGAGGACGGGCTGGTACGCTACTTCTCCGAAGTGATCGAGCGCGTGGCCGATCCGCGACTGAAGATCTACCTGTACCACATCCCCCCGATCGCGGTCGTCGGCCTCACCCCGGGCCTGGTCGAGAAACTGCTCAAGCGCTATCCGCAGCAGATCGCCGGCATGAAGGACAGCTCGGGCGACTGGACCAACACCAAGACTTTCCTGGACGCGTTCGCGAAACAGGGCTTCGACGTGTTCGTGGGCTCGGAGTCCTTCCTGCTCCAGGGCCTGCGCAACGGCGGCGTGGGCACCATCTCCGCGACGGCCAACGTCAACCCGGCCGCGATCGACAAGCTCTACCGCGAGTGGCAGAACGCGGATGCCGACGCGCAGCAGGCGGCGCTGAACGTCGCGCGCGACACGTTCGGCAAGAAGTACCTGATGATCGCCGCGCTCAAGGCCGGCATCGCCCACTTCAGCGGCGACGCCGAGTGGGCCAATACCCGCCCGCCGCTCGTGCCGCTGACGGCCGAGCAGCAAGCCTCGCTCGCCTCGGAACTCAAGGCGATCGGCTTCACCATGCCCGGCCTCAAGGAAATCTACGCCAAGGCTGCCTGATCCGGTCTTTGACGAACGAAAAAACGCGCGGTGCCTGCACCGCGCGTTTTGCTTTTAGGCCGCCGGGTTACTGGGCCCTGCCCTGCAGGAAGCGCTGCATTTCCTCGCGCGTGACCTTGCCGTCGCCGTTGGTGTCCATCTTCGCGAAATCGGCGGCCACGATGGGCATGCCCGCTTCCATCTCGGTTTTGGTGAGCGCGCCGTCACCGTCCTTGTCCGCGGCCTTGAACTCGCGGTCGAAGCGCGCGCGCATGTCCTCGCGCGGGCCGCGCTCCACGGGAACCATGCCCATGTCCGCGCGCGGCGGACCGCTTGGCATACCGGAACAGGCCGCCGCCAGCAGCGCGGCCAGCACGGCGACGGCACGCGCACGCGCGCCGATCACAAGGACAGTTCGATCAGTTCGGGCGTGATCACGCCGCCCGCGATCCGCAACCGGCCCACGCTGATCGGCAGAGTAAAACGGCGCGGCCCCGCGCTGCCCGGATTCACGAACCACACGCCCTCGCGCTGCGAGGACACCGGTTTGTGCGAGTGCCCGGACACCACTACATGGATGCCCTCGGCGGCGGGATCGACGTCCAGGTCCGCGAGATCATGAATGGCGTAGATCACTGTCGCACCGAGTCGCAGCACGGCAGTCTCCGGAATCCCGTCCGCCCACGCGCCATGGTCGTTGTTGCCGCGCACCGCGGTCACCGGCGCGATCGCTGCCAGCCGCTCCAGGATCGCGGGATCCATGATGTCGCCGGCGTGCATGATGTGGTCGCTGCCCTCAAGCGCGTCTACGGCTTCCGGCCGCAAGAGGCCGTGCGTATCCGAGATCAATCCGACCGTGGGCATGCGCGCAGCGTCAGCCGGTCAGCGTGCCAGCACGAATGGCAGCTTCTTCGCGCCGGCGCCTTCACCCGCCGTCAGCTCGCCCACGATGCGCGCGCCGTCGGCGCGCCCCTCGAAGCGCACGGGCATCATGCGGCCCTCGATCCGGGCCCGGGACTGAAAGCTCACCCGTTCGCCCTCCACGCGGCCGCTGATGCCTTCAACCGCCGCGCCACCGGCAGTGCCATCGACCTCCAGATACTGGAAGTTCTGCTGCAGCCGCAGCCGCCATTCGCCGCCCGGCCCCGCGGCCCGCCAGTCGCCGAACACATCCACCGGCACGATCCACAGCGAGATGCGGCTGTCCTCGCCCTGCCCCTGGTGCGGCTTCGTGATGCGCACCACCTCCGTGCGGTCCGGCGACCAGCCGGGAAACACGAACAGGTGCGCGACGATGCGCGAACCGGGCTTCAGTTCCTTCAGCATCTTCTCGCGCAACTGCGCCATGAGATCCGGCAGCAGGTAGATGGTGACGATGCTGGCGCGCGACAGGTCCGTGCGCAGCACGTCGCGGGCCTCGAACTGCACCCGGTCCGCAACCCCCGCCGCTTTCGCGTTCTGCAGCGATTCGCGCACCAGCCGCTCGTTGAGATCCACGCCGAGGCCGCGGGCGCCGAACTGGCGCGCCGCCGCGATGACGATGCGTCCGTCGCCGGAGCCGAGATCCATGACGAAGTCCGTGTCGCGGGTGCCCGCCAGCTTGAGCATGGCGGTGACCACCTCGTCGGGCGTGGTGATGAAGGGCGCGAGTTCCTGTGCGCGCGGCGCCGGCGCGCCCAGCACAACGACCAGCAGGCAAATCAGCGCCCGCATCTAGTGCCCTGTCCCGCTCATTTGTGCTGAAAAGGCGTCGGAAAATCGCGCCGCCCGGCGTTGCGGTGCTCGCCCGGTGCCCAACCGGGCTGCGCGCCGCGCCTTGGTCAGCACGATTTCCGACGCCTTTTCGCGAGCGCTTCGGGCACCCATCGTCGAAGGACACAAATCAGCGGGACAGGGCACTAGCGCACCAGGCCGATTTCGCGCAGATACTTCTGTACGCCCGGGTGGATGAGGTCGGGCCGCGGCGCGGCGGCCACGGTGTTGGCCAGCGTGGACTCCTTCGCCTGCGCGAGCTTGGTGCCGATCAGCCCTTCGCCCTTGTGCAGCGCACGCGCGAGGCGGTAGGCCGTGTCGTCCGGAAGTGAAGCCCGCGCCAGCACGAAGGCCCACGAGCCGACGGAGGGCACTGCCGCATCCTGCCCCTGGTAACTGCCGGCGGGCAGCGTGATCGGCTTGAGGAAGGTGTGCTTCGCCGTGATGCGCTTGATCTCGTCCGCGTTCGGCGGGATGAAGCGCGCACCGGCCGGACCCTTGGCGACGGCGACGAAACCGGGCCAGCCCACGCCACCACCCCACAGCGCGGCCGCGCGTCCGTCCAGCACCATCGCCGGACCGTCGGCCGCCTTGTCGAGAAAGATCGCCTCGAAATCCTTGTTGAGGTCGAGGCCCAGCCCGTCCATGACGTAACGCGCGAGCACGACGAGGCCGGAACCCTTCGCGCCCCAGGCGACCGGCTTGCCCTTGAGGTCGGCGATCGTCTTGTAGGGGCTGTCGGCGCGCACGACGAACATGCCCGACTGCGAATACATCGCGGAGAGGATGCGCACGTTCTTCACCGGCGCCTGGCCGATGCCGGCGATCGCCTCGTAGGTGACTTCGCCGGTGGCCTGGCCGAGGTCGAGCTTGCCTTCCTCGACGAGCGGCACGTTCTCGGTGCTGCCCTTGGTGTTCTTCGGCTGCACATCGAGCGACGCGTCAGTCTCGTTGATGGTTTCCGAGAAGGCCGCGCCGTAGACGGGGAAGCCGCCGCCCGGCGTGGCGGTACCGAGGACCACCGCGGTTTTGCCCTGGGCGGCCACGCTACCGCTCCACCCCAAGGCTGCGGCAGTTGCGGCCATGACTGCACCCATCGATTCCCGACGATTCATTGTGCATCCCCCTCATGATGGTTTCGTCCTGCGGGACGTGACCGCTATTTTTGTTCGAAGCCCGCGTCGTAATGCCCCGCCGTGGCCTTGCCGTCGGCCGGCGTGCCGATGATGCCGTGCGACATGTCCTTCACCGCGAAGAACACCACGTCCTCGTCCTGTGTCGCCACCGTGCCGTGCGGGACGTTCGCGGGAAAGTACAGCAGCGTGCCGGGGCCGCACAGGCGTTCCGGCTGATCGCCGACGCGCACGCGCAGCGTACCCTTCACGATGTAGTTCCACTGCTCGTTCGGGTGGAAGTGCATCTTCGAGCCCGTGCCGCGCGCCTTGGACACGAGCGCGCACTGCATGCGTTCGCCTTCCACGACCGGCCCCAGTGCGGTGGAATAGCCGGTGCCGGCCTCGATGCCCGCCATCTTCGTCAACTCGAAGATGAACTGGCCGTTGTCGCCGCCCTTCACCGCGCCGGCGGTCTTCGTCTTCGTCTGCGTCGCCATCGCCGCCCTCCTGTCGTGAACGCTCAGGCCGCGGGAACGGAAGTCAGGCCCGCCTTCTTGATGCCGGCGATGCAGCAGGCTTCGTCCTCGTCGCCCGTGCCGCCGCTCGCGCCCGCCGCGCCGAGGATCGCGCCGCTGGCGTCCTTGATCAGTGCCGCGCCGGTCTGCGGCAGGAACTTGCCGCCGGCGGTCGCCGCCAGCGTGACGAAGAAATTCGGGTTGTCCTTGGCACGCGTCGCGAGCGAGCGACTCGAGTCACCCATCGCCACCGCGCCCCAGGCCTTGCCCATGCCGACGTCGAGCCGGAACATGCTGGCGCCGTCCTCCCGCGCCGAGGCGACGACATGGCCGGACGCGTCGAGCACGATGACACCCAGCGGATTGATCTTCATCTCGCGCGCCTTGGCCAGCGCGCCTTCGATGATGGTTTGGGCCTGCTTCAGGGTCAGCTTCGACATTCGGTTTCCTCGCTCGTAGAATCGGGCCCGCACAATGTCCGTGGCCGGACGCGGGGAACACCCCCCGCACGGAGCGGCGATAGTAACCGAAACCCCCATGAGCGGGCACGCATGCCCGCCGCCCCGAGGAGCCCCATGCGCCACCCGATCCGTCTGACCCTGCTCGCCGCCGGTCTCGCTGCCGCCGCGGGCGCCCACGCGCAGAACTACCCCGCCCGCCCCGTCCGCATGATCGTGCCCGCGGCACCCGGCGGCGGCGCCGACATCGTCGCCCGCATCGTCGCCATCAAACTGACCGAGTTGCTCGGCCAGCAGGTGGTCGTCGACAATCGCGCCGGCGCCGCCGGCACCATCGGCGCCGAGATGACCGCGCGCGCCGTCGCGGACGGCTACACCGTGCTGATGGCGCAGTCGACCAGCGTCGCCATCGCGCCCAACCTCTATCCCAAGCTCGGCTATGACACGCTGCGCGACTTCGCGCCGA
The DNA here is from genome assembly GCA_050741255.1 of Burkholderiales bacterium. Lineage (GTDB taxonomy): Bacteria > Pseudomonadota > Gammaproteobacteria > Burkholderiales > SG8-41 > CAZXNF01. The sequence continues at coordinate 32,015 of JBOIEQ010000023.1, read as the reverse complement.
TCTCGCTGTCCGCCGCCGTGCCCAACCTCGTCGTCGTCCATCCCAGCATCCCGGTCACCACCATCAAGGAACTGATCGCGTTCGCCAAGGCCAAGCCGGGGCAGCTCAACTACGGCTCGTCCGGCACCGGCGCCCCCAGTCACCTCGCCGGGGAACTGCTGAAAAGCCTGGCCGGCGCCCAGCTCACGCACATTCCCTATAAGGGTGCGGGGCCGGCGACGGCATCACTGCTCGGCGCCGAAACGCAGGTCATGTTCGCGCCCATCGTCGCCGTCATCCCGCACGTGAAGAGCAACCGTCTTCGCGCGGTGGCGGTGACGACGGCGAAGCGCTCGCCCGCCGTGCCGGAAATTCCGACCGTCGCGGAATCCGGCGTGCCCGGCTACGAGATCGCTTCGTGGTTCGGTGTGCTCGGTCCCGCCAAGCTGCCGCCGGAGATCGTGGCGCGGCTCAACCGAGATCTGGTGCGTGCGGTGCAGGCGCCCGAGACGAAAGAGCGTCTCGCCAACGAGGGCGCCGAAGCCATCGGCAGCACCCCGGCGCAGTTCACCGCCTACCTGCGGGAAGAGCTGGCGCGCTACGGCAAGCTGATCAGGGACGCAGGCATCCGCGCCGACTGACAGGTAACAGCGCGATGTCCGATCTGCATTTCCTGACGATTGCCGAGGCGGCGCGCCGCATCGCCGCGCGCATGCTGTCGCCCGTCGAATACACCGAGCACCTGCTGGCGCGCTTGACGATGCTCGACCCGCAGATCAATGCCTTCATCACCGTCACCGCTGATCTCGCCCGCGCGCAGGCGAAGCAGGCGGAGGCCGACCTCATGGCCGGCCGCTCGCGCGGGCCGTTGCACGGCATCCCGCTGGCGCTGAAGGACATCTACAACACCAGGGGCATCCTCACCTCGGGCGGTTCCAGGCTCGGCATAAACCATGTGCCCGACACGGACGCAGCCTGCACGCGCAAGCTGGCGGACGCCGGCATGGTGCTGCTCGGCAAACTGCAGACGCATGAGTTCGCGCACGGCGGACCGTCCGTGGACCTGCCGTGGCCACCGGCGCGCAATCCCTGGCACCTCGAACATTTCACCGGCGGCTCTTCCAGCGGCTCGGGCGCGGCGATCGCGGCGGGGTTCGTGCCCGCTTCGCTCGGCTCCGATACGGGCGGCTCCATCCGCGGCCCGGCGTCGTATTGCGGCCTCGCCGGACTCATGCCGACCTCCGGGCTGGTGAGCCGCGCGGGCGTGATCCCGAACTCCTTCACCTTTGATCACTGCGGGCCGATGGCCTGGACGGTCGAGGACTGCGCGCTGCTGCTGCAGGCGATCGCCGGCTACGACCCGGCCGACGGCGGCAGCATCAAGTCCGACATTCCCGACTACCGCGCGGCGCTGACGGGCGACATCAGGGGCCTGAAGATCGGCGTGCTGCGCCACTACTGGGAGGAAGACCTGCCCGCGCACCCCGAGCACCGGCTGGCGATGGACGCGGCGCTCGGCGTTTTTCGCGCGCTCGGCGCGCACGTCGAGGATTGCCGCACGCGTCCGATGATGGACTCGCTCGACGTCAAGGTCGTGATCGGCGAGTCCGAGATCTTCTCGGTGCATGCGGACAACCTGCGCACACGGCCGGCGGATTTCGGACGCGATTTCCTCGGCCGCATACTGCCTGCCTGCCTGTTTACCTCCGCGGACTACTTCGCCGCCACGCGCGAGCACCGCCGCATCGTCGCGGAAATGCAGGCGCTCTACGAAAAGTACGACGTGCTGGTCACCGCCGGCTTCGGCCCCGCGCCGCGGCTGGATGCACACCGCACGCTGAACTTCTGGCAAAAATCCAACGTCTTCACGCCCTCCAACGTCACGGGTGGGCCGGCGTTGGAATTGTGCAACGGCTTTTCGCAGGCCGGCCTGCCGCTCGGCATGCAGGTGATCGGACGGCCTTTCGACGAGGCCACCGTGCTGCGCGTGGGCGAGGCCTACGAACGCGCCACCGTGTGGCGTCAGCGCCGGCCGCAAGTGGTGCCGGGCACCGTGCCGCCGCCAGTGTCGGCGCAGGCCAATGAGCCCGTCGTGCCCGACCTCGACCCGGAGACGCTTGGGTACATCAACACGATGGTGAAGCGCGCGGGACTCACACTGGACGACCGCCGCATGGCGATCCTGCTGGAAACCGCGCCCCACGCGCTGGCGATGTCGGCTCGCCTGCGGAAAAAGCGCGGGTGGTTCGAGGAACCGTCGCTCTCGTTCCGCTTTCGAGACTGATTCAGGCCTTCTTCACAGCGGGCGCGATCGCGCCCTCCTTCTCCAGCAGCGGGAATATCCCGCCGGCCTTCAGCAGGGCGAGCAGTTTTGGCGGCAGCACGACCGCCTCCAGCGTTTTGTTCTTCGTCACGTTGCGCACCGCGCCGCTATCGAAATCCACCTCCGCGATATCCCCTTCGTCGAAAGCATCGCCGACATTGGGGCAATCCATCGCGGGAAACGCGAAGTTGACGCAGTTGCGAAAGAACAGGCCGTTCAAAGAGTTCGCCAGCAGACAACTCAGCCCCAGGTTCTTCAACGAACGCGCCGCCGGCCGGCTGGACCCCATGCCGAAGTTCTTGCCGCCGATCAGAATGTCACCGGGTTTCACCTGCTCCGACCAGCCCGGGCGGTTCGCGCTGAACACGAAGCGCGGCTGCTCCTCGGCCGAGAGGTAGAACGCCTGGATGGGCAGGATGAGATCGGTGTTGATGTTGTCCCCCACCTTCCACACGCGCGCCTTGTATTTCATCGCAGACCTCAGTGCAGGAACTCGCGGGGATCGGTGATCACGCCGGTGATCGCCGATGCCGCCACCGTCGCCGGCGAGCCCATGTAGATCTTCGCCGTCGGGTCGCCCATGCGCCCCTTGAAGTTGCGGGTGGTCGCGGTGATGCAGGTTTCGTCCGGTCCGAGCAGCCCCATGTGCCCACCGCCGCAGGCCCCGCAGGTGGCCGGTGTGACGATCGCGCCGGCATCGACGAGCGTGGCGAGGATGCCGTTGCGCGCGGCCTCGCGGTAGATGTTCTGCGACCCCGGGGTGATGATGAAACGCACGCTGGAGGACACGCGGCGGCCCTCCAGCACCTGCGCGACCAGCGTGAGGTCGTCCAGCGTGCCGTTGGCGCAGGAACCGACGAAGGCCTGGTCGATGCGTGTCCCGGCCGCGGCCGCCACTGGTTGCGAGTTCTCGATGACGCTGTCGGGAAACGCCACCAGCGGTTCCAGCGTGGACAGGTCGACATCGCGCACCGCCGCGTAACGCGCGTCCTTGTCGGGGTATACGGGCTCGAACGGCTTGGGATTGCGCGCCCGCACCCATTCCATCATCACCTCGTCGGGTTCGAAGGTGGCGAACTCCGCCGACAGTTCGGCGCCCATGGTCGTCAGGGTCTTGCGCGCGCTGATCGACAGGTTCGCCAGCGCGGGCCCGCCGAATTCCACGTTCTGCGTCGCATGATCGCCATGCTTGCCGGCGATCTGCAGGAACGCGTCCTTGGTCGTCACGGCGGTCGGCAGTTTTCCCTTCAGTTCATAGCGGATGGTCTCGCCGACGCGGAACCACGTCTCGTTCTTGACTGCCGCGTAGATGATGTCCGGCTGGCCCACACCGCGCGCGATGCAGTTGAAGACGCCGGCGCTGCAGGTGTGCGAGTCGCTGCACAGGAGCACGTCGCCGGGCAGGGCGTAGCCGTGATCCGCCACGAGCTGGTGGCCGATGCCCTGGCCGTAGCCCACGTCGTGGAAGCGCTTGATGCCGTAGCGCGCCACGAACTCGCGGCCGATGCGGTGCGCGGTCGCGCTCTGCTGGGTCGCCGCCGGGGCCCGGTGATCAAACACCACGATGATGCTGTCCGGATCGTTCACTTTCAGGACTTCGCGCCACCGGTTCGTCATGAAGTTGTTGTCGAACAGGATGACCGTGTCCACCGGCACCGTGACGAGGTCGCCCGGGCTGACTTTCTTCTGGCCGCTTTTGCGGGCGAGGATCTTCTCGGCGATGGTCATGCCCATGACGGCACCCCTCAGTTGGTGGCGAACTTGCGGTCGAGCGCGTCGAGCTGGCTCATGCCCATCAACTCGTTCAGTTCATCGAAGGACACCAGCAGGTCGGGGCGGTCGACGACCTTGTTGTTCTTGACGACCTCTTCCTTGAACACTTCCAGCGCGTTCATCATGCCGCGCAGCGCGGCGGTGGAGAACAGGCGCGGGTAACTGACGCTGGCGACGCCGACGTCCTGCAATTCTTTCGGCGACATGAGCGGCGTCGTCTTGCGCGAGCGCAGGCCGAGGCCCATGTTCACGATCAGCGGTTTCGGCACGTTCTTCGCCACCTTCGCGATGTCTTCCTTCGACAGCAGCGCGTCGGCGTACATGATGTCAGCACCCGCTTCCGCGTACAGGTTGAGCCTCCGGATCGCCTCATCGACGCCGTGCGGACCGGCCGCATCCGTGCGCGAGACGATGCAGAAATCCTGGTCGTGCCGCGCATCCACCGCGGCCTTCACCTTCTGCACCATTTCCTCGGCGGGAATGCAGGACTTGCCGGCCATGTGCCCGCAGCGCTTGGGCGAGACCTGGTCCTCGAACATCAGCGCAGCCATGCCCGCTTTCTCGAAGGCACGCACCACGAAGTGCACGTTCATGGCGTTGCCGTAGCCGGTATCGGCATCCACCCGTAGCAGCAGCTTGTCGACGCAGTCCGCGAGGCGCCGTGCGTTCTCGAGGTTCTCGTCGAACGTCATCACGCCGCGGTCGACCCAGCCCCGGCGGCTTTCGGAAACCCCGGCGCCGGAGATGGCGCCCACCTTGAAGCCCGCCTGCTCGACCAGCCGCACCGTGTACCCGTCGTACACCCCGGGTTGCACCAGGATTTCCGGGGCGTGGATCAGATCCTTGAACTGCTTGCCTTTGCTGGCCATGTCATTCCTCGTGTCGGTGTTCGTTGATGCCGATGCTGTTCAACTCGCCGGGTCAGCCTTCAACCCGATGGTCTTGATGAGTTTGCTCCACTTGGCGAGATCCTCGCGCAGGAACGTGGCGTACTCCGCCGGCGTGCTGCCGACGACGTCGCCGCCGAGCGTCGCCAGCTTCGCCCGCGAATCCGGCGTGGAGATGCCTTTCACGATCGCCGCGTTGAGGCGCGTGACGATCTCCGCCGGTGTCGCCGCCGGCGCCAGCACGCCGAACCAGCCGCTGGCGTCGTAACCGGGCACGCCGCTCTCGGCGATCGTCGGCAGGTCCGGGACCTGGGCCGAGCGCTTCGCGCTCGTCACCGCCAGCGCGCGCAGCCGGCCCGCCTTGACCTGCGGCATGACCGTGCTGAGATCGCCCGACATGAACTGCACCTGGCCCGCGAGCAGGTCGACCACCGCCGGGGCCACGCCCTTGTAGGGCACGTGCACCATATCCACGTTCGCACTGGTCTTGAGCAGTTCCGCCGCCAGATGCGTCGTCGAGCCGTTGCCCGGCGACGCGAAGTTGAGTTGGCCCGGCTTGGCCTTCGCCAGCGCGAGCAGTTCCTTCACGTTCTTCACCGGCAGCGACGGATGCACGACCAGCACGTACGGCATGCTGGTCACCAGCGTGATGGGCGCAAAGTCTTTCAGCGGATCGTAAGGCAGCTTGGCGGACAAGGCCGGCAGGATGGTCATCGGACCCGCGCTGCCCAGCACCAGCGTGTAGCCGTCGGGCGGCGCTTTCGCAACGAGTTCCGTGCCGATGACGCCGCCCGCGCCCGCGCGGTTGTCGACGATGAAGGTCTGGCCCAGCGCTTCGGTGAGTTTCTGGCTGACCAGCCGCGCGGTGAAGTCCACGCCGCCGCCGGCGGCGAAGGGCGAGATCATACGCACGGGTTTACCTGGATAACCCTGCGCCATCGCGGCGCCGGCGAACGCGCAGCACAGGCCGGCGACTGTAATGGAACACGAACGTCTCACGGACTTCTCCTTCCGTATCTGAGATTGTGAACCTCGCGCGGCACGATCGACGCCGGCGGCAGACTTCGGGCCTGTTTGTGCGTTGCCCGCACGTCCTGCCGTTTCCGGCATGCCACCGTCGAGTGCGGCGGTCATTGCCTTGTGATCGGCAGCAGGTTGCGCGATGATGCCACGAAGCGCCGGCGCGGACTATCGGACGCCGAGTCATCCCTGTCCCCGGCGCCGGTCCTCAGGAGGAATGTCATGCGAAGCAAAGCCAGCACCCGCCTGCGCGGGCTGCTCAGGGAAGGCCGCACGCTCGTCAAGCCGGGCGCCTACAACGCACTGTCGGCCATGATCATCGAGAAAGCGGGGTTTTCCTGCTGCGGCGTCAGCGGTTACGCGGTGTCCGCATCGCTACTCGGCAAACCCGACGTCGGGCTCATCACGCTCGACGAAATCGTGATGATCGCGCGCTACATCGCCCGGGCGGTGCAGATCCCGGTGATTGCCGACGCCGACACCGGCTTCGGCAACGCCATCAACGTCATGCGCACCGTCGAGGACTTCATCGGCGCGGGTGCGGCGGCGATCCACATCGAGGACCAGGTCGCGCCCAAACGCTGCGGCCACGTCGCCGGCAAGCAGATCATTCCGATAGAGGAAATGGTCGGCAAGCTGCGCGCCGCGGACCTGGTGCGGCGCGAACTCGATCCCGACTTCGTGCTGATCGCGCGCTGCGACGCGCGCGGGGTCGCGGGAGGGAGCCTCGAGGAACTGATCCGCCGGTCGAACGCCTACCTCGATGCCGGCGCCGACATGATCTTTCCGGAAGCGCTGACGTCCGAAGCCGAGCTGGAACGCTGCGCGAAGGAGATCAGGGGGCCCCTGCATTTTAACCGCACCGGCGTGTCACCGCGGCTGCCGGTGACGCGCCTGAACGAGTTGGGCATCGCCATGGTGTCCAACGCCACCGGTTCGCTGCGCAGCGCGACGGTAGCGATGGTGGACTATTTCGACGAATTCGCGCGCGACGACGTCGAAGCCGTGAAGCGCTTCGAGGCCCGCACGAAAGATCACCCGGTCGGCAATCTCCACGCCTTCATGGGCTTCCCCGCGATCAGGAAACTTGAAGAAGAATTTCTCCCGCCGGCCGATGTGCTGGCCAAATACGAAGGCACGATAGGATTTCAGCCATGAACAAGAATCAACTGCGGGATTGGGGATTCGGGAGTCGGGATTCGAAATCCGGACGGCGACACGCGGTCGCCCGCCTTCCAAGCCCAAATCCCGAATCCCGAATCCCGCTCTTGCGCTACGCAACTGCGGTCACGCTCGCGCTCGCGACACCCCTCGCCGCCGCGCAATCCTTCCCCACCAAACCCATTCGCATCCTCGTGCCCAGCACGCCGGGCGGCAGCGTCGACACCCTCGCGCGCGCAGTCGGCAACCATCTCTCCGAGAAATGGGGCCAGCAGGTCGTGGTGGACAACCGTTCCGGCGCGGGCGGCACGATCGCCGGAGAACTGGCGGCAAGAGCGCCGGCCGACGGCTACACGCTGATCATGGGCACCATCGCCGCCATCGCGACGAACGTGAGCCTGACCCGCACCCTGCCCTACAGCCCGATGCGCGACTTCGCGCCGATCACGCAGGTCGCCGGGCAGCAGCTCATCCTGGTGGTGCACCCGGCGGTGGCGGCGAAGTCGGTGGCGGAACTGACGGCGCTGGCGAAGGCCAGGCCGGGCCATCTGACCTTCGCCTCGGCCGGCAACGGTTCAGGCGGGCACTTGTCGGGCGAGCTCTACAAGATCCTCGCGGGCATCGACCTCACGCACGTGCCTTACAAGGGCGTCGCCCCGGCACTGGTGGACGTCATCAGCGGACAGGTGACGATGACCTTTGCCAGCATCATCTCGGGCACGCCGCACGTGAAGTCCGGCAAGGTCCGCGCGCTGGCCGTGACCGGTGCGCGCCGCTCGGTCACCTTTCCCGAACTCACAACGATGGCCGAGGCGGGCGTGAAAGGCTACGAATCCTCCACGTGGTACGGCCTGCTCGCGCCGAAAGCCACGCCGCGGCCCATCATCATGAAAATCCACGACGAAGTGGTCGTCATGCTGAAACAGCCCGTCGTCCGCGACCGCCTGCTCGCCGAAGGCGCGGAACCGGTGGGCAGCACTCCCGAACAGTTCGGCGCGTTCATCCAGTCCGAGATCGACAAGTGGGGCAAGGTGATCCGGACGGCGGGGCTGAAAGCGGAATGATGTTCTGGTCTCAAATCGACACTTCAGAGGAGAGTCTCCCGTGAACAAAGCGCTTTCGGCGTTCTGGGTTCTGATTGCGCTGGGTTGGAGTATCGCCGTCGATCACGTCGCCCGGATGGCAGGTGGTGTGGAGTACATTGTACATGTGGGCGCAGGCGTGCCTGCCGCCCTCAATGTCCTGATCGCGGCAGTCTTCCTTGCGGGTACGATCTATCTACTCGCTGGTCGCCGCCTGCCGCTACCCCTAATTGTGGTGGCAGTGACGCTAACCGCCATTCACCTCTTGGGCGGAGTAGGCGCATATGCAGGGTACACCGCAAACTGGCGGGCGAATGAACCGCGCCCTGAGTTGCTTATCGCCTTTCTTCGCTTTGCCCAGATCGTGCGAACCAACACCGCCCTGCCTTGGGCTCCGTTAGGTAATTTCGCGTTCCTATTGCTGCCGATTGCCTCAGCCATCGCAATCGCGTTTGCACTGATTCTGCGGCCGGGGTTACCGCCAAATGATCACGGTGCAAAGGCAAGTGGGCCAAAGTGATCCGAACGGCGGGGCTGAGGCCGAATAGTCTTACGTTAACGCGTCGCGAGCAACCGCTTCAACGCCTTCCCGAACTCCGTGTTGTCCTGAAAGCCGCTGAACGCCCGTGCGCCAGGCCCGAGCGCACCCACCGCCACCGGCTCGCTGGTATGGCCGGTGGTCGCCCAGTAAAACGCGGTCTGCCGCGCCACCATGCGGCCGAGTGCGCCCTGGACGATGTAGGTTTGGCTGCGCTCGAGCGGCTGGCGCTTCACGATCGCCTCGCGCAGGTCGGGGTCCAGGCGAAAGCCGGGGTAATGCTGAGCGAGCAGGGCATCCAGCACTTCGGGCTTGGGATCCTTGCCGGCCTTTTCGATCACGCCGGCGAAGGGCAGCGTGATGCCCCCCAGCATCGCGAACGACGGATCGGCCGCGAAGAACCGATTCTTGCTCGACAGCGTGGACAGGTCGCGCTGCGCGTAGGTCGGCGAGAACCCCCCGGTTTCGTGGTCCCCGGTCACCAGGATCAGCGTGTCGGGATTGGCGCGCTGGAACTCCAGCGCCACCTTCACCGCGTCATCGAAAGCCCACAGCGCGTGCATCAGCGCGGCGGCATCGTTCTGATGGCCGGCGGTGTCGGTGTTCTCGTTTTCCACGAACAGCACGAAGCCGTTCGGGTTGTCCCGCGCCAGCGCGCGCAGCGCCGCCCGCGCCATGTCGGCCGTGGACGGTTCCTTCGCCGCATCCCGCCCGAGCTCGAAGCCCAGGTCGTCATTGGCGAACAGGCCGAGCACGCGCGGCGCGTCCGCCCTGGCGAGTTCACCGGTATTGCGCGCGATGGCGTAGCCCCTGGCGGCGAATGCCGCGATCACGTCCTGGCCGTCCTTGCGTTTTCCGCCCTTGCCCGCGGGCAGGAAAAACTCCGCGCCGCCGCCCAGCAGCACGTCCGGCGCCAGCGCCAGGTACTGGTTGACGATGGACTCGGCATCGCCCCGGTTGACGGCATGGACGCTGAAGGCGGCGGGCGACGCGTCATAGACCGTCGCGGTCGTCACCAGGCCGATGCGTTTGCCCGCCTTCTTCGCGGCCTCCATCAGCGTTTCGACCGGTTTGCCGTCGGGCGTGACGCCGACCATGTAGTTGTTGGTCTTGAAGCCGGTCGACATGGCCGTGGCCGACGCCGCCGAATCGGTCACCATCGCGTCGGCGGGCCAGGTGGCGAGCAGGCCGAGCGTGCCCTCGCGCATGACGACGTCGGTGGTCACGAAGGGCTGCTTGCGCAACAACTGGCTGGAGTAGCGACCGAATTCCCACTGCGTCGGCGCGACGCCGTCGGCGTACAGGATGATGATGTTCCGCGGCGTACCGTCCGCGGACGGACGCACCCCGCCACCGGAACACGCAGCAATGCCCAGCACCAGCGCGACGGCGATCAGTAGCCATGCGCGGCGATAGCGTTCAAGTACCGTTTTCATGCGCACCCCCTCAGACCGATTTTGCCGCCAAGGCGCCAAGGACGCCAAGAAAACCTGAATTTGCCGCAGACGCAGAGTAAGTCGGGTATAGCAAACAACAGCCGCTTGCTTTCCTTATGAATTCTCTGCGATCTCTGCGCCTCTGCGGCTCATTCCGAACTTGAATTCCTTGGCGTACCCCGCCAGGGGGTATCGAGATCCTTGGCGCCTTGGCGGCGAACCCGCTTTTGAACTACCAGGCGACCGCCCCGCCATCCACCGGAATGATCGCCCCCGTCATGAACGCCGATGCGTCGGACGCCAGCAGCACCGCGAGGCCTTTCAAGTCGTCCGGCCCGCCGGTGCGGCCGAGCGGGATCTCGCGGTCCACGTTGGCCTTGTTCTTCTCATACATCGCGCGGTTGATGTCCGTGACGAAGAAGCCCGGACAGATGCAGTTGACCTGGATGTTGTGCTGCGCCCATTTCACGGCGAGATCGCGGGTGAAGTTCACCAGCGCGCCCTTGCTCGTGCCGTAGGCGAGCGAGTTGTAAGCCTTGGGATTGCGGCCTACGAGCCCGGCGATGGACGCGATGTTGATGATCTTCCCCTTGCCCGCCTTGATCATGTCGCGGCCAAAGGCCTGCGCGCACAGGAAGGGCGCGGTGATATTGAGGTCCAGCACCTGCTGCCAGCGGTCGAGCGGCATGTCCTCGGGCGGCGCCACCCACGCGCGGCCGGCGTTGTTGACGAGGATATCGGCACGCCCGAAGGCGGCCAGCGTTTCGTCCCGGAGTTTTTCCACCTGATCGGCCTTGGTCACGTCGCAGCCGACCGCGATCGCCTTCACGCCAAGCTTCGCGATGCCGGCCGCCGCGACCTCGCAATTCTCCTTCTTACGCGAGGTGATGACGATATTGGCACCCGCCTCGGCGAACGCCGACGCCATCTGCAGGCCAAGGCCGGTGGCGCCGCCGGTGACGATGGCCACACGGCCGGAAAGGTCGAAGAGTTTCTGGATGGTCGGCATTGAATGATCCCTTGAAAGAACGATGGAACCACAGAGACACAGAGGCACGGAGAACGGCAACAACATACAGAGAATAATCTGGTCTGATTATTGATCGTCCTTGGTTATCTCCGTGTCTCCGTGCCTCTGTGGTTCAACGGTCTTTCAGCAGTTGCCCCGCGATGATGTTGCGCTGGATTTCGGACGTGCCTTCGTAGATACGCACGATGCGCGCGTCGCGGTAAGTCGTTTCTATGCCCGCCTCGCGCATGTAACCCATGCCGCCGTGGATCTGCACCGCCGCGTCGACCACCTTGCCGAGCGCTTCGGTCGCATACAGCTTGGCCATCGCCGCTTCCAGCGTGCCGCGCTCGCCGCGCATCAGCGTCTCGATGCCGCGCCGGGTCAGCAGGCGCGCCGCGTCGCGCTGCACCGCCATGTCGGCCAGCATCCACTGCAGGCCTTGGTATTCGGCGAGCTTGTGACCCCCCTGGCTGCGTACTTTCATGTACTCGGCGCTGCGGGTGATCAGCTTGTCCATCATGCCGCAGCAGCGCGACGCCACCGTGACCCGGCCGGCGGTCAGGGTCTTCAGGGCCTGCACGTAGCCCATCCCTTCCGGTCCGAGCAAGTTCTCGGCCGGCACTTCGCAATCCTGCAGGATGACGGGCGCGGTCGTGCAGCCATGCATGCCCATTTTCAGTTCGTTCTTGCCGACCGACAGGCCCTGGAATCCGCGCTCGAGGATGAAGGCCGAAATGCCCTTGATGCCCTTGCCCTTGTCCGTGACCGCCATCAACGTGAAGACGTGCGCCAGCGGTGCGTTGGTGATGTAGATTTTCTCGCCGTTCAGGACGTAGCGGTCACCCTTTTTCACCGCGGTGGTGCGCAGCGCCGCGGGGTCGGACCCCGCCTGCGGCTCGGTCAGCGCGAAGCAGCCGATCCATTCACCGGTGGCCATGCGCGGCAGGTACTGCTTCTTCTGCGCCTCGTTGCCGAGCGCGACGATGCCGGTGGTGGAGATCCCGGTGTGGTTGCCGATGAGCGTGGCGAAGCCGTAATTGGTCTGCCCCATCTCCTCCTCGACCGCGCACTTGCCGGCGAGGTCGAGACCCACACCGCCGTATTCGGCAGGGATGGTGAGGCCGAAGAGGCCCATCTCGCGCGTCTTCCGCATGAGGTCGGCGGGGATCTCGTCGTGCTCCTCGATCCAGCGCGACTGCGGTTCGACTTCCTCGCGGATGAAGCGCTGCAGTTCCGCGCACAGCAGGCGGACGTCCTCGGACAGGTTCATGACGACTCCTTCAGCGCTGCTTCGGTTTGATCAGCGCATCTGCCGCCTTCACGCCGCGGCCATTTTCAAAGACGAATAATGGATTGATGTCGAGTTCGCCAAGACCGTCTTTCAGGTCTACCGCCAGCGCGGACAGGCGCTCGATGGTGTCCGCCAGCGCCTCGACATCGCACGGCGGCTTGCCGCGCGCGCCGGTGAGTATGGGATAACCCCTGATCTCGCGGATCATCTCCAGCGCCTGCGTGCGCGTCACCGGGGCGAGCCGGAAGGACACGTCCTTCATCACCTCGGCGAAGATGCCGCCGAGCCCGAACATGACCGCCGGCCCGAACAGCGGGTCGTTGGTGACGCCGAGGATGGCCTCGACGCCGCCTTTCACCATCTCCTGCACCAGCACGCCCTCGATGCGGGCCTTGGCGTTGTAGAGCTTCGCGCCGGCCGTAATGTCGTCGAAGGCCTGCGCCGCGTCGGCTTCCGACGCGATGCCCAGCCGCACGGCATTGGCCTCGGTCTTGTGCGGAATATCGGGAGAACTCACCTTCATCACCACCGGGAAGCCGATCTTTTTCGCCGCCGCGGCGGCCGCCTCGCGCGTGGTGGCGAGCGCCTCCTGTGTCACACCGATGCCGTATTCGGCCAGCACCTGCTTGGCCGCGTACTCGGTAAGGTCTTCGCGCGCCGCCGCGAGCGTGGCCTTCGCCTTCGGCCCGCCCACGGCCAGCGGCTTCTCGGCCTTCAGGGCCGCGTGCCGGCGCAGGGCCGCCGCATAGTAAGAGACGGCAGCGACCGCGCGGCCGCAACGTACCGGCGACTTGTAGTAAGGAATGCGCGCCGCATCGAGTTGCGCGTAGGCCTCCTCCGCCACCGGACGGATCGCGCTCCAGCACAGGTAGAAGGGTTTGTCCGTGCTTTGGGCGACTTTCACGATCTCGGTGGCCACCTTGGCGGCCAGATCGCCCTGCAGCGAGGCGTTGATGATGGCGATGGCGTGGACCCTGGGATCCTCCACGATCGGCTGCAGTGCCTGCTGGATCAGCGCGGTGTTGTTGAAGATGGCCGCGGTGAGGTCGATGGGATTGTTGAGGGAGCCGAAGGACGGCACGATGGGTTTCAGCTTCGCCAGCGTGGCCGGCGAGAGCTGCGGCACCTGCATGCCGCCCTCCACCACCGCGTCCGTCATCAGGATGCCCGCGCCGCCGGAGATCGTCACGATCGCCAGCCCGTTGCCCCCGGGCTGCTTGCCGCTCGCGAAGGCGCGCGCGATGTCCACCACGTCCTGGATGTCCTCGACCTGGATCAGACCCTTGTCTTTGATCACCGACCGGTAGAGCGCCATCTCGCCGCCGAGGTTGGCGGTGTGCGAGGCCGCCGCGCGCTGGCCCTGCTCCGTGTTGCCGACCTTCCAGCACAGGATCGGCTTTTTCTTCTCCAGCGCCTTCTCCGCGATCGCCGGCAGGCGATGCGCGTCCTTGAGGCCCTCGATGTACACCGCGATCAGTTCCGTTTCCGGTTCGTCGCAGAAGTAATCGATGAAATCGAGCGTGCTGATGCCGATCTCGTTGCCGGTGGTGACCATCTGCCGGAAGTTGACGCCGCCTTCCATGGCGGCGAGGTTCATCACCGAGAACCCGAAGCCGCCCGACTGCGAGACCATGCTGACGACGCCCGGCTCGTAATTCGCGCTGAACACGGAACCGAACCCCGCGTAGGCCTTGCTCGCCACGGAGATCATGCCCTGGCAGTTGGGGCCGACGATGCCGATGCCGTACTCGCGCGCGATCGCGATCAGCTCCTGCTGCATCTTCACGCCCTCGCCACCGGTCTCGGAATAGCCGGAAGTGAAGACGATCACGAAGGGCACGCCCTTCTTCCCGCATTCGCGCAGCGCCTCGGCGGCGCGGTTCGCGTTGATGAGGATGAGCGCGAGGTCGGGTGCTTCGGGCAGCGCGGACACCGACGGCCAGCACTTCACGCCGGTGATCTCTTCGTAGCGCGGATTGACCGGATACAGCTTCCCCGCGTAGCCGTGCGTGGTGAGATGCTTCAGCGGCTGGCCGCTGATGGTGCCCTGATCCTGCGAAGCGCCGATGATGGCGATGGAACGGGGGTGAAACAAGCGCGTGAGATCGGAAGACATCCGCCAGGCTTTCCTGTTCGCGTCGTGCGTGGTGACTGCGGAAGCAACGACGGCTGCTGCGCTGCAACGCGCGACATGCCTCCGCAAAAGAGGCGTAATGGTATGCGTCGCCGGGGGCGGGAGCAACGCCCGCGATGCTATGATGCACGCGTCATGAGCACCGCCACCGCACCCGGCCCCGCGCCTGCATCACCCCCTTCCGCGCCGCCCCGCACCTTCAAGGAAGTCTGGCTGATTTCCGCCGGGCACGGCCTCACGCACTGGTACCCCGCAACGTTCTACGTGCTGCTGCCCGTGATCGGCAAGGAGCTGGGGCTTTCCTTCTCGCAGATCGGCATCATCATGTCCGTCCAGTTCCTGGCCGGCGCGATCGCGAACATTCCCGGCGGCATCTTCGTCGATCTCTACGGCAAGAAGGGCTACCTCATGGCGCTCTCGCTGCTGTGGGTGGGCCTGCCGTACGCGTTCATGAGCTTCACGCACAGCTACTGGATGCTGCTCGTGTGCGTCGCGCTGGTCGGCATCGGCAACAACCTGTGGCATCCCGCGGCGATCCCCACGCTCGCGCAGCGCTATCCGGAACGCAAGGGGCTCGTGCTGTCCTTCCACGGCATGGGCGGCAACATCGGCGAGGCGATCGGCCCGCTGGTGATCGGCTGGCTGCTCCTCACCTACTCCTGGCGCACGGTGGTGTGGCTGAACGTGGTGCCCGGGGTCGCGATGGCGGGGGCCATCCTGATCGGTCTCGGGGCCTTCGCCGTCGGCGCCAACGCGGCCGCGGCCGCGGGCAAGGCGGCCGAAAAATCCAAGCCCGAGGTGCGCTATCTCGATGGCTTCAAACAGCTCCTGAAGAACCGCGCCGTGATGATGATTTCGCTGGCGGGCACTTTTCGCTCGATGACGCAGCACGGCTTGCTCATTTTCCTGCCCGTTTACCTGGCCTTCGAACTCAACTACACCACCATGGCCGTCGGGCTGAGCCTGACGCTGCTGCAGGTGGCGGGGTTCATCGCCGGCCCGATCGGGGGCCATCTCTCCGACCGCATGGGCCGCAAGCGCGTGGTGATGTCCAGCATGGCCATGACCGCCGTCGTGATCGTGATCATGGTGCTGGCCGGGCGCTCACAACTGTTCGTGTTCTCGATCGCACTGCTCGGCTTCTTCCTGTACGCCACCCGGCCCGTCATGCACGCCTGGGCCCTGGATTCCGCGCCGACCCGCCTGGCCGGCTCGACGGTCGGCATCCAGTTCGCCATGTCGGCCGTGGGCTCGGCGATCGCGCCGGCAGTCTTCGGGATCATCGCCGACGCCTACAGCGTCTTCGCCGGGTTCTATTTCCTCGCCGGCACGATCATCGTCGCCAACGTGCTGATCTTCTTCATGCCCAACGGCGCGCCACCGAAGGCGGCGACGGCCGCAACGCAGTAAGTGCCGCAGCGGCCTGCCGCGTGGCGGCCCGAGCATGCCGTCGAACTGATCGCCGGCACCCCGCCCGGCGGCGGGCAGGACCGCCCCGCCCGCGCGCTGATCAAGGCGCTGGAAGCAAAGCGACTGGTCGGTGTCCCGGTCATGCTGACCAACATCCCCGGCAGGGGCGGCGGCAACGCCTGGGACACCCTGCGCCAAAGAGCCGGCGATCCGCACGTCCTGGCGATCAACTCGCCCACCATCATCACGAACCGGTTGCTGGACGTCAGCGACTTCGACCACGCGGCGCTGACGCCGCTCGCCAACCTCTACACCGAATACATCGCCTTCGTCGTGCGGGCGGACTCACGGATCCGCACGGGCGCGGACTTCATGGCACGCCTCACTGCGGACACCGGTAGTTTGCCGATCGCCATGGCGACGGCGCGTGGCAACACCAATCACATGGCGCTGGGGCAAATCACGCAGCAGGCCGGCGGCGACGTGAAGGCGCTCAGGCTTAACGTGTTCGATTCCGCGCGCTACGCCGTGGCGGACGTGATCGAGGGTCACGCCGAAGTCGGCGCCATCACCGCGGTGAGCGCGCTACCAGAACTGGCGGCGGGCACGCTGCGGGCCTTCGCCCTCTCCGCGCCGGCGCGCATGAGCGGCCAGTTCGCGTCCGTGCCGACGTGGGTCGAACAGGGCGTGAACTGCGTGATCGGCACCTGGCGCGGCGTGATCGGCGCGCAGGGCCTCACCGCGGAACAGATCGCATTCTGGGACGGTGCGCTCGCCGCCGCGACGCAGAGCGAAGAATGGAACGCCGAGCTTGCGCATCACTACTGGGCCAATACCTACCGCGGGTCGGTGGCGAGCGGGGAATTTCTGGCGCGGGAACGCGGCGCGCTGGAAACCGCGCTGAAAAATATCGGACTGGCCGGATAGCCGGCCGCGAGTGGCACAATCCACGCTGCGACCGCTGGGGGATGAGACCGTGGATCAATGGGAACGCAAGCTGGGCCTGATCGTGCCCTCGTGGAACACCGTCATGGAATACGAGGTGCAGCGGCTGGCCGGCCCCGGCATGTCGGTGCATGCCCAGCGCATCCCGCACACCGGCGACACCGAGGAGAACCTGCTGGCACTCAGCACCAAGGCGCCGGCGGCCGCGGCGCTGCTGGCGCACGCCAAGGTCGGCGTGATCGGCTATGGCTGCACCGCGGGCGGTTTCATGAAGGGCCAGCGTGACGATCGCGCGATGGCCGTGGCGATCGCCAAGGAGACCGGCATCCCCTGCGTGTCCTCGGCCGCCGTCATCACCGATGCGCTGCGGGCGGTGGGCGCCACGCGCATTAGCGTTGCCAGCGCCTACAAGCCGTGGCTCAACGATCGCGTGAAACAGGACCTGGAAGCCGCCGGCTTCAAGGTGCTGGCCATCCAGGGCTTCGGCACCGAGGCGCACTCGGAGATCACGCCCGCCCGCGTGGCGGCGCTGGCGCAGGCAGTGGACCGCCCCGGGACCGAGGCCATCTTCATCAGTTGCTCCAACCTGCGCACGCTGGAAAGCATAGAACCGGTGGAAAAGGCGACCGGCAAGCCGGTCGTGGCCAGTAACCAGTCCCTGATGTGGGGCATGCTGCGCGTGCTGGGCGACCGCCGCGCGATTCCCGGCGCGGGACGGCTCTTCCGCGACGCCTGATCCGTGTCACTCGGCGCGCGGTGGCGGGCACTGGCGCCACCGGATGATGGCCGGTCGGCTATAATCGCGCCCTCACGGCAGGGCCGCTTTTTTACACTGCGGTCCCTGCGCCTGCCATGCCCCTTCCCGGAACAGTGACATGAAAACCCCGCAGCGCCGCAAGGAAGTGCATGTCCACGGCACCATCTTCCTGACCAAGGGCGTGGAAGTCGTGCACATCGAGGAGGCGTTGAAGCCCTGGCTCGATTACTGCGAGGTCAAGCACATCACCGACCTGAAGAGCATCGAACAACAGGAGCCGGGCGTCGCGTGGGACCCGCGCGAGCGCACGCTCGACCTGTGCTGGACCGCCGAGATCGGCCGCAGCTTCGGCGCGCGGCTCTCCGAATCGCTGGACACGCTCGGGCCGATGACCGAATACGCCTCCGAGATCGAGGTCACCTGGTACCACGAGAACGGCGAGGACGAGCTCGGGCTGATGTTCGTCGGTCCCACCGCCGACGCGATCCAGGAAGTGCGCCGCCAGTGCGCCAACGAGGACGTGGACGCGGCGCTCTCGCGCTATCTCGGCCGCGACGAAGTGGACCAGGTCCTGTCGCTGGTCAACGATCTCTTCCAGCGCGACTGGGAAAAACGCGGCAGCACGGTGTCCGAGGAGACGGCGGCCACGGGCGCCTCGCCCGCCCCGCGGAACCGCAGGCACCTGCACTGATCGTGCAAGGACCCCCAAAACGCGGCCCGCGGGCCGCGTTTTTCATGGGCGCACACCGCACGGTGCAGGAGGTTTGACCTGGCGCAAAGCCCGCGGGCCAAGGCGGCGTAAGCTGACCGCATCGCTGTTCACCTTGCGGAGGAAACACCCATGTCCCACTACCACGCCGTCGTCTGGCTCGACCATACGGAAGCCCACGTGCAGCACTTCACGCGCGAGGACGTCGAAAAGAAGCTCATCCACGGGAAGGCGCATCAGCACCTGCACCACAAGCGCGGGGCCGTCGGCGCCGGCCACGCGGCTGAGGATCCGGCATTCTTCGGCAAGATCGCCGGGGCCCTTACCGGGGCGCAGGAAATCCTGGTGGTCGGCCCGGCCAATGCCAAGACCGAATTCGTCAAATACCTGGCGCAGCACGCGCACGACCTGTCGAAGAAGGTCGTCGCGGTGGAAAGCGTCGATCACCCGAGCGACGGGCAACTATTGGACTACGCTCGCAAGCATTTCCGCGCCCTCGACAACATGCGCTGATGCCGGCGCGAAGCGTCCAATAAAAAACGCGGCCCGCGGGGCCGCGTTTTTCGCCTCCGGCGGTTGTGCGCCTACTTCCGCTTGCCGACCGCCTCCGGGTTCATCACGTTGACCGGCTTGCCGGCGACGAAACCGAGGATGTTGTCCGCCGCCGAACCAAAGTAACTTTCGTAAGTGGTGCGCTCGACGTAACCCAGGTGCGGCGTGCACACCACGTTCGCCATCTTGAGCAGCGGGTGGTTGCCGCCGAGCACCGGCTCTTCCTCGTAGACGTCGATCGCCCCGAAGCCCGGGCGGCCGGCCTTGAGCGCCCCTTCCAGCGCGCCCGCCTCGATGAGCGGCGCGCGGCTCGTGTTCACGATCAGCGCGCCCGGTTTCATCAGGTCCAGGTCCGCGCGCTTGACGATGCCGCGCGTCTCCTTGTTCAGCGGAATGTGGAGCGAAATCACGTCGGCGTTCGCGAAGAACGCCTCGCGCGAGGCGGCAACTTCGAAGCCCGCCTCCTTCGCCTTGGCGAGCGAGCCTTCGCGGCCCCAGCACACGACTTTCATGCCGAACGCGCGCCCGACTTCGGCGACCAGGCTGCCGATGCGGCCATAGGCGTAGATGCCCAGCGTCTTGCCCTTCAAACCGGTGCCGACGGTGGTCTGCCAGACGCCGTCCTTCAGCTTCTGCACTTCCAGCGGGATGTTGCGCAGGCTGGCGAGGATCAGCGCCCAGGTCAGTTCCGCGGTGGGATTGGGCAGGCCCGCGCCGGCGGCGGCCACCACGATGCCGAGCTCGGTGCAGGCCTCGATGTCCACGTGATTGGTGTTGCGACCGGTCTGGCTGATCAGCTTGAGCTTGGGCAGCTTCTCGGCCAGCGCGCGCGGGAACGGCGTGCGCTGCTGCGTCAGCACCAGCACATCGAAATCCTTCAGGCGCTCGGCGAGCTTCGCCGTGTCCTTCAGCGTGTCCTGAAAGCTCACGATGTCGTGGTCCTTCAGGCGCGCGGCGGCGGCAAGGGTCTTGAAGGCGTTCTGGTAGTCGTCGATGACGGCGATTTTCATTGCGGATCCTGGGCGATAAAGTAGGAGGGATTGCACGGCGCGGCACGCGCGGCGCACCCCCGATTATGCGCGAGGCGCGGGGCAGTCGCATAGCCACGCCCGGGGGCTTGGCCTACAATTCCGCGTCATCGTCGGGAGACGCCTGCGATTGCAGGGCGTATAAAAAATTTGAACAAAGTGCTGGTGACGGGGGGCGCGGGATTTCTGGGCTCGCACCTGTGCGACGCGCTGCTCGCCGCAGGCCGCGACGTGCTGTGCGTCGACAACTACTTCACCGGCAGCAAGGAAAACATCGCCCACCTGTCGGGCAAGCCCCGCTTCGAGGTGCTGCGCCACGACGTGACCTTCCCGCTCTACGTCGAGGTCGACGAAATCTACAACCTGGCCTGCCCCGCCTCGCCGATCCATTACCAGTTCGATCCCGTGCAGACCACCAAGACCTCGGTGCACGGCGCGATCAACATGCTGGGCCTCGCCAAGCGGCTGCAGGCGCGCATCCTGCAGGCCTCGACGTCCGAGGTGTACGGCGATCCGGAAGTGCACCCGCAGACGGAGGAATACTGGGGCCGCGTCAATCCGATCGGGCCGCGCAGTTGTTACGACGAGGGCAAGCGCTGCGCCGAGACGCTGTTCTTCGATTACCACCGCCAGCACCAGCTCGAGATCAAGGTCGCGCGCATCTTCAACACCTACGGCCCGCGCATGCATCCCAACGACGGGCGCGTGGTGAGCAACTTCATCGTGCAGGCGCTGCGCGGCGAGGACATCACGCTCTACGGCGACGGCACGCAGACGCGCTCGTTCTGCTACGTGGACGACCTGATCCGCGGTCTCATCAGCCTGATGGCGAGCGCGCCGGATTTCACCGGCCCGGTCAATCTCGGCAACCCGGACGAGATCTCGATGCGCGGGCTCGCCGAACAGATCCTGGCGCTGACGGGATCGAAGTCGAAGCTCGCGTTCCGCCCGCTGCCGCAGGATGACCCGCGCCAGCGGCAACCCGACATCGGCCTCGCGCGAGACAAGCTGCAGTGGCAGCCGGGCACGCCGCTGGCCGACGGCCTGCGCGAAACCATCGCCTATTTCAAGCGGCGCCTCGCCTGACGCGGCGCGTCTAGCCGGCGGGAGGTTTGGCCGGCATCAGCCCGCGGTTCATCCAGCCGCCGCCGACCAGCAATGCGGCGACCGCCCAGAACACGGGCCCCGCGCCCAGCATTGCGCCGACCGCGCCGAAGCTCAGCGGTACGCTGGTCTGGGTGAAGTACATGACGAACAGCCGCATGCCGAGCGTTTCCCCCGTGCGCCCCGCCGGCGCGCAGGCATAGGCCAGCAGGATCGACACCGGCTGACACACCCCCATCGCCAGCCCGAGCGCGAACGCGGCGGCGCCCAGCGCCCAGGGATTCACGAACAGCGGGAACAGCAGATAGGTGAAGCCCGCGATCACCAGGCACACCGTCAGCAGCGGGCCCTCGCCCAGACGGCGCGCCAGCAGGGGAATGGCCGTGCGCACCACGAAGGCAGCCGCGGCGAACGCCGCCAGCACCAGGCCGATCTGCGTCGCCGACAGGCCGGCCTTGCTGGCATACACCGGCAGGTAGAAGAGGAACAGGTCGTTGCCGGCGAGCGCGATGCCGCTCACGAACAGCACCCGGCGGATCGCGGGATTGCGCAGCAGGTCGCCCACGCGCCTGGCACCCTCCCCCGCCCCCTTCGCCCGCATGCCGCGCAAGCCCGGCGTCGCCAGCAGGCCCGCCGTCGCGAGCAGCGGCAGCACTGCGAAACCGATATACATCCAGCGGTGACCGAAGAGATCGATGCCGATCCCGGCCACGAGCGGCCCCAGCAGGCTCGCGACGGCCTGCACCAGGCTGTAGTGGCTGAAATTGCGGGTGCGCGTTTCCGCGGTGGACAGCAGACCGATCAGCTGCTGCACGGCCACGTGGTAGAACACGTAGGACGTCCCGATGATCAGCGAGGACACGAACAGCGCGGGCACGCTGGGAACAATCGCGGGTACCAACAGTCCGGCCATGCAGCCGGCGGAGCCGATCAGCATGGGCACCCGCACGCCGATGCGGTCCGTCAGCCGGCCCGCGAACAGGGCGAGCAGCATCGGGCTGATCCCGTACGCGGCCACCAGGATGCCAACCACCGCTTCGCCCGCGCCGAGGTGCAGCGCGTAGAGGGTGACGAGGACCTTGCTCGCGCGCAGGCTGCACATGTTGCATGCGGCGATCAGGAACACCGTCGTGATGGACATCGGGAAACCGCTGCGAATCACGTGCAGACCGCGCCTGGCGCGCGTTGGAGGCAAGGAGGGGAAGCACCCGAATATAGCAGACCATCATCGGGCAGCCGCGGGTTCCCGCGGGCGGGCGGCGTATACTCGTCGCCCCTGGCGCGGGTCTGTGCCCGGGTCTCCCACCGAAAGCGCTTCCGCTTGCAAGCTCTGCGCGCACTGCGCCACCGCAACTTTTCCCTGTTCGTCGGCGGGCAGGTGTTTTCCATCGTCGGCTACTGGGTGCAGATCATCGCGCTGCAGTGGTTCCTCTACCGCACCACCGGCTCGTCCACGCTGGTGGGCGTCATGGCCTTCGCTTCCAACCTGCCGGTTCTGCTGCTCTCGCCGCTGGTCGGCCTGTGGGCGGACCGTTTCAACCGCCACCGCCTCATGCTGCTCTCGCAATGGCTGGAGGCGCTGCATGCCGTCACGCTGACCGCGTTCGCCTTTCTCGGCTGGCTCACCCCGACGACGATCATCGCGCTGCAGTTCGCGCTCGGCATCTTCATCGCGCTCGAGCTGCCGGTGCGCCACGCCTACCTGACGGAACTCATGGACGACCGCGCCGACCTGCCGAACGCGGTCGCGGTGATGTCGCTGACGATGAACTGCGGGCGGCTGCTGGGACCCGCCATCGCCGGGTTGCTGATCGGCCGCATCGACGAAGCCTGGTGTTTCGCGATCTACGCCTCGACCTACGTGTTCCTGCTCGGCTCTTTCGCCTTCATCCGGCCGCGCCACAGTACGCCCGCGCCCAATGAGACGCCCGCGCTCGCCGGCCTGCGCGAGGGCGTCCTCTACGCCTGGCGGCACAAGCCCATCCGCGTGCTGCTCGGCATCCTGGCCTGTGTCGCGCTGGTCGCCACGCCCTATTCGATGCTGGCGCCGGCGCTGGTGCACGAACGCTTCGGCGGCGGCGGCGAAATGGTGGGCTTCCTGGTCGCCGCGGCGGGCTTCGGCGCCCTGCTCGGCACGCTGGCGCTCACCTGGCGGCCGGCGGTCACCAAGCTGCCCCGGGGCATCACCCTCGCCGCTATTGCCGCCGGCATCGCGCTGGCCGGCCTGGCGTTCGCCCGCAGTCCGTGGGTCGCGCTGCCGCTGATGAGCGTCATCGGCTTCTCCATCCTGACCGTGTCGGTGTCCGTCAACATGCTGCTGCAGTCGCTGGTCGATGACGACAAGCGCGGACGGGTGATGAGCCTGTACACGGCGGCCTTCGTCGGCGTGATGCCGTTCGGCGCGCTTGCCGCCGGTGCAACCGCGGATGCGATCGGCGCGGGCAACACCGTGCTGATCGGCGGCCTCGCCTGCGCCGCGGCGGGACTGCTGCTGTCGACCAAGCTCGGGGTGCTGACGGCGCGCATCGGGCAATCGCTTCCCCGTACAATTAACCGATGACCCGCCCCGCCGATTCCTCCCGTTCCGCCGCCGCCCTCCGCAAACGCGTCCTCACGGCGCTGGCCGGCAGTCGCATCGCCGGCCTGCACTTCCCCGGTTACCTCATGGGCCTGCGCTGGCGCGGCGTGCAAAAGGGCACCGAGCGTGCGACGCTGAGTTTCAAGGACGATGGCTGGTGCCGGGATGCGGCCGGCAGCGTCAACCTGCCCGCGCTCGCGATCCTCGTGGACACGGCGCTCGCCACCACTTCGCGCACCGGCGCCGAACCCGGCGCGCGCATGGCGACGGTCAGCCTGGCGATGCAGTTCACCGGCGTGCCGCTGACGGCGCATCTCGAATGCCGCTCGCGCTTCATGGGCCACGCGCGCGGCGAGCACGTGCGGGAATCCCTGTCGCACGCGGTCCTGACCTCCGGCGGCGCAGTGGCCGCCTACGCGGACGGCGCCTTCGTGCTGCTGCCGCCCCCGCCCGGCGTGAAGCTCGCGCCCCTGCCCTGGCAGCAGGCGAAGCGCGAGCCGCTGCGCCCCCTCAAGGAAGCGGAACTCGAACCGCACGAACGCGTCGTCCTCGCGCGCTGCGACGAGGCGCTGGCCGCCGCCACGCCGGCGTCGCCCTTCATCGATCATTTCTGGGCCGGCGTGCCGCACGCGGTGCAGGACGGCGCCGCGCTGGCGGTCGATGTTTCCCCGCACCTGGGCAACCGCGTCGGGCACGTGCAGGGCGGCGTCCAGGTGGGGCTGGCCGCGCGCACGGCCATGGCCGCCGTGCCGCCGCGCTTCCGCCTGTCCAACTGCAGCGCGTGGTTCGTGAGCCCCGGCCGCGGGCCGCGCCTGCACGTGCGTGCCCGCGTGCTGCACGAGGGCCGCAGCTTCGCGCTGGTGCACTGCGAGATCCGCGGCGCGGCGAACGAGCGCATCCTCGAAACGACCTGTCAGTTCGTGGCGCGCTAGTAAATTGTTGAGAGTGACCGTTCGTGCTGAGCGTAGCGCCACAGGCGCGAAGTCGAAGCATGCCCAATGTAGTGCATGCCGTTCATATTTCGACTCCGCTGCGCTGCGCTCAATACGAACGGCTGAATAGAGGTCGTCCCGCTATGGCGCTCAACGCCACCATCTTCAAGGCCGAGTTGCAGGTCAGCGACCTCGACCGCCCCTACTACGAGACCCACGCGCTGACGCTCGCGCGCCATCCCTCCGAGACCGACGAGCGGATGATGGTGCGCCTGCTGGCCTTCGCCCTGCATGCCGACCCGGCGCTCGCGTTCGGCAATGGACTCAGCAGCGCGGATGAGCCGGCACTCTGGCGCAAGGACCTCACCGGCGTGATCCTGCAGTGGATCGACGTGGGGCTGCCGGAGGTAAAGCAGGTGCGCCGGGCCGCGGGGCGAGCGGCGGCGGTCGCCATCTATGCCTACGGCCGCGGCGCGGACCGCTGGTGGGCGCAAAGCGGCACCGAGCTGGAAGCCATCGATGCCCTGACCGTGTTCAGGCTGCCGACGGCGACCACGCAGGCGCTGGCCGGGCTCGCTCAGAAGAACATGCGGCTGCAGTGCCTGGTGCAGGAAGGGGACGTGACCTTCTCGGACGAGCAGACGTCGGTGACGGTCGCCGCTGAAGTGCTGAAGGCGCCGGCGAACGGCTGAATCAACCGGTCATTCCGGCGCGATCTTCGCTTCGCGGATCACCTGGGTCCACTTAGTGACTTCGGACTTGAGGAATACTCCGAACTGCTCGGGGGTCGACGTCACGGGCTCAGCGCCGTCGCCGGCCAGCTTGTCCCGCACGTCAGGCGCGCGCAGGGTCTGCACCAGGTCGCCGTTGAGCTTCATGACGATCTCGCGCGGCGTCCCCGCCGGCACCAGGATGCCGAACCACGACGTCACCACATAGCCCGGGAGGCCGGACTCGATACCGGTCGGCACGTCGGGCGCGGAAGGCGACCGCTTTTCGCTGGTGACCGCCAGCGCGCGGATGCGGCCGGTCTTCACCTGCGGCAGCGCCTGCGTGAGGTTGGGGAACATGATCTGGACCTGTCCGCCGATCAGGTCGGTCATGGCGGGACCGCCGCCCTTGTAGGGCACGTGCTCGATGCTGGTCTTCGTCAGGCTCTTGAACAATTCGCCCGCGAGATGCGTGGCGTTGCCCGCGCCGGCCGAGGAAAAGTTGAGCTGTCCGGGTTTCGCGCGCGCCAGTGCGGCCAGCTCCTTCAGGGTCTTCGCGGGCAGCGAGGGATGGACCACCACCATGTACGCGCCGGTCGTCACCTGGCTCACCGGGGCAAAATCCCGCAGGAGGTCGTAGTTCAGCCTGCGGTAGAGCCCCGTGTTGATGGCGTGCGCCGGCGAGCCGATGAACAGCGTGTAGCCGTCGGGCGGGGCTTTCGCCGCGAGTTCGGCGCCGAGGTTGCCGCCGGCGCCCGCACGGTTGTCCACGATCACCTGCTGACCGAGCGGCTCCGCCAGCTTCTGCGCGATGATGCGCACGACGATGTCGACCGCGCTGCCGGGCGAGGAGGCGGCAATGATACGCACTGGCTTCACCGGGTAATCGGCCGCCGGAGCGATGGCGGCGGCGGACGTCAGGACCGCCGCGAGGCATGAGGTCGAAATTTTCACGGGGATCCTCCTGACCAACGAAAAAAGCTTATCGCCGCCACGACGCAAAGAACGCCAAGGAAAACAGGGGATGATTAAACCCCGGACCCGGCCGGAAGTGTCTTGTCACATCGAAACTACAATCAGACTTTCTTGGCGGCCTTGGCGTACCCCTCAAGGGGGTATCGAGATCTTGGCGGCCACTCCTGACGGCTATTCCTTGCCCGCCAGCCGCTCGTCGTTGCGCCAGCGGTCCCACGCGAAGCGCTGGTCTTCGAGGATCGTTTCGTCCTTCAGCATGTTCCGCACCATCGCGGTGATGTCGGACTCGTAGCCGCCCTTGCGCTTCTCCATCGACCAGCGCGTGGCCTGCGGGAACACGGGGGACTTGGGGGCGACCTTGAACTTCATGGCCGGAGTTTACTTCTTCGCGCCCGGCGCGGGCGGCGGGGGCGGCTTCGCCAGGAAATCGGCGCGCGTGCGCAGGATGATGGGCGCCGCGGTCTGCGCCGACACGACGAACACGCGGTCGGCCAGCAGCCGGTCGTAGGCGAGCCGGTCCAGCAGCCGCTTGCGGTCTTCCTCGAACTGCTTGTCACGCTTGGCGGCCATCTCGGGATTCTCGTTCTTCTCGGGCGGGCGCTTTGCGATCGGCTCGCCCGCGACGGTCACCGTCAGCAGGCCCTCGGTGGTGTCGCCGCGGCGGGCGGCGCGCACCGTGTAGGTCAGGCCGTCGAAGGTCAGCGCGGTCAGCTCGACGGGTTTCACCAGGTCGGCCGGCTTCATGCCCGTCGCGACGTCCTCGAAGGCAAGGTTGCCGACGACCGCGGCGATCGAGCCGGCGGCCTGCGGGCTGAGATTGCCACCGCCGACCAGCTTCCACGGTTCGTATTCGTCGCTGCGCTCGATCTTCCAGCCCGGTCCGGCGATGGACTTGATGCGTTCGATCTTGACGAACTTGCGGTCGAGCCAGCGGCCGATCTGCACTTCCAGGTTGGACATCGGGTCGCCGATCGCGACCACCGTCTGCGGGCGGGCCGGCTGCCAGACGTAGCGGCCCGCGGGGGTGCCGTCCTTCGCCGCCGGCAGCGGATTCAGCGGGTCCTTCTTCAGCACCTTCTTGCCGAAGACGAGGCTGGCGAGCTCCTTGCCGTCCTTGGCCTTCAGCACGACGGCGAGGCCCGTGCCCTCGGCCGCCTTGGCGTCCGCGCCCGGCGCGGGCGGCGGTGCGAGGTCGAGCCGCACGAGCTGTGCGGGCGCGACCGATTCGGTCTGCACCACCTTGAGGTCGGAGAGCTTCACCAGGAGGTCGCCGATCTCCGTGAAATTGGCCGGGAAGTCGGCGCGCTCCTTCAGCACCCAGCGGTCGCCGGTGCGGACGAGGTTGACCTGCGACTTCGCGTCGCGCAGCTGGATCTCGTAGACGTCGTTGACGACGAAAGCCGGCAGCAGCTTCTCGCCGGTGCGCATATCGGATTTGCGCCACGAGGCGTCGTCCTGCCAGACGTAGGCCAATACGCCGATGCCGAGCAGCGCGAACACGGCGAGCAGGATGAGCAGCGCGCGGCGGGACATGACGTGGGCCGACCGGATTAAGCGGCGCGCGCGGCGGCGCGACGGCGGCGGGACAGGAACAGGGCGAGACCCGCCAACGCCACCAGGAACGGCATCAGGCCGATGTTGACGAGCTTGGTGATGAACTCGAGGCGGTCGGTCTCGATGCGGAGCGTCTTGCGCAGCTCCTTCAGCTCGCCCTTGGTCTCGAGCGACTTCTTGCGGAAGGCTTCGACCTCGGCCTGCTGTTCGGGTGTCAGCACGGTGCCGGCGCCGGCGCCGCGCGCCTTCTGCAGCGCCTGCAGCTTGTCCTGCGTCTGCTGCAGGTTGTCCTCGAGTTCCTTGATCTTGCCGAGGTATTGCTCCTGCGCGCGCTGCGCGAGGTTCTGCGTCACGGTCAGCGGCTTGGAGAAGGCCGCGCGGCTGCGCAGGCTGCCCAGTGCGCTGTCGCCGGCGAACTGCTCGACCAGGCTCTGCAGGAAGTTCAGGTTGCCGTTGCGCGGCACGATGACCTTCTGGCCGAACACTTCCTGCACTTCGACCGCGGCGCCGTCGGCCAGCATGTCGGCGTCGGAGACGATCACGACCTGCGTGTCTTCCTTCGCTTCGGTGAGGTGCGGGACGTCCGCGGCGGGTTTCGCCACCGGCGCGGGGGCGGCCTTCTCGCCTTTTTTCGGGGGCGGGGGCGGCGGCGTGTACGGCTGCGGCTTGCCCTCGGGGAAAGCCGTCTTGAACTTGCCGGACAGGCGCAGCGCGAGGGCGTTTTCCTTGCCCGACGGCTCGAAGCCGCGCGTGGACGGCTCGCCGGTGAGCGTCGCGATGATGAGGTCGACCAGCATGGAGTTCGGCGAGGTCTTCGCCAGCACCGTCGCTGTCAGTCCCGTCGCCGGCGGCTTGGCGGCAGGGGCATCCTTGGCGGTGTCCTTGGCCATATCCTTCGTCGCGTCCTTTGCGCCATCCTTCGTCGCGTCCTTGGCTTCCGACAGCGGTGCGAGCCAGCTGCCGAACGGAATCAGCATGGTGCCGACCTGGCTCGTCACCACGTCGTCCTGGTTCAGCGCATCGCCCTGCAGGTTGAGCAGCGTCGGCAGCAGCCGCGCGCCCTGCCCGCTGGCGAAGGTCAGGTCGGCGACGACCTTGCCGAGCGGCATGTCGTAGCCCCAGGCCTTCAGCAGGCGCGGGAAGGACGAGGACGTCGCCTGCGTGCCGCCGAACGGGTTCTGCACGTCGCGCTGCTGGTCGAAGTAGCAGTACGGATCGAGGAAGGCGATCAGCTTGCCGCCGCGCAGGACGAACTGGTCGATCGCGTATTCGCCCTCCTCCGTCAGGTCGCGCGGGTGGATCACCAGCAGCACCTTGATGTCGTCGGGGATGCGGGCCGCGCTCTGGGCGACTTCGCGCACGTCGAAATTGCGCTTCAGTTCGGACAGCACCACCCACGGGTCCGCCGGCTGCTTGCCGCCGGTCGGATCGAGGGAGCGGCCGAACACCGGCAGCGCGCTCATCACGCCGACCACCGGTTTCTTCGTCTGCGTGACCTGCGAGATCGCGCGCGTGATGTCGTACTCGAGCAGGCGCTCGCGCTCCGGGGCGAGGATGGGAATCGCCACCTTCTGGTCGAGGAAGCTGACCGACAGGCCCAGGTAGAACTTCTCCTGGGTGTTCGTGAGCTGGCCGTCGATGCCGTCGAGCGAGGCCGAATCCTCGGCATCCGAATCGGGCTCGGGATTCAGCTTCTCGATGATGATCCTGCCCCTGGACGCGGACTTGTATTCGGTCAGCAGGTCCTCGACGCGCTTGGCGAAGGTCTTCAGTGCGACCGGGACCGCACTGTTGCCCTGCGAGTAATAGAAACGGATCTTGACCGGCGAATCGAGCTTGCCCAGCACCTGGCGCGTGCCGTCGGAGAGGGTGTAGACGTTGCCCTGGGTCAGGTCGATGCGGGCCGGGATCGCCGACAGCAGGAAATTGGCGGCAACGAGGATCACGAACACCAGCAGCACGCCGCCGGTGGACAGGAGCAGGGTCTCGAGGGCTTTTTTGTTCATGTGCGCCTCAGCCCGCCCGCAGACCGCGGATGATGACGCCGGTCGCGAACAGCGCGAAGCCGATCAGCGAACCGAAGAAGGCGACGTCGCGCAGCTCGATCACGCCGCGCTGGAAGCTGTCGAAGTGCGTCATCACGGAAAACGAGGCGACGATGTCGACGAACCAGGGACTCGCCCAGCGCACCAGCAGATCGGTCACGGGGGTGAAGCCTGCGAGGATCAGGAACAGGCAGATCATCACCGAGACGATGAAGCTCACGACCTGGTTGCGGGTCATGGCGGAAGTCATGGACGCGATCGCGAGGTAGCTGCCGGCGAGCAGCAGGCTGCCGATGTAGCCGGCGAAAATCACGCCGTTGTCCGGCGAGCCCAGGATGTTGACGGTGACCCAGACCGGGAAGGTCAGCGCCAGCGCCAGCGCGAGGAAGATCCACGACGCGAGAAACTTGCCGACGATCGCCTGCGCGGTGGTCACCGGCATGGTGAGCAGCAGTTCGAGCGTGCCGAGGCGGCGCTCTTCCGACCACAGGCGCATGCCGACGGCGGGCACCAGGAACAGGTAGAGCCAGGGGTGCCAGGTGAAGAAGGACACGAGCGAGGCTTCGCCGCGCTCGAAGAAATTGCCGATCGTGAACGTGAAGAACCCGGTCAGCAGCAGGAAGATGACGAGGAACACATAGGCAACCGGCGAGCTGAAGTAGCCGCCCAGCTCGCGCTTCACGATGGCCCTGATATTCGTCCAGGCGTTCATCGTGCGATCACCCCGTGGCCGTGCCTGACCGTATCGGGCAGCGTGATGGCGCGGAACACGTCGTCGAGCCGGCCTTCTTCCGTGACCAACTCTTCCACTTGCCAGCCCGCCGCCTGGGCGGACTGCGCGACGGCGGCAGTGAAGGCCGCGCCGCGGGTTTTTGGATAAACACGAACGGTGCTGCGGCCGCCGGCATCTTCCAGCGGCTCGGCGCGCGCGGCACCGGGCATCGCGCCCAGGCGCTGCGCCACCGCGGCACCGGCCACGCCCGACACCGTCACGCGCACGGCCCCGGCCATCTCGGAGCGCGCCTTCAACTCCGCTGGCGTGCCGTTGGCGACGACGCTGCCGCGGTCGATGATGATGACGCGCGTGCAGGCGGCTTCGACTTCTTCCAGGATGTGGGTCGAGAACACGATGGCCTTGCTCGCGCCCATCCGCTTGATCAGGCTGCGCGCCTCGTGCTTCTGGTTGGGATCGAGGCCGTCGGTCGGCTCGTCGAGGATCAGGACATCGGGATCGTGGACGATCGACTGGGCGAGGCAGGTGCGGTGCTTGTAGCCCTTCGACAGCGTGTCGATCGTCTGGTACAGCACGCCTTCCAGCGAACAGATCTCGACCGCCTTGTGCACGGCCTTCTTCTTGGTGTCGCCGGTGAGCCCGCGCAGGTCCGCGGCGAAGCCGAGAAAACCGTGCACCGTCATGTCCGCGTAGCCCGGGGCGTTCTCGGGCAGGTAGCCGATCAGGCGCTTGGCGGGAATCGGGTCTTCAGCGACATCAAAGCCGCCCACCGTCACCCGGCCCGAGGTCGGGGGGTAAAAACCGGTGATGATCCGCATGGTCGTCGACTTGCCCGCCCCGTTGGGACCGAGGAAGCCCAGCACCTCGCCGCGCTCGACGGCAAAGGACACGTCGTTCACGGCGCGCTTGGCGCCGAAAGCTTTGACGAGATTTTCTACGCGGATCATTGGTTTAGGTATCGACTTCGGGCTTCGCCCTGGCCCAGGCTCGGCGGCAAAGACTTGCCGCCCTTCAGATGGGCGCCGGCCGCAAAAGTTCAATCACTGAGGAGCGGCCCAGCGAAGCGCGCGATTCTACCTGCAGGGGGTGGCGAACGCCAAGCACGCCCGGCTCTGGCGACGGGCGCCTAGAGCCTGTCATGGACCTAAACGTATGCGGCGAACGCGGGAGTAGGGGTTCAGTGCTAGGAGCCGCTCGCGCCGCAGTGCCGGACACTGCAAGCGAGTGGCGACAACGCAATGGACCGATGGTACCCGTGCTCCCGCGTTCCCTTCGGGTTGAGCCAAAAGAACCCGTCTGCGTCGTCGCTCGTCGTTGCATAGAAGGGCTATGCGGCCTCCTCGCGCC